>CASFLH010000030.1 GCA_949295505.1 uncultured Spirochaetales bacterium | reverse complement strand
TGATGGTTGATTATAATGTCATCAAGAACATATGCATTGAAGGAAAGTACTTCAACGGGATAAGAAAAGTTTACGGATTCAAGCTTAAATTCGAATACAATTTTTCCTTCCGTGATTACAAGATCTTCATTTGAAATTGCAGGATTAGAATAATCGTCATAGGTAATAACTGCGTAGATACAATCAGCAACTGCTCCGTCAATCGATGAACGTGCCATCAACTGGCTAAATGGATCTGTGCGAAGCCATTCGACATCGATACCTTTTTCACCTGAAGCGAAAACATCGCTGAGCAAACCTGGTATTGAAATAGCGCTGACAACAGTATCCGTAGGAAGCGGATCTTCCCTCTCCGGGAACTTTTCTGGCCACCAGTAATCTTCCCACCATGCTTTGGGCTGACAGGCAACAACGAGCATGATGACTGAAACTATAATAAGAAATGAGTTGATTTTCTTCCTCATATCACCCTCCAACTTTTATATACTACCCCCCCCCGTTATCTGGTGTCAAGAAAATCGTCCGTGTAGGGAAACATATTTTACTTATATTGACGAGAAACCCCCGGGCATCGTACTACCGGGGGCATAAGAAAATTTAGGAACACAGTGAATCAGTCAAGAATTGTATGAAGTATCTTCCTTACTTCCTCATCCTTGTATACTTCATCTATCTCATCATGTGTGAGGCCGATGAATTCATGGCATGTGTAATGGATCCAGCGTGAATCCTCCGGCTTATGGAGAATATGCTTGCGGCACCAGTAATCAGGCTGCACAGGAAGAGGTTCCTCATTCTTGTAAAGAGGAACCTTGTAGTCATATACAGCCACCTTGATATCCTCTCTTGGTATACCGGCATCCATGACAGTCTTCACAAGCGCATTGACAGTCATTCCAGTATCGAAGATGTCATCGACAATAAGGATCTTCTGCCCTTTCTTCAGATTGCGCGGAGACCAGGTCCACCCATCGATATCAACATGGGATGAATGCTCTTTCACTGCACCATAGGAACGGGCTACGACAGCCGCATAAAAGACAGGTGTCTTTCCCTCCTTCATGGCCATGAGCTTGTAGTACTCGCTCATCACATTCGCCATATAGGCACCACCCCTAAGGGAGTCATAGATTACATCAGGTACGAAATGGTCCTCATTGTGCATCTTGTACACAAGCTTCAGAGCCGCATCCCTGATCATGTCGCATGTGATGAATTCCTTGCCCATAGTTCCTCCTCTCAGAGCTGTGTAAGAATCTCGAGTCCGTTATCCGTGATAGCCACGGTATGTTCCCAATGGCATGCCGGTTTGCCATCCAGTGTCTTCACTCCCCACCCATCTGGTTCCGTCTTCACGCGATATGTCCCCATGTTGATCATCGGCTCGATTGCAATGACCATTCCCGGTCTCAGCCGTGGATTCGGGTTCGCAAGAGAGACATAATTCGGTACTTCAGGGTCTTCATGTATTGAAAATCCAACGCCATGCCCACAGTAATCACGGACAACGCCATAACCGAATTTCCTGGCATATCCAGAGACAGCAGCACCTATGTCCTGTATCCTTGCATGGGGCGCAGCCGCGGCTTCTATGCCAAGATAAAGACATTTGTTGGTGACTTCATTCAGCTGGTGGACCTCAGGAGAGACCTTGCCGATTTCATAGGTATGAGTTGAATCACTCACGTAACCATTCTTTTCCAGGCAGATATCGACGCTTACGATATCGCCTTCACGGAGAATGATGTTACGACTTGGAATACCATGGATCACCATGTCATTGACGGAAATGCAGGTCACATTAGGGTAACCCATATATCCCTTGCAAGGACCAGTTGAATGATGGCGTTTCATGAAATCATAGCAGAGGGCATCCACATCTAATGTGCTCATGCCCTCCTGAATCTGGGGACCTACTTCCTCAAATAGCTCCGCAAGGAGCTTGCAGCTGGTCCTTATTCCATCTATATCCTTATCACTTTTAAGCTGGATCATTTCTTCTCCATATCCTTTCTTGCAGCGTCGAGTATGCCGTTAATGAACTTGAAAGAGACATCATTCGAAAGCTCCTGTGAAAGCTTCACTGCTTCATCGATCACTATCGCGGGATGAACATCCCGTGAGAACTGCATCTGATAGAAAGCGACACGGAGGATGTTCCTGTCTACGGCATCGATTTTCTCGATCGGCCTGTTGAGGGAATAGCGGGAGATAAGGGAATCGATTTCCTTCCTGTTCTCAAGGGTTCCGAAAACAAGGAAGCGGATGAAGATCCTGTCCTCCTCGTCCAGTGCTGCGATTTCTTCCTCATTCATTCCCTGGAAAGGATCAATCTCCTCTGCAGGAGAGTCAAGAAGGCCGCGGAAATCAAGCGAATAAAGCGTTGCAACAGCAATGCTACGATCATGATGACGTGCTTTGTTCTGCATCTTATCCCTCGTAGAAAATCCTGATCTGTGCCTCAGATCTGAGCTCCTCCAGAATTTCCTGAAGCGCTGTAGTGTAAGCTGCCTGCTGGTTCCTCACATAGAGAATCTGGGTAATATACTCACGGACTGTCATCGTATCCTCAGGCGAGATCGTGTCACTGAGGGAGAGAATCCTTCCAGGATTATGCACAGATACCTTGACGATATGATAGCCGGTATTTGACTCGAGCACATCTGAGATATCACCAGGTTCCATAGAAAGGACGGTGTCGCAGAAGGCATCACCCCATCCCTGACGGGCCACTGCATTGTCTGCCGTCAGCCAGCCGATATCACCACCGATATTCCTTGAGCCTTCGTCCTCGCTGTAGGCGATGACTGCCTTCTCGAATGTTGTTGCTCCGCTGTGGATATCAGCAGCAACAGCAGCAAGAAGCTCCCTTGATTCATTGTCAGCTGCAGCATCTCCTGTCTTGGGGATATAGATATGTGCAAGCTTGACATTCTCAGCCTGGAAGAAGACCTGCTGATTCTGCCTGTAGAAAGAGGAAATCTCTGCGTTTGTTGGCATCGGGATATTCTGCAGTTCAGCGCCTTTTTTCAGCAGGACATACTGGTTGACGATGGACTGCTCCTTGAGTGCCTCCCTGTACGCTTCCACAGATCCGAACTGTCTTGTCGCTTCCGCCGCGAACTCCTCATCGGTGACATTGCGTCCAGCCTGCGCCGCAGCATTGGCCTTTGCCTGCGCATAGAGCTGATCAACCTGTCTGTCAGAGACTACGATGCCATCCCTTTCTGCGCCCTGGAGGAAAACCTCATCATTGATCAGAGTGTCAAGAATATCCGTTTTCGTGATACCCTGAGCACCCATAGCAACATAGCTGTCATACTTGCTGTCAAGCTCTGACTGAGAAATCATATGATTGCGGATTAGATTGACAGTAGCGGCAGGGCTTGAAATAAGCGAGCTTGCTGCCGATACTCCTGATACAAAAGCTGCAAGAAGCAGTAATACTGCGAAGATCCTGTTCTTTCTCATCAGATATTCCTCTCAACATTAAGGCGTTTTCCGATAGCCAGCGCCTCTTCCGGCTTCTTTATCACTTCGGAAAGCTTGAGCATCATGCCCTCACCTTCCATAGTCTTCATCAGATTCTGAAGCGTCTTTCCCTTCCTGAGGCATCCTGTGATGAAAGCTGTACAGCGCTTACCGGACACGGTACCTGCCTGCGCGAGGAATTTCGGAAGAATTCCGGGGACGGCTGCAGAGAAAAAAGAAACAGGCTCAGAACCTATGACAACATAGTCATAGAGCGTGAGTCTGGCTTCGTCATACGCGCTGATAACATCAGCATTATGGCCCTGCATCTCGAGGCCTTTGGCAAAAGACTGGGCAATTGCCTTCAGATTCTCACCGCTTTCGCGGCTTTTTGCTGCATAAACAACACAAACCTGCATAAGTACTCCCTATTTAGAAAGAATAAGCCGGCTTCTCCATGAAGGCAAGCCGGCTCATGTATGAAGGAATCACTCTGCAGAAACAGTCTCTGCAGCTCCTTCTGTGCTTTCTGTCTGAACTGCAGTATCAGCCCAGTTCTCTGCACTGTCATCAGATGATTCAGATGCCCAGTTCATAGCAGCGGCCTCTGCTTCAGCCTCTGCGGCGATTGCCGCTTCAATCTCTGCATCGCTGGACTTGTTGACGATTGCGACAACGAGAGAGAGCACCATGAATATGATGGTCAGTATCGTCGTGATTTTCGTAAGGAAAGTCGACGTGTTCGAACCGAATGCCGAATCCGAGCTTCCACCGAAGATTCCGCCAAGCCCTACGCTGTTCTCTCCCTGTACTGCTACAAGGAAGATGAGCAGAAGCGAGATGATACAGAAAACTACCAGAAGTATGATACCTAGAATAGCCATTTTCACTAACTCCGATCTTATTTGCTGAATATGATGATGGGCAGGAAATCATCAAGCTTGAGGGAGGCTCCGCCTACCAGTGCGCCGTCGATATTTTCCTTTTCCATCAGAGCCCTGATATTGCCGGGCTTAACAGAACCACCATACTGTATTATGAGATTATTTGCAATATCCTCACTATACAGAGCAGCAACAGTTCTGCGGATAAAAGCATGAGCAGAATCAGCATCTTCCGGAGTTGCTGTCTTTCCTGTACCAATGGCCCATACAGGCTCATAGGCAATCGTGACAGCTCCCATCTCTGCAGGAAGAACATCCTTGAGACCAACTCTCAGCTGTCTCTCGAGAATTTCCTCAAGCTTGCCGCCTTCCCTCTCCTCGAGAGTCTCTCCAACGCAGAGCACAACCTCCATCTTGAGGGAAAGAGCAAGAAGGACCTTGGAGTTGATGATCTCGTCAGTCTCTCCATAGTACTGTCGTCTCTCGCTGTGTCCGAGAATGACTGTGTTCACCCCGATATCCTTGAGCATCTCAGGGGAGACCTCGCCGGTATAGGCACCGGCAAGGTGATTAGCCATATTCTGGGCAGCAACAACGATATCAGAGCCTTTTACAGCCTCCACGACACCAGGAAGGGATACGAAGGAAGGCGCGATCATGACACGGCAGTCAACACCAGCCTTCTTCACCGCAGCGGAAAGCTCCGCTGCATATGCTTTCCCCTCAGAAGGGGTGAGATTCATCTTCCAGTTACCTGCAATATACGGCTTTCTCATGATTATTTCTCCAGTGCCTTGATGCCAGGAAGAACCTTGCCCTCAAGGAATTCAAGCGAAGCGCCGCCGCCTGTTGACACATGGCTGATGCTGTCCGCAAGACCGAACTTGTTGATGGCTGCAACACTGTCACCGCCACCGACGACGGAAATCGCATCAGAAGCTGCAAGAGCCTTCGCCACTTCCTCTGTACCCTTGGAGAATGCTGCGAACTCAAACACTCCCATCGGTCCGTTCCAGACTACAGTCTTTGCGCTCTTGATCGCGTCCTTGATCATCTCGACTGTCTTTGCTCCGATATCCATGCCCATGAGGTCATCTGGGATGTTCTTGCCATCGACATAGACAGGAGCCGCATCTTCCTTGAACTCCGCAGCGCAGACATGGTCAACAGGAAGAATGACCTTGACACCCTTTGCAGCTGCCTTATCAAGGAAGTTCTTAGCAGTCTCAAGATAATCCTCTTCAAAGAGGGACTTTCCGATTGTGTAGCCCTGGACGCGGAGGAATGTATAAGCCATGCCACCACCGATTACGATTGTGTCACATGTGCGGACAAGGGACTCGAGAACAGTGATCTTGGATGAGACCTTGCTGCCTCCGATAATAGCGACAAGCGGCTTCTCAGGATTCTCGAGAACAGGAGCCATGAACTTCACTTCCTTCTCAATGAGGAAGCCCGCATATGATGGAAGATAATGAGAGACACCCTCTGTGGAAGCATGTGCACGATGTGCCGTTCCGAATGCATCGTTGCAGTAGATGTCACCATAGGAAGCGAGTGTCTTGGCGAAATTCTCGTCGTTCTTCTCCTCCTCCGCATAGAACCTTACGTTCTCAAGGAGAAGCACATCGCCTGGCTGAAGCGCCTTGACTTCCTTCTCCACCTCCGGTCCGATGACATCTGGAGCAAGCGTTACCTTCTTTCCGAGAAGCTTCTCGAACTCAGCCGCGACAGGTGCGAGTGAGAATGCAGGATTCTTCTGTCCCTTTGGTCTTCCAAGGTGTGTCATGACAACAACGGAAGCACCGTTGTCAAGAATATACTTGATTGTAGGAAGAGCTGCCTTGATACGTGTGTTGTCAGTTACCTTGCCATCCTTGAGAGGTACGTTGAAATCAACACGGATAAGAACTCTCTTTCCCTTGAGATCAGCTTCATTGATAGTATTGAGTACCATATAAGTCTCCTATTAAAAGAATGGGCCTGCACAGGCAGGCCCGTATTCCCGGGCTGTGCCGGGCAGACTGAATCAGCCGTTGACCTTCTTCATATGAGCGATGAGGTCAAGAACCTTGTTGGAGTATCCGATCTCATTGTCATACCAGGAAACAACCTTCACGAATGTGTCTGTAAGAGCGATACCAGCCTTTGCATCGAAGATTGATGTGTGTGTATCACCAAGGAAGTCTGAGGAAACAACTGCATCCTCTGTGTATCCGAGGATACCCTTGAGCTCGCCCTCAGAAGCCTTCTTCATAGCTGCACAGATGTCAGCATACTTAGCAGGCTTTGCGAGGTTGACTGTGAGGTCAACGACAGATACGTCAAGAGTAGGAACTCTCATGGACATACCTGTGAGCTTGCCATTGAGGGAAGGAATGACCTTTCCTACAGCCTTTGCAGCACCTGTTGAAGATGGGATGATGTTGCCGGAAGCAGCGCGTCCACCTCTCCAGTCCTTCATTGAAGGTCCATCAACAGTCTTCTGTGTTGCTGTTGTGGAGTGTACAGTTGTCATAAGACCATCTGTGATTCCCCAGTTATCATTGAGAACCTTTGCAATAGGAGCAAGACAGTTCGTTGTGCAGGATGCGTTGGATACGAACTGAGTTCCCTTTACATAGGAGTCCTCGTTTACACCACAGACGAACATCGGAGTGTCATCCTTTGAAGGAGCGGACATAACGACATACTTAGCACCAGCTGTGATGTGAGCCTGTGCCTTCTCCTTTGTAAGGAAGAGACCAGTGGACTCTACGACATACTCAGCACCGACTTCATCCCACTTGAGCTCTGCCGGATCCTTGCATGCTGTGACGCGGACTGTATGCCCATTGACAATGAGCTGTGACTTCTCGACATCGCACTCGATTGTTCCATCGAACTGACCATGCATTGTGTCATACTTGAGCATATATGCAAGGTAATCGACCGGGCAAAGGTCGTTGATGCCTACAATCTCGATATCCGGGCGGTTCATAGCTGCGCGGAAGACAAAGCGTCCGATTCTTCCGAATCCATTGATTCCTACTTTGATCATATTCTCTCCTTCTTCCTCATGAATGAGGATGACTTTTTTCAACCGTAAAGATTTATACCATCTTCGAGGGAAAATAGCAATTCAGGCCACTTCCTTCTCTGAATATAATACCGTTCAGGGAAATATGGAATATCAATACTGGATTTTCAGGAAGCCAAGTTCCTTCATAATGCGTTCCTGCTCAATAAGCATGGGCTCGGAAGCGAAATCATTCGTCGCGTGATCCAGTCCGCGCAGATGGAGAATGCCATGCACCAGAAGGCGCCTGAGCTCTTCATCCCTGTCCACCATCAGGGAATCAGCATTGCGATTCATGGAGTCTATGGAGATGAAGATATCACCAAGCTCCTTCTCCTCCCCTTCCACAGACGGGAATGCCTCGCCGTCATTGATGGCGAATGTGAGGATATCGGTGGGATCATCGATTCCGCGGTATTCTCGGTTCAGGTCGCGCATCTCGTCATCCGAGATGAAATGAAGGGAGAAATCGCCATCCTCTCCAAGATAGCTGAGAATACGGCTGATGATGCTGTCAGCGTACGCTGTGTCCACGCTTCCGCTCTCATCTTCTATGTAATGCATAATCACTCCTTACCATAATCAATGCGCTGATGATCGCGGCCAAGCAGATAATGGATGAAAGATTCCCTGATCTTATCAAGGTCATTGATCGTGAGCTGCGAGTTATTGAGCTGCCTGTAGTTCATCTTGTCGATGAAGATATTCGTTATGAACTTGTCGTATTTCTGATGGTTCGGGTTCTTCATCGTCCTCGTCGCGGCTTCCGTGCAGTCAGCGAGCATGACCACAGCGCTCTCGACTGTCGATGGGATATGGCCATTATAACGGAAATCCTCCTCGCTCACGATGGAGCTTCTGGATTCCTTTGCCTCTCGCACTGCCTCATTGTAGAAATACTTGATCAGGTCATTTCCATGATGCTCTGCAATGATGTCAATGACCTCCTGGGGAAGACCGATCTCCTTTGCCTTCTCAACACCGAGCTTGACATGTGATTTTATGATGGCAGCTGAAAGCGTCTTGTTTATCTCATCATGGGCATTCTTGCCGTTTTGGTTTTCTATGAAATACTCAGGATGCTCGGCTTTGCCGATATCATGATAAAGCCCCCCTACCCGCGCCAGATCAGCATTGGCGCCGATGGCCTTGCATGCATCATAGGCCATCTCCGAGACGTTCTTGGCATGATTGAACGTTCCTGGCGCTACCTGTGAGAGCCTGTTGAGCGTCGGCGTGTCAGTAAAGGAAAGCTCATGAAGACGGTATGCTGTCGGTATGTTGAACGCCTTCTCGATCAGCGGCAGGATAATCGAAAGGAAAATGAACGACACGACCACATTGAGCGCAGCGGCAATAGCGCTGGTGAAGACAACCTGGAACTCAAGGTCATAGACGAAAGAGACAAGTACCGTGACACCTGCTGTGGCGATCGAAGAGAACAGTGTCTGATAGATCATGTCCAGTCTCTCCGAACCGAAGCGTATGAACATCAGGCAGCATTCGATGACAGCGATGAAATAGAAGAATGAGAAGAACCTGCTTCCCGGGTAAATCGATGCGAAGGCCGACAACAGGAGCGCGACGGAAAAGCCTACACGGCGCCGTCCGGTGATGGATGTCGCAAGGGCCGGCATGAGCACGAAAGGAAGGAACGGATCTATATACTGGACGCCTTCCTCCGGCAAAAACCGCGAGATCAGGAAAGCAAGCACAAGCGTTATGTCTATGCCGACAAAGCAGATAATGGAATAAAGCGAAAGCCTGTAGCGGTAATTGATGAAATAAAAGAGAAGAAAAACATGAAGAAGGACCACAAGCACAAGGAAGACAAGATATCCTATCGCTTTCTGCGGGGAAATCGAGACGACGGCAGAATCATATATGCGCTGGATCGTCCTCAGCTGTTGCTCAGTTACAACTGTATCCTTCTGGATTATATAATCCCCTCTTTCTATCTCTACAAGCACAGGAGGAACAGAAGCGGCCTCACTCTCGCGCATGCTAGTCGTGAGCATCGGATCATAGAAGACATTAGCAGTGACAAGCATCGAGACAGCATCGGAGACAAGCGCGGAGTATGATGAAGGCAGATCGGGGTATTTCTGCGATGCCCGCAGCGAAATCGCCTCATATGCCTCTCCAGAGACTATGACTGATTCAAGCACGCGGAAACGCCCGGAATACCGGAAAGGAAGATCCGAGTCCTCCATCATGATCGACCTGTAACCGCTCGCGGTTATCTCAGCAATATCCTCTGCAGCGAAAACACCTTCATCAAGCAGATAGACAACGCCTTCATTTATCAAGGAAGCAAGAAGAGGCCTGTCTCCATCGGGGACTTCATCAAGGCGTTTTGCGGCATTCTCTGTGTCTACGATCCCCTCCTGCAGGATGAAATCACTGGCTTTGCCATTGAGCACGGCATCGGTGAAAGCCTCCGCCTTGTTCCTGATATCCATTGATTCAGTAATCGAATAGAAGAACTGAGGCAGAACACTGCGGGCAGCAGCGGCTGTTTCCTCCGCAGTGGCGGCATCATCGATATAAGAGAAATCCGAAGGCGCGATCACATCCTCATCAGCCAGTTCTCCCGGCCTGTACTGTCTTGTGAGAGTCATCACGGAACGCGGGTCTGATGAAAGAAGAAGCGGGAACACCAGTCCAAGAAGCACAGTAAGCGCCATCAGGGCATAAAGAATCCTCCTCTGCCTTTTCGTAAACGCTTTAAGGCACTCGGAAACCAGCCTGTTCTTCATTCTTCCTCCCGTATCGAATAAGCACGCACAATCTCCCTCACGATGCGAGAGCGCACAGTATCGCTATGAGAGAATCTTACCACTGAAACCCCTTTGATTCCACTGAGTATGCTCACAGCCTCCTCCAGCCCTGATTCCTGCCTCGACGAAAGATCCGTCTGCGATGGATCGCCAGTGACTATCGCCTGGCAGTTCTCTCCTAAACGCGTAAGGAACATCTTTATCTGGGACCGAGTCGCGTTCTGGGCCTCATCGAGGATCATGACAGCATTGTTCACCGAACGTCCCCTCATGTAGGCAAGAGGTGCGATCTCAAGCGTGCCATTCTCTTCCATGCGCTTGATCTGATGCGGAGTGAGCACATACTCTGCCGCGTCATACAGAGGATTCAGATATGGCCCAAGCTTCTGCTTAAGGTCACCGGGAAGGAATCCAAGGGACTCCCCAGCCTCCACCACGGGACGTGTCAGGAGCAGCTTGCCCTTCCTGCCGGATAGAACTTCCGAAAGTGCCCATATTACGGCGACAAATGTCTTGCCTGTACCGGCAGGCCCGACAGAGAAAACGACATCGGAAGAAGGCAGCACGGAAAACAGCTCCTTCTCTGCCCTGCTTCGCGGGTATATCGTGCGGCCTGCCGCAACAATCGCGGGATTCTCACTGTCCTGCTGCAGGGTCTCCGGCTCTGACAGAAGCTGGAATTCCATGAAGATTTCAGATTCCTTCAGTACTCCGCGCTCTTCCGCTGCCTTTTCCAGGCGCTTCATGAACGGAATAAAGAGAGGAACATCCTCTGAAACGGAGATACTGGTTCCCCTTACAGAGATGTCCGAGGCCATCAGCATCTCCAGGTATGACAAATTGGAATCATTTGCACCCAGCACAAGCTGGACGTTGTCAGGCTTGAAAACATAGCTCTGAGACATCATCGCTCCCATATCTTCGTAGATGTATTGTATTCCCATTCCTGATCGATCTTCAGGTCAGGAAGTATCTTCCAGCTGAGGTAGATGCTGAATTCCGGAACGAACTGATAGACATCATCGTGAAGCTCGATATGAGCTGAGTATGAGCAATGCAGATCCCAGTCATCCATATAATGGACAATATCGAGCTGCGCCTCGCTCATGACAAAGTTCGTCTCATTGCGTCCGTTGCCGAAGAAATCAAAGGACTTGGCAAGATCCGTAAAGAACTCTCCAAAGAAATTACCGCTCTGATAATAATCATAGAATGCGTTGTTGGATGACGAGAATGAGAATGTGAAATCCAGGAATTCGGCAATGCTGAAGGTTATCGAAGGCGTGAAGGTGAACATCGACGCGTAAGGATTGTCCATATCGAACTCGAAGTCCGAGTCAATGCCGAACGAGAAATACAGACGACCTTTCCAGAGCTGGAAAAATGCTGAATCAACATCGAGATGCGCCTCAATACCCTTGAAGCTGACATCCCCTGCCGGTCCCTGCCATTCGACAGAGAAATCAAAATACGGCATCTTCAGCGTGGTCTTTATCGAATCGAAATAGTTGTAGTCGCCACTATCGTAGGCGTAATAATCGAAGTACTGTGTGATTGACCATGCCCTGTCCTCCGTCCGGAGGGAAAGCGATGCATTGCCATAGAATGGATTCCAGAACGCGGACGGATCGTAATCAGCGCTCTGATAGCGCATTGAGATATTCGATGTGACATATGTTCCATTGTAACCGAGCGACAGTTCGACAAGATCGCTCCTGAACGGTGCATCCGTATCCTCCTGCAGGAACTGCCAGCCAAAGGAAAGGGCGAAAGGACCGTAACTGTAGGAAAGACGGGGAATGAGCTCCGCAGCAAGTGGCGGGAGCACATACTCTATGGACGGCGTGAATGTTCCATATTCCGTGACAAAAGCCTTCGTCAGCGCAATGGAGTGGCTTGTAACCGTATCCTGATTCCAGCCTGGCACGAGGAGATCCATATCTGTCTCGATACCATTCTCAATCGTGCTTCTGTAATTGAAAAGCCTCGATGCAATATGATACTGGATGCCGATATAAGGCACGGAGAATGTGACATCGGAGGTGACTGCACCGCGGTGAGTATACGCAGTTACAGAGTCATCATCTTCCCAGAGATATGAATAAGACGGAGTGAAAACAGCCTTGAGAGAAGCGTAATCAGCGGCTGCCGCATCAAGCGTGAGCCTCATTGATGTCGATGTGGAAAGCTCCCCGTCCTCGTATGCGCCGTCACGGCTGAATCCATACTCATTGCTGAAGTTCTCCGAGAGAGAATATCCGAGGGAGACGGAATAATTCTCGTTTCCAGTCGCCTCAGCCCTCTCCTCCTCAGCTTTATAAACCGCATAGAGCAGAGGATCGGAAAGCAGATGGACATCCGTTGCGTCCCTCTCTTTCCTCTGCACCGACACAACAGGCGATGCGACAGAGGATGCGTAGCTGAAAAGCGTGCCTGATACCGAGGCGGAGAACGATGGAAGCGTTGTCTCATCCACATAATAACGATGTTCCCTTGTATCCCAGCGGTAATCAACACCAAGATTGAGGTCGGAGAGAGAGAACGAAGACACAAGGTCCTTTCTATATTCCGATGGAAGTGTGTAGTCAATCTCGAGCTCATTCGAGAAAGATGTGATCGTCGAATTGAATTCCGTTGGGAACTCCGGTGTCTGGATCAGAGAGAAAAGAGAGAAACCCGTAAGACGGTCAGCGAAATCCATCATTACCCTGCTGTCTGAGTAATACGGCAGCGACAACGTGAGATCCAACCCATGATTCCTGTACTCGAATTCATTCTCACCGTAGTAACGGAAATGACCGTCATAATACGAAGAGGATGGCGAAAGGGCGACACCGTCCAGAACGGAGAAACGGAGCGAATCATCAAAAAGCGATATATGGCTGTCAATGCCCATGTGCAGACCATTCTTGACATAGGCGTCAGCCATAAGAGCGATATATGAGCCGCTTTCCCTTGCCCAGCGCTCAGCTGGGGAGAGCTCCTTGGACGAAGAATAGTATGCGCCTACAGGCTGGCTGTTCTCATTGCTGCCGCCAGAGGAGAGGATGGACATGAAGGACTTCTCCTCATCATCGTCCCCACCCGTATTCTGCACGCTCTCGGCCTGCCCGAGAAGTTCAAATGTCGTGTTGAGGAAGGCTCCGCGCTCAGAGCTGAAGCCCATGCTGGGGTTACCTGTGATCTGCGAACCTGGATAGAAGAAGAAAGGAAGCCATAGAAGAGGAACACGGCCTATGGAGAGATACGCATTGGTTATGAAGGTGTCCGCCCCATTGAGCATCGCTATCTCCTTTGCGGTGATGGAGACGTATGCCTCATCCGGATTCGATGTGATGAATCCATCCTCATATAGCATACCTCCCTCCGAGCTGTAGGAAAGCGTCTCGCCAGATGTGTAGATGGTTATCGTATCCTCATCCCCCTCTTCCCCGCTTTCCGTCAATGTGGTGGCGTTTGTGACCATCAGGTCACCAGACTCCCATGTAACTGTGACGATGTCCGCAGTGATATCCTGTATCGAGGCGCTCTCGTCGTCGGTTCTGTAGCTTACATTCTCGAGAGCTGTGAGCCTGCTGTTGTCCGTGTCGATGATGATCGTATCCGCCGAAAGCTCAGAGGTAACGCCATCATCCGTCATCGAAATGGATGAGTTTCCTCTCAGGACAACCCTGTTTTCCTCCCTCGAGAGATTCTCTGCCCCGTTAATGATAAGAAGGAATCCTTCCTCATTCTGCTCGTCCGTGACTTCCACTGAGTAAGCTTCAAGTCCCTCATAATCATAGAGGGCATTCTGCATCTCCTCACGAGTTCCCTCTTCCAGCCCTCTCAGCGCAGCCATGCTCCTGAGCGCGTCATCGGATGCGAAGTAAATCGCAGGAGCCGTCAGCGCGAAAAGCGCTGATGGCAGCATGATGATGAGAGCCAGAGCAAGAACCTTCCTCACTTACAGATATCTCCTAAGGAATTCGCCAGTGAAGCTTCCGGGAGTTGCAGCAACTTCCTCCGGGGTACCGGCTGCCACGATCCGTCCGCCATCGTCTCCGCCATCGGGGCCGAGATCGATAATGTAATCGGCTGTCTTTATGACATCGAGGTTATGCTCGATCAGTATCACGCTGTTTCCATTCTCGACGAGTTTCTCAAGCACTTCAAGAAGCTTCTTAACATCCGCGAAATGAAGACCGGTCGTCGGTTCATCAAGTACATAGAGCGTCTTTCCGGTCTGCACCTTCGAGAGCTCAAGGGCAAGCTTCACACGCTGAGCCTCCCCTCCAGAGAGAGTGAGCGCACTCTGTCCGAGCCTGACATAGTCGAGACCGACCGCCATGAGGGTATCGAGCTTGCGCATGATGCGCGGATGAGCAGAGAAGAATTCATGAGCCTCACTGACTGTCATATCAAGTACTTCCGATATATTCTTTCCCTTGTATGTTACAGACAGCGTCTCCTTATTGTAGCGCTTGCCATCGCAGACATCGCATCTCACATACACATCGGGAAGGAAGTGCATCTCTATCTTGAGCTGTCCATCTCCTGAGCAGTTTTCGCATCTGCCTCCAGGCACATTGAAAGAGAAGCGGCCAGCGTTATAGCCCCTTGCTTTCGCTTCAGGCATCTGAGCAAATAGCTCGCGTATAGGAGTGAAGAGATCGACATACGTTGCAGGATTAGAGCGTGGCGTGCGTCCGATCGGAGACTGATCGATTGAGATGACTTTGTCGATGTTCTCCGTGCCTTCCAGCGTCCTGTAGCCGTCAAATGTCTCGCCCTTCCTGGCAAGTTTCCTCTGAACGGCCGGCAACAGTATCTCATTCAGCAGCGTGGATTTGCCTGAACCTGAGACGCCCGTGATGACAACAAATTCCCCAAGGGGGATATCCACATCGATATCCTTCAGATTGTTCTTGGCGCATCCCGTGATTCTTATGTGCTTGCCATTGCCCTTACGCCTCTGGGGAACAGGAATGGAAATAGCGCCTGAAAGGAACTGTCCTGTAATGCTCTCTTTATTTGAAGCAATCTCATCAGGAGTCCCCTTGGCAGTTACGGCACCGCCTCGCTCCCCTGCTCCGGGACCGAGATCAACGACATAATCCGCTTCCCTGATCGTATCCTCATCATGCTCGACAACAATGACCGTGTTGCCGAGATCCCTGAGTTTTTTCAGCGTGTCTATCAGCTTCTGGTTGTCGCGCTGATGAAGACCGATGGATGGTTCATCGAGAACATAGAGGACACCTGTGAGAGCAGAACCTATCTGCGTGGCAAGCCTTATGCGCTGCGCCTCTCCTCCAGAGAGCGTTGCGGCAGCTCTGTAGAGCGTGAGGTATCCAAGCCCGACATCCTTCAGGAAGTGGAGCCTGGCGTTGATTTCCTTCAGTATCTCCCGCCCGATTTCCCTCTCTGTATCGCTAAGATCGAGGCTGTCGAAGAACTCAATTGTCTTCAGCACCGACATGCGGGTGGCCTCGATTATGTTCTTGCCACCGACATAGACTGACAGGGCTTCCTTTCTAAGCCTGTCGCCATGACAGACAGGACATGTGACATCCTCGCGGAATGAATCAAGCCACATGCGGATGTTCATCGACTGCGTCTCATAGTAACGGCGCTCAAGCTCGGTGATGATTCCCCTGAACTCGGTTGTCCTTCTTTCGCTTGTTCCCTGATAGGAATAGGAGAAACGGTCCCCTCCCCCATACAGAAGGACATGGACAAACTCCTCAGGAAGCTTCTCGATAGGGGTATCCATCGAATAGCCGTAATGCTTATACAGTGCCTCAATGCCTGCCCTGTAGTAATTGGCATCAGGACGATGCGTCCTTATCGCACCTTGATTATAGGAAAGAGTACGGTCGGGGATGATTTTGTCCGGGTCGAATTCCTTTCTGAACCCAAGGCCGTTGCATTCGGGACATGCGCCGAATGGGGAATTGAAGGAGAAGAAGCGTGGCTCTATCTCAGGAATCGTTATGCCGCAGTCAGGGCAGCTGTTCTTCTCGCTGTATATCTCACTGCGTCCTTCATCATGATATTCGACCTCAACAAGGCCATTTGCGATCTCAAATGCATGCTCTACCGCATCCGAAATCCTGGTTCGGTCGGCTTTTGAGTTCTTTACCCTGTCAATGAGGATCGAAACGTTATGCTTGACTTTCTTCTCCAGCTGCGGGATTGACTCATCGAGATTATAGAGCCTGCCATCGATCATCGCCCTGAGATAACCCAGCTTGAGCGCTTCCTCAAGCGTGTTGCGGAACTCTCCTTTCTTCCCCCTGGCAACAGGAGCGAGAATCATAAGGCGGCCGCCCTCTGGATGTGAGAAAATGATGTCGATGATCTGGTCAACTGACATCTCCGTAATCTCCCTGCCGCACTTCGGACAGTGCTTGTGACCGATTCTGGCCCAGAGAAGACGGTAATAATCATATATCTCAGTAACAGTACCGACTGTCGATCGCGGATTCCTGTTCGTTGACTTCTGTTCGATGGCGATGGCAGGGGAAAGCCCTTCAATCGAATCAACATCGGGCTTATCCATTCTCCCGAGGAACATCCTGGCATAGCTAGAAAGGGATTCGATATATCTTCTCTGCCCTTCTGCGAAGATCGTATCAAAAGCAAGGGAACTCTTGCCTGAACCGGATAGTCCGGAAATGACGACAAGAGAGTTCTTCGGAAGCTCCAGGTCTATGTTCTTGAGATTATGCTCCCGCGCGCCGCGGATGATTATCCTGTCATTCATTCTGTATTGCCTCGAAAAGAGCTTCTTCTGCCGTTTCCTCATCGACCTGAGCAAAAAGGCATCCTTTCCTGTAGAGATATACCTTATCCTTCATTCCCGTCACTGCCCAGTCGGCACCTTTGGCTTCCCCCGGGCCGTTGACAAGGCATCCCATTATAGCAACAGTGATATCCTTATCAAGAGAGAGCAGACGCTCCCGGATGCGCTTTTCAAAGGAAATGGTGTCAAACGCATGACGTCCGCATCGGGGACAGGAGACTATCCTCACCCCTTTTTTCCTCAGCCCCAGCGTGCGCAGAAGCTCAACACTCGCGATGACCTCATCCTCAACGTCCCCTGTCATGGATATTCTTATTGTATCCCCTATGCCATCCGAAAGAAGATTGCCGAGAGCCCAGGTAGAGCGCACGGCGGAAATCACCGGGGAACCTGCTTCCGTCACCCCGATATGCTGTGGAACGTCTGACGCTGCAGAAAGCATTCTGGCTGCGCGCATTGTCTCTTCCGTGTCCGACGATTTGAGGGAGACGACAGTGTTATCAAAACCCCAGGAGACAAACCAGTCCAGATACTCAAGCGCAGTCCTGACCATGACATCTGAATCCCTCTCTCCTTCCTTGCGTGAAGGCAGGGAGCCTGAGTTCAGGCCGATCCTGATTGCAACACCGCTGTCAGAAGCTGCTCTGACTATTTCCTCTGTTCTCCATTTTTCCCCGATATTCCCCGGATTGATCCGGACCTTATGCGCACCGCACCTGATTGCGAGAAGCGCAAGACGGTAATCAAAATGGATATCTGCAACAACTGGTATGACACTATGACGGGCAATATATGAGAAGGGCTCAGCATCCTCCTCTGACACGAAACTGAAGCGGATCATGTCGCAGCCAAATCTGTGAAGCTTTGAAATAAGAGAGACCACATCAGGAGCGCTCTCCATGGAAAGGGCTGAATCATACATCGTCTGGACGCTTACCGGATGCCCCTTTCCGATAAGAAGCCTTCCTGCCCTAGCTTCCATCCCTATCCCCCAGAGTGCGCATGACAGCCTCTGTTTCCTCGCACTCGGATCTCACGATAAATGGCTCCCCGGGCAGATAGAGCACGAACATCCCTGCTTCAGCCCTGACAGCCGCTGTCACATCCCTGGAGCCTGGATTCTCCCTCCACGAGGTGGATGCAGTGACACTGCCGCGCTCGACTGTGAAAATGACAGTATGCTCGCAATCGCGGTGAAAACCATGGAAGACGGGAATCTCCTCCGGAGTGTATTCAGCAATGTGCCGGATACCCTCATCCAGCGCATGATATGATTGCAGATTCCTGACATCATCGACGACCATGCAACGATTATAGCCGAATTAGGCGGCTATAGTCACGATATCAAAGAAAAAGCAGTTCATTTTCCCTTAACGCCCACTGTAGAAAAATGATAAGCTCTATCCTGAACTGAAAAGGAGTCTGTATGAAAGAATATCTGCAGTCGCAGGACGATGTCATCTCGTCCCTGAAAAGCTCTCGTGATGGTCTTTCCACGGGAGATGCAGCAAAACGCCTTTCCGAGCATGGGCCTAACAAGCTGGAAGAGAAG
The DNA here is from genome assembly GCA_949295505.1 of uncultured Spirochaetales bacterium. Taxonomy (GTDB): domain Bacteria; phylum Spirochaetota; class Spirochaetia; order Sphaerochaetales; family Sphaerochaetaceae; genus Ornithospirochaeta. The sequence continues at coordinate 1,846 of CASFLH010000030.1, read as the reverse complement.
AAGAAAGACAGTGTGCTCAAGAAGTTCCTTGAAGAGCTTTCGGACCCGATGCTGATCATCCTGATGATAGCTGCTGTGCTCTCAGTGGTGACATCCGCGGCAGCCGGAGAGACCGAATGGTCCGATGCGGTGATCATCCTCATCGTCGTCCTAATCAATGCGGTACTCGGTGTCGTGCAGGAGTCGAAGGCGGAGAAGGCTATCGAGGCACTGCAGTCGATGTCCAAGGCCAGATCAAAGGTCAGGAGGGACGGAAAGCTCGTCACAGTCGAAAGCGAGGAGCTTGTTCCGGGAGATATCATTGAACTCGAAGCCGGAGACAGTGTCCCGGCAGACGCGAGGGTGCTTCTCTCCGCTTCGATGAAGGCAGAGGAAGCGGCGCTCACGGGAGAGTCCGTGCCTGTGGATAAGACAGCTGATACCCTGACAGGCAGCGAGATCCCTCTCGGAGACAGAAGGAACATGGTCTACATGGGCTCGACTATCGTATACGGCAGAGGCGAGGCAGTAGTCGTATCGACGGGAATGAAGACGGAGATGGGCAAGATCGCCACGGCGCTCTCCGATGCGGCAGACAACGAGACACCGCTGCAGAGAAAGCTGAACCAGCTCTCCAAGGTCCTGACATGGCTGGTTCTCGGGATCTGCGTCTTCATGTTTGCCGTCAACCTGATAAGGATGTCGATAGAGGGAGACATACACCTTGCGGGCGTTCTCGACACATTCATGATCGCAGTATCCCTTGCGGTAGCCGCGATCCCTGAAGGCCTTGCAGCTGTCGTCACCATCGTCCTCTCGATAGGCGTCACGAAGATGAGTCGCAAGAAGGCGATCATCCGCAAGCTCACAGCTGTGGAGACCCTTGGCTGCACTGAAGTCATCTGCTCGGACAAGACAGGAACCCTCACACAGAACAAGATGACCGTCGTTGACGCATTCGGGGATGACAAGAAGCTTCTGGCAGAAGCCATGTCGCTCTGCTCCGATGCGCATCTCAACAGCGAGCTCAAGGCAGAGGGAGAGCCGACTGAGGCGGCGCTTGTCAACTGGGCGGTCACGATGGACATCAACAAGGATTTCCTTGAGAAGGGACCGTTCAGGAGAGTCGGAGAGGCTCCGTTCGATTCCGAGAGGAAGATGATGAGCACCATCCACACGACCCCGGAAGGCGGCTACGTGCAGTTCACTAAGGGTGCTCCCGATGTGCTTCTTTCAAAATGCACGAAGATCTATTCGAACGGCACAGTCCGCGATCTTACTGATAAGGACCGGGAAGCAATCCTGAAAGCAAATAAGGATTTCGCCGACAAGGCGCTGAGGGTCCTCGCCGGCGCGACAAAGAAGCTCGAGTCGGTTCCTGAAGACCAGTCTCCTGCATCTCTTGAGCATGATCTTGTATTCCTCGGCCTGACAGGCATGATCGACCCGGTACGCCCGGAAGTGAAGGATGCGATCAAGGAATGCCGCAGCGCGGGAATCCGGCCGATCATGATCACCGGAGACCACATCGACACCGCAGTCGCTATCGGCAAGGAGCTTGGGATCGTCTCATCCCGCGATGAGGCTATAACAGGAGCAGAGCTTGATAAGCTCTCCGATGAGGAGTTCCAGAAGAAGATCAGGAAATACTCCATCTATGCGCGCGTTCAGCCTGAGCACAAGGTAAGGATCGTTAAGGCATGGCAGCAGGCCGGGATGATAACGGCAATGACAGGTGACGGCGTAAATGATGCACCGTCAATCAAGAATGCCGATATCGGAGTCGGTATGGGAATCACGGGAACGGACGTCACGAAGAATGTCGCAGACATGGTTCTTGCCGATGACAACTTCGCAACGATTGTCG
>CASFLH010000029.1 GCA_949295505.1 uncultured Spirochaetales bacterium | reverse complement strand
CAAACGCTTGGCAAACCGAGAGAACAAGAAGATGGCGAAGTCCGTAAACGAGATCGCAAGGGATTCCTACAAGTATAAGAAGACAGAAAAAGAGGCTGCGCCGAAAGCCTAGACTTTCTTAACAGCCCCTGTTCTGCCCAGAGGGGGACTCGAACCCCCATCACCTTTCGGAGACTAGTACCTGAAACTAGCGCGTCTACCAATTCCGCCATCTGGGCATAGACAAGCAGATATTACTTATGTTTCGGAATCTGTGCAAGCCATTGCAGAAGAAAGAATGAATGAGTATTCAGCAAAAATACATCTTCGAAGATTGCTACTTATGGTGATAACAGGTATCCTCAACTTCATGATAAAGATACTCTTCCTCGGAGAAGTGACTGGCAGACCGGGAATCACGGCAGTGAAGAACGGCTTGCAGGCTCTCAAGACGGAATACAGCATAGACTATACGATAGCAAATGGCGAAGGCATGACAAACGGCTTCGGCATCGGCAAGGCCCACTCACTGCAGCTGGGCAAGCTCGGAGTTGATACGATCACTGGTGCCGAGAAGCTTTTCTATAAAATCGACATGGTTGATTTCGTGCCAAAGGCCGGTTTCATACTGCGTCCTGCCAACTATCCCCCACTCTGCCCTGGGCATGGCTACAGGCATGTAGTTATAGGGAGCAGGAAATTCGCCATCGTGAACATTCAGGGGAATTCGAACTTCCCTAGGCAGAATATACAGAATGCATTCTTCACCGCCGACAGCATACTCAAGAAGCTCAAGGAAACAAATCCAGAGGAAATTCCGATTATCATATTCCATGCGGCTACTACAGCTGAGAAGAAAACAATGAAATTCTATCTCGATGGCAGAGCCGCAGCCGTAATCGGAACACACACGAAAGTTCTGACAGCGGATGAGTGCGTCACGGAGAAAGGCACTGCGTATATAACAGACATCGGAAGAGTTGGCTCTTTCATGTCTGCAGGAGGTTTTGAACCAGAAGGTGAAATCAGGAAGCTGAGATCACAGCTTCCGATCAGAAGCATGGAATGCTGGAATGACGGAGTGATCCAGGGGGTTGTTGTCGGTATTGACGAAGAGTCCGGCAAGGCAGTCTCGATTGACCGCATCATGAAGCATGTTGATATCAAGAGACCGGAGAGCAATGCTGTATGAAGCAGACAGTGACGATAGAGGAGAAAAAAGGCGAAAGGCTGATTGCAGGCTGTGACAAATCCCTTTGCGACGGCTGCAAAGCCTCATTCTTCTGTACGTCAAAGAAGGCTTCGTTCGATGTGCTGAATCCTGATGGGATACCCCTTGAGAAAGGCGACAAGGCCGTTATAGACATGCCCCCAAGGAAAACGCTTTTCACTGTATTCATGAGTCTTGGTTTTCCCCTGCTGATGTTCGTTCCCGGTTATGTGATAGGAACAGTCATCTCTGACAGTCAGGGTATACAGCTTCTCACATCCCTCATCGGCGTGGCGGCTGGATTCCTGATTGCGGCCATATTCTTCCGTCTGAACAAGAAGAAATACACGCCTGTCATTATCAGGAAGAAGGATGGTGAAGATTGAGAAAGGCATTCATCCTGGCATTTATGATACTCACGCTCTCATCATGCTCCTTCATCACAGATGACGATGGGGAACACGAGAAGGCTATACTTCCCGACATCATCCTGGAAAACTCCACATACACGCTCGGCCAGAGCGGAGAGAAGCCTGTGTACATTGAAAGCAGCCGCATGACACTCTATTCAAAGGACAACCTCGCTGTTGTTGAGGATATATCATTCATATCCTATGACGATGAGGGAAATCCTTCCGTAGAGGGCTCTGCAGGACACAGTGAGATAAATACGGAAACAAAAGTGATGAATCTCTCCGGAGGGGTGAGACTCAGAGCTTCCGATGGTGATATGATGATAGAAGCTGAAAGCCTCATATTCGACAGCGACAAGGAAGAAATAGAGGCGGAAGGCGATGTGAGTGTAAGCTCTGAGGACGGAACTTTCACAGGAACCGGTTTCAGGGGAGACCTGAGGGAAGAGGCCTACTCTTTCACAACGATATCAGAAGGAGTGTTTGAACTATGAGAAAACCAGTTGCACTCATGCTTATGCTTCTTTCTGCCGCTGCACTTCTTGCTGACAGCATCTCGTTCTCAGGCGGTACAAGCTCTGTCGTGCTGCGCGATGGCAGGGAGAGTGTGGTCCTATCCGAAGGGGCGTCAGTTGCTGTCGACACAATGAGCATCAAAGCTGACACAATCACGCTTTCCGGCAGCGACTGGAGATATGTCAGCTGCACAGGCAACACATCCATAACCGATGAATCACGCGGAATCTCGATACGCACCTCATCAATCTGGTATGACCGCTCAGCGGAAAGAATCCTCATCTCCTCATGGTATGAGATTGATGATACGGAGAATGAAGTGACAGCTACAGGGGCATCGCTGGAGTATCTTCTCAACGAGGAACGTCTCCAGCTAGACAAGGATGTAACGCTCCTCAAGGATACAGATGAGAACGGTATCATGCGATGCACGGCAGAGAGCGTCATCTTCTCGCGTAGCGACAACACGCTGCAGCTCAGGGGATCGGCCTCTGTCGACTGGGATGGCGACCGCTATGAAGCTGAGGTGATAAGCGTCGACCTGGACACGGACAGCATCTCCCTCGACGGAAGAATAAGAGGAACGATAAATGGCTGAGCTTATTGTTGATCATCTCTCGAAGTTCTATGGCAGAAAGCATGTCGTCAAGAATGTGTCATTCTCAATGCAATCCGGCGATATAACAGGGCTTCTCGGCCCGAATGGCGCCGGCAAAACGACATCTTTCTACATGATCGTAGGCTTCATCAAAGCAGATGGTGGTGAAGTCATCATCGATGGGCAGAACATAACAAAGCTGCCGATGCACAAACGATCGCGGCTTGGGCTGGCTTACCTGCCGCAGGAGGCATCCATATTCCGCAAGCTTACAGTCGATGACAATATAAATCTGGTGCTGCAGACGCAGAAGGACATGACAAAGGCCCAGCGCAAGGAGCTGCACGAGAAGCTGATTTATGATTTCGGCCTCGAGAAAGTCAGAAGGCAATATGGATACACCCTCTCAGGCGGCGAGCGAAGAAGAACCGAAATCGCAAGGTCTCTCGCCACCTCCCCTAAATTCCTCCTGCTGGATGAGCCCTTTGCCGGAATTGACCCCAAAGCGGTATATGAGATCAAGCAGATAATCCGTACCCTTGCCGCTTCCGGCATCGGTATTCTCATTACAGACCATAACGTACGCGACACTCTTGAGATAACCACCACCGCGCATATCATCTCTGATGGGGAGATTCTCGTCTCCGGAACCAGGGAGGAGCTCCTTCATAACGAGGAAGCAAAGGAAATCTATTTCGGAAAGGATTTCGACAAGGAGAGCGAATGATCTCCCAGGGTCTGGATTTATCTCTGAAGCAGGAACTGAAGATAAGCACCCAACTGCTGCAGACAATGGAAACACTCTCCCTGTCCACAGAGGAATTAAGGGAGAAAATCCGGAAAGAAGCCGAGTTGAATCCGGCCATAATCGTGCATGATGACACAACCTCCTACGACTCGCTTGCCAATGAATACAGACTGAGGACAGACCGCAGGGAATTCTATTCCGACGATTCCCCTTTCGCGCCCGAGGACAGGGAAGACACGAACTGGATGGAGGGCATGGTAAGCAGCAAGGAGACATTGCAGCAGCATCTGCTTGCCCAGCTTGGCATGATGCATCTGGATGATGATACAGCCAAAACCGCAGAGACTCTCATCACCGCACTTGATAAGAACGGCTTCTTCCCTCTCGCGCCGGAACTGCTTGTGAAAGAAGATGAACAGCCATATGTGGCCTCAGCTGTCAAAGCAATCCAGAGCATGGAACCGGATGGTGTCGGAGCGCGGGACTGGAGGGAAAGCCTCATCTTGCAGGCGAAGTCAAAAGGAATGAAAGACGGGGAACTGAAGCTCTTCCATTCCTTTGTATACAACGAACTTGAGAAGATGAAAGCCGGAAAGACCGACCAGGTCTCCAGGGACCTTGGCATTGATAGCGCGGAAACAAAAGCCCTCTATGCCTTTCTCAGGACACTGACCCCATTCCCCGGGCGGCGATATGGCAGCGAGTTTGAACAGTACATCATACCAGAGCTTTCAATAAAGAAAGACAGCGAAGGCGTGCTCAGGCTTGTCCTGAACCGCAATGCGATTCCTCTTGTGGAGATAGATCCAGCCTACACTGAAATGGCAGAGGCGTTCAAAAACGACAAGAGCGCAGAAGGAAAGGAAACGGAGAAATTCGTCAAGGACAAGATTAATGCGGCCTCCTCTCTTATCTACCAGCTGGAGATGCGTTCCTCAACGCTGGAGAAGACAGGAGCGGTCCTGATGGAGAAACAGAAGGACTTCTTCCTGAACGGTCCCCGTTATCTGAAAGGCCTCACGATGCAGGAAGTCGCTGCTGCCATCGGTGTCCATGAGGCAACGGTGAGCAGAATCGCAGCATCGAAATACATTGACACTGACTATGGCATATACCCGATAAGGGCGCTTTTCTCGAACAAGGTCGAATCCACTGATGGAGAGAACTACTCAAAGAACGCCGTCAAGGAGATTATCAGCGAGATTATAAGCAGCAATACAACCGGCAAGCCTCTTTCTGATCAGAAGATCAGTGACATACTCGCCGAACGCGGTATCAAGGCAGCTCGACGCACAGTCAGCAAATATCGCCATGAACTGGATATAGAGTCATCATTCACACGATCGACATGACACCTAAACGAAGTGGCTTCCTTCTGAACAAAAGAATACATCCAATATTCTTTTGTGATTTCCGTGATGCTAAGGTACAATCTGTATAAGAAAGCATATAAAGGAGGAAAGCCTATGAATCTTACGTTCAGAGGAATCGGATTCACACCTACCGATGAAGACAAGGAGTTCCTTGACAAGAAGCTAAAGAAGCTTTCATTCGCGGATGATTATCTGCATGATCTTGATATCGTGGCAACAAAGGAGAGCAAGGGAATCGGATTCCACCTCGATGCTACCCTTCACTTCGCATGGAAGAAGGAAAAGGTGGTATCGCAGGATGCTTACGAGCTTTACGAAGGAATTGAGCTCCTTGCTGACAAGATACAGGCCGCAGCAAAGAAAGAAAAAGAGAAGACAATGAAGATCTGAGTCTTCACTATATCAGCCTGGGAGGCCGCTTGATTGCGGCCTTTCTGCATCCAGATTACCCTCTGCCCTCTTTGTGCTATACTCGAGCCATGAAGGAATTCACTGTCCTTGATCTCCTGGATCTGGATCTGAAGGAACACAATCATCTGCAGCTGACATGCATCGCTGGTCGCTCGGGGCTGTCGAGAGTAATCAGGAATGCAAAGATTGCCCGTCCGGGTCTTGCGCTTGCAGGCTATTTCGTCAGCTTTTCCGGGAACAGCATCCAGCTCATCGGAAGAAGCGAACAGTCATATATTGACATGCTCGAGGAACGCAATGAGTATGAGAACATCGAGAAGCTTTTCGAATACGATGTACCCTGCTTCATCTTTATCGGTGATTACCGCCCCTCCGAGCATTTCGTGGAACTCGCGGAGAAGAAAGCCACTGCGATTCTCTCCACTCCTCTCGAATCCTCCGATTTCTCCCGCAGGCTGTATTCACAGCTTGATGAAGTATTCGCAGCCACAATGACAATACATGGAGTACTTGTCGAAGTATATGGAATCGGAGTGCTCATCACCGGAGACAGCGGGGTCGGCAAAAGCGAAACAGCGCTTGAGCTGATTGAAAGAGGACACAGGCTCATCAGCGATGACACGGTGAAGCTGAAGAGCATATCCGACTCATTCCTCGTAGGTTCCGGAGAAAATCCGATGCTTGCCCATCATATGGAAATCAGGGGACTTGGAATCATCAATCTGACAAACCTTTTCGGTGTCGGAGCCATCAGGGAGAAGAAACAGGTGGAGCTTTCGGTCTTCCTTGAGGCATGGGACTCAAGCAAGCAGTATGACAGGATCGGAGACACGCTTACCGATACTTTCCTGGGGATAAGCATCCCGAAGATCGTTATACCTGTACGGCCCGGAAGAAACGTTCCCATCCTCATTGAGACTGCGGCAAGGAACGAGCGTCTGAAGAAACTCGGTTATTACTCATCGAAAGAGTTTGACCAGAATGTGCTGAAATGGCTCGAGAGCGAAGCCGCCAGAAGAATGTATTTCAGCAGTGATGATATCGGGTACGAAGGAGAGACAGGAATTGATCAGTAGGGAACTGGAAGTCCTCAACAGGGCCGGTATACATGCCCGCCCGGCATCGGAAATTGCCAAGGCGGCCTCATCATTCAGATCAGAGATTTTCTTCGAGAAAGAGAATATGAAGATCAATGCAAAATCCATCATGGGCGTCATAACGCTTGGAGCGACATACAAGACAAAGATACTCTGTTCATGTAACGGACCTGATGAAGAGGAGGCAATGGAAGCTCTGCAGGCGCTTTTTGAAAGGAGATTCGAGCAGCAGTGAAGGAACTGACAGGCAGGCAGAAGGAAATACTTTCCTTCATCTCGGAATATATACTTGAGCACGGTAAATCACCTACGCTCAGGGAAATCGGAGACAGCTTCGGATTCTCCCACAGCGCTGCACGGGATGCTGTGCTGGCTCTTGTCAGGAAAGGATTCCTTGAGAAAGGAGACAATGAGATCCGGTCTCTGTCCTTCCCCCTTGATGAGAGACTTGAGAGGGAGAACCTGCCCATACCCTTCTTTGAGGCTGAACCGTCGCTGAAGGATCTCTCAGAGAATACCGCAGCAAAAAAGATCTTCGTGCCGCGCAGAATCGCAGAAGGAAACGCATTTGCATTCCTGGTGACATCGGAATCAATGAGGAACGCGGGAATACTGCCCGGGGATATCGCAATTCTCATCAGATCCGGACGGCAGGTCTCGAATGATGAGATCATACTCGCCTCATATGCAGATGAGGAACAGCCGATGGAACTGCGCCGCTACCATCCTATCGGCAGCGAGTACGTAGAACTCTGGCCGGATAACGATGCGATGGGAACAATAAAAGCCATGAAAAGCAATCTTGTCATTGCAGGAATCCTTGCCCATATAAGGAGGACATATGAATCACATCCTTCTCGGACCTGAGGAAGGACTGAAAGCCGATTGGCTCTCCGACGAGAAGAGAAGAGTCCTCTCTTCACACCCGGATGCGGAGATACATCAGATTTTTGTCGGAGACGACAAAGGAGAAGATCTGGATGCGATACTCTCCCAGCCTTCGCTTTTCTCTTCTTTCCGCTTTGTTGTCATAAAGCAGTACGAGAACCGCACGGCAAAGGACACCTTCGACAAGGCGCTCATCGATTTTCTTGTCTCGGGGCAGGAAGATGCCGAGTTCGTTATACTTTCCACCGAAAAATCGAAATCGAAAATCAACGCGAAAATCACAAATGACAAGAATGTCAGCGTCCAGACATTCTGGGAGATGTTTGAAAGCCAGAAACGCGACTGGATCCAGGATCAGTTCGGCAAGGAAGGTTTCAGAATCGGAAAAGATGCTGTTGATGAGATTCTCTTCTCTGTCGATAACAACACACAGGAAATGAAGAATCTTGTCTCTTCTCTTTCCCTTTTCTTCAATGCAACCGATAAAACCAAGAAGGAAATACTTCCAGAGGATATCGAAAAATACTCTCTTCAGACCCGTGGAGAAGATGGCAGCACGCTCTTTCAGACCATAGCTGAAAATGATCTTGAACATGCGGAAGCCATTGTCTCATCACTGATTAACTCAGATTCCCAGGCCCTGCTCAGGGCATTCTCGGTACTTGTCACGAAATTCAGGATGCTTGAAAGTTTCGAGACTCTGAGAAAGAAAGGAATGAGCGAGAAAGAAGCTTTTGACAACGCGGATGCGCTTTCCCCATATCAAGTATTCTACCCTACGAAAGGCATAAAAGCACGGGAGCAGGCGGTTTTCAGGAAAGCCGCGCAGAACTATCCTCTCGCAGATACAAAAAGGATCATACGATACCTTGGAGAGGCGGATGGCAGACTAAAGACTGCCGGCACGGAATGGCAGAGGATTGCTTTCTCGGCATTCCTCGCTGACATCATGATCGGAAAAGGAAAAGAGACGGGAATCAATCTCTGCTCCTCGCCACTGGATACGACCATCTAGAAATTCAGCTTATGAAGAACCCTCTCAGCTACAGGCAGGGGAATTGAGGCGCCTTTGGCGAGTTCCTTTGCGGAAAGACTTAGTATCGCCTCGACCGATCCGTACTTCTGCATGATACGCCTTGACCGCTCCGGCCCTATGCCATCAATCGATTCAAGGAGGGAGAATGAAGCCTCTCGGCTCCGCATCCGCTGATTGAACGATGTAGCGAAGCGATGGCATTCATCACGGACAGCGATAAGCACCCGCAATCCGGGATTGCTATGTTCCAGGAGAAGAGACTCCCTATCACCGGGGAATACTATTTCCTCATGCTCCTTCGCAAGTCCGACCACCGGGAAATCAAGACCAAGAGCTGAAAGCGAATCAAGCGCGGCACTCACCTGCCCCTTTCCGCCATCGACCATCAGCAGATCCGGCATCTCCGCCCCTTCATTCAGAAGCCTCTGGTACCGTCTCCCTACAGCCTCTCTCATTGACTGGAAATCATCAATCTTGCCATCCAGTGATTTCATCGAGAAATGACGATACTCCTTATTGGACGGATTGCCATCACGGAAGACAATCAGGGACGCAACGGTATATTTACCCGAAAGCTGCGCGATATCAAAACCCTCGATATGCGCAGGCAGGGACGGAAGTCCCAGTTCTTTCTGCAGCACTTCGAGCGCGGGGGTATTATCCACATCCCGAAGCCTTTTCTCCACGTCCCTTGATGCGTTCTCAGCCGCCATGCGGAGTATCCTGTAATGCTTTCCTTCCTTTGGGACGGTAATATAGACAGGGGCCTTGAGCTCATCATTGAAGTACCTGGAGAGGAGTTCCGTGTCGATATCGCAGGATACGAATATCTCCTGCGGGAGCGTGTCGCCATCACTGTAGTACTGGACAAGGAATGAAAAGAGCGTCTCCGTCTCATCACCAAGGCATTCAGCCCTGTAGAGCGCCTTCCCGATGAGCCGTCCAGAACGGAACTGCATGATGGAGATCGTACAGAGATAACTTCTCATCTCGATTGCGGCATAATCCCTGCTGTCACCGGAGAAATCCTGCACCATCTGGTTCTTCTGCATCACTGTCAGGGCCTGTATCTGATCGCGCTTTCTGGCAGCGGTCTCGAAATCCAGCGCTTTCGCGGCTTCCTGCATCTCCCGTTCAGCCTTTCTGATCATCGAGGAATCATCACCTTCAAGAAAATCCTCGATATCCTTGATGAAGCGGCCATACTCCTTCTCCGAAATCGCACCGATACAAGGGCCCGAGCACTTGTGGATATGATAATAAAGACATGGTGTCTTCCTTATCTTCAGCGGCCCTGAGCAATGGCGGAGAGGATAATTGTCCTCCACCATATCCAGATATGTATCAAGACGCATGCCATCAGGATACGGGCCGTAATACCGTGAGCCATCCTTTATGACACGCCTTGTCTTGTACACTCTCGGGAAGGCTTCCTTCGTGATTCTTATCACAGGATAGCTCTTCCCATCCTTGAGCAGGATATTATAGTGAGGATTGTATTTCTTTATCAGGTTGTTCTCGAGGATGAGCGCTTCATACTCATTGCCCGTAATCACATAATCAATGCTGGCAATCTTCTCCACGAGAGCAGCTGTCTTGGCATTGCGGTTCGGAAGGAAATAAGAATTCACGCGGCGCTTGAGGTTTTTCGCCTTGCCAACATAGATAACCGTTCCTTCCCTGTTCTTCATCAGATAACAGCCCGGATTCTCCGGCAGCTGTCTTGCAATATCCCTAGCGCTCTCTGCCATAAGGAGAGAATAGCTTCACCAAACATATTTGGCAACGCTATAATCGCTTTATGGCAGCACTGCAGGAACTACTTAATTCATTCCCCGATGATCTGAGGAAAGCTATCCAAGAGCTTTTCTCACGCTATCATTTCACTGAAAGCCAGAAGCTGGAGATACTGAAGGACGAAGCAGATCTGAGGCAATGGAAGGAACAGGCATTCGTAGACACCGCTTCTTACGGCTCTATCGACAGCCGGAAGGACGGCAGGAAAGGCGATGCCTATATCCGGCAGCTGCGAGATTACATGAACAGGCTGAGAAGAGAAGAGACAGACTATTCATCATTCAATCCCGAAGTGCACCCAAGACCCAAATACAGGACATCTCTCATCGACAAGGAGATAATACCCGGACGCTGTCCATGCCCGGTGGATGGAGAGAAGACAAGGTGCTGCAAGCTTACGACAATCGACCCGATTGAGCAGTGCGCGTTCTCCTGTTCATACTGCTCTGTACAGGCCTTCTACAGCGAGAAGGAAATACGTGCGGTCTCTGACCTGAGAGAGAAACTGCTGTCACTGGAGCTGCCATCCGATGTATGGCACATCGGGACTGGGCAGGCCTCGGACTCCATTCTCTTCGGCGACGATTTCGGCACTCTCTCCGCTCTCTCTGCTTTCGCTCTGCAGCATCCTGAAATCGTCATAGAACTGAAGAGCAAGAGTGCCAGAGATGTCTTCACCGGCAAAAGATATCCAAGGAACATGATTTTCACATGGTCACTCAACGCGCCGACAATAATAGAGAAGGAAGAGCACCTGACGGCATCTCTAAAAGGCCGCCTTGAAAATGCGGCAAGAGCAAGGGACAACGGCAATCTTGTAGGCTTTCATATCCATCCGATGGTCTTTTTCCGGGGCTGGGAAGAAGAATACGCGGGAATTGTCAGTAAAATTGAATCCAGATTCTCCCCGGAGGACATCTGCATGATAAGCATCGGAACGCTTACATTCACGAAATCGGTGCTCAGGCTGCTGCGCGAGAACGGCGAGGAAAGCAGGGTCCTTGAGATGGATCTGACACCTGCTGCGGGAAAGTTCTCCTACCCTCTTGAGACAAAGGCCAGGATGTTCTCACATGTCTACCAGTCATTCAGCGAGGAATTCAGGAAGAATGTGTTCTTCTATCTGTGCATGGAGGACCCTTCACTCTGGATGCCGGTGTTTGGCCGGGAATATCCATGTGACAAGGCATTTGAAATGGACATGAAGGAGCATTATTTCCAGAAAATCAGAGAGGCTATATGAGACTATATGCCCGCCGTCCCGCGTCTTTCGACTATCGGGATCTCAACGACCGTCTCCGCTTCTGCATCCTTTCCTGAAAGGAATGCAACCAGCCGCTTCACAGCCAGCGAGCCAAGCTCCATTCTGCGGTTCTCCCAGCATGTCCATTCATTGTGGGAGCCGGTCCAGTCATCCTCGAGTATCGCGCCGAAGATATCACGTCCGATCAAGATTCCTTTGCTGTTAAGTATCGGAGTGAAGAGATCTGCGATGAAAAGGCGATCGAAGATGACGGCCCTGGAAGAGAGGACTTTATGCATATCATCATTGGTTACGGAATCAGAGACGATCACATCCTCGACTTCAATGCCCCTTGCATGGCAGAACTCATGAAGATATCTGCTTTTATCAGCAGAAGGCTCTGCCAGGGAGAATTCCGATGAGACATAGACGACACGCCCATCGGCTCTTGGCGCTATCAGCCGTACAACCTCTGAAACGGCCTTACTGTAATCAAATGAAACGAATTTGACAGGAAGGCCATTGCCTATTTCCCTTCGCCCCACGAAGACAAGCGGAAAATCCTGCTTCACCAGCGATGTGATATGAGCATCATCCCTTGTGACACCGATCATTATAGCCCCAGAGGCCAGCCGGATACGCGACGAACGCGATTTCTCTCGGCCCCAGTTGTTGAGTATAAGGATATCATAACCTTCCCGCTCAGCTTCCTGCTGAATGCCGGCGAAGAAGAGATAATATTCGCTCTTCGGATCTGCTGGAAATATATTCTCGTAAGTGAAGACTGCGATGATATGATTGTCATCACCTGATTTAAGGTTCTGCGCCGCCGTATTCGGCACATAGCCAAGGAAACTGGCAGCAGAAAGAACCTTGTTCCTGCACTCCTCGCTTACACGTATGCTCTTTCCTGCCTTGCCGCTGAGAACAGCGGAAGCTGTCGCCATCGACACCTCCGCCTTTGCCGCAACATCCGAAAGCGTGATTCTCCTATTCAACTATCGCACCATCCTTCCTTAGCTGGCTGCGAAGGGCCTCGGAATCAACAGAAAGCGGTGAGATATGATTCCTTGCAGCCATTGCAGCAGCGGTTCCTGCAGCCTGCCCTGTTGCGGTGCAGCACGGGCTCACACGCAGAGAAGCATGCGCTTCAAATGTGCATGATATGTCACGTCCAGCCGCCATTATGTTCTCCACAGTCGCATTAACAAGGCACCTGTATGGAATAGAATAGTAACCACCCCAGCGCAGGAATCTGCTATCTGTAACGGCCCCGTCAGAATGGATGTCTATAGGATATCCGCAGCACGCGATCCCATCCTCCGCCTTCTTCTCTGACAATATATCATCAGCGGTCAGCGCATAAACACCAACCATGCGTCCGGAGCTCCTTACACCAACACGTGGTCCGGACGTCAGAAGAACAGATTTCTCAAAGCCAGGTATATGCTTTCTGAGGAAATCATACATCTCCCACACCTGCCGTCTTCCTTCCATCTCTGCTTTTGAGATGTCGAATGGATTAAGCGGATCAAGGCGGGGGATGCGTGTCATATTGACAATCACCTCATTGAGGTTGTTTGTCTCGAAGCAGAGGACGATATCCCTGTCTATATCAAGCTCACCGGATTCAATACCAGCTTTCATGATATCCTGAAAACCGGAAAAAGAGAGCCTTACGGCCTGCTTCTCGAGTCCTTTGGGATGGTTTTTCAGGAACGGGAACAGCTCCACATCCTTTTCCATGATTCCCCTGATGCGGCTGATATCAACACAGGAAAGCTTGAAATTCATTGTCATCGGCTGGTTCACGCCATCTTTTGCCCTTCCGGACTCGATTGGTACGCCAGCGAGACTGAGAAGCGTGGCATCACCTGTTGAATCGATGAATACGGAGGAAGAGACCTTTATCGTCCATCCCATGGAAGAGACTGTAACGGATTTAGCGAGGCCATCATTCACCTCTGCCGCGATAAGCTTGGCCCTGTAGAGGATATCAGCACCGCTTTCAACGACCATGAGCTCAAGTTCTCTCTTCATGCCTTCGGCATCAAAAGGAGTCACGGTGTATGTGTATCCGGTGCTGTCAACAGTATGTCCCGGTGACAGTCCCTTTGACCGAAGACGCTCAATGAGCTCTTCCCCCAGCCCTTTTATAACCTGCTTGTCACCGGCATGGAATGTCATCATAGGCCCCGTGCCGCAGACAGTGAGGCTACCTCCAAGGAATCCTTCTTCCTCGATGACAAGAGTTCTGGCTCCATTTCTGGCAGAAGCAACAGCTGCAAGGGAACCTGCTATTCCCCCTCCGACAATAACGACTTCGTAATCAAGAGATGTATTCATGCTGCCTCCTTATTTCATGCCCGATGAAACCATCGCATTGGAAATCTTGTTCTGGAAAATCAGATAGAAGATCATAACAGGAATGACGGAAAGTGTCGTCGCCGCCAGCTGAAGATTCCATTGCGGGAGTCCATATGTATCATTGAAATTCGAGAGAGAGAGAGGAAGAGTGAAGTTCTTCAGGCTTGATACGAATACAAGCGGCTCAAGATACATATTCCATACGGAAAGGAACGCCAGAATAGCAGCCGAGCTCAGCACCGGAACGGAAATCGGCAGCATTATGCGGAAGAAGATGCCTGCAGGCCTCAATCCATCCAGCCTGGCAGCCTCCTCCAGTTCTTTCGGGACAGTTATGAAGTGCTGTCTCAGCATGAATGCCGAAAAAGCTCCCTGCGAGCAGAAGACAGGTATCAGGACAAGAGGAACAAGCGTGTCATTCGCCCCGATTCCATTCATCATGAAATACATAGGGACGATTGTTACCTCAATCGGCATCATCAAAGCTGTCAGAAGCAGGATGAAAAGCGCGGAACGTCCGGGGAACCTGAGACGGGCAAAAGCATATCCCGACAGCGCCGATACAAAGACATTGCCAGCTGTACCTGCGATTGCCACAAGCAGCGTATTCAGATAATGCCTGGCGAATGGCTGCACCTGGAAGATCTCGATGTAGTTATGCCACATCCAGGATTTCGGCAACAGCGTCGGTTTATCGAAAATCTCATTAATCGAATTCAGGGAATTCGTAAGCATCCACCAGAATGGATAGATGAAGAAGACGATGATGATCGCAACGATTATGTAATAGATGATATTCTTCGCAAGTTTATTACTCTTCATAGTACGATGCCCTCTTTCTGAGCGACCACTGGATGATGGTAAGCAGCAGGACTATGATGAACAGCACCACAGCAACAGATGATGCGTATCCGATATTGAATGTCTTGAAAGCCTGATGGTAGATGTAATAGACAAGCACCATCGTAGAGCCTTCAGGGCCTCCATCCGTCATGAGCTTGATGGTGTCAAAGACCCTCATTGATCCGATGACAGTGACTATCATGACCATGAGAATCGAAGGCATCAGAAGCGGAAGCTTTATCTTCCAGAACAGGACAGGCTTCGTAGCACCGTCTATGCGTCCTGCTTCAAGCACATCCTGAGGCAGATTCATGACAGCCCCCATGAAGATGAGAACGTTCATACCAAGGTTCTTGAGAACCCTTGAGATGACGACCGCGAACATTGCCCAGCCTCTCTCATGAAGCCAGTTCGGTCCTTCTATCCCTATGAAGGAAAGTATGTAGTTGATAGGTCCTGCCTCGCCGCCTTGGAAAAGGTATTTGAACACGATTGCCCAGGCGACACCTGAAGTGATGACCGGCAGGAAGATGACGCTCCTTACGATCTTGGCTCCTGCTGCGTTCGCGCCAAGATAAAGCGCGAGAGCAAGGGACAGCACAAGATTGAGGGGCACGACCCCAAGAGAGAAGACAATCGTATTCTTCAGCGTTATGAAGAAAAGCTCATCTTCCACCAGGGTCTTGTAGTTATCGAGTCCATTGAATCCCATATTCCCGAAAAGGAGATTACGGGATTCAAATGAATATACAAACACCATGACAAGAGGAACCAGTACCAGGATTATGAATCCGAGCATCTGCGGCAGGATGAAAAGATATCCTGTTATTGCCTCGCCTCTTGCAAGCTTAGATTTTCTTTCTGGCATGGTTCCTCCGACTTAGTCTCAGTTGATGTACTTAGCGTAGACGTCAGCTACCGCATCGAGAATAGCCTGGACATCTGCATTCGGGTTCCACAGTCTATCCCAGACAATCCGGGACTCGACCTCGATCTGCGGATACATGACATGTGATGGAAGTACTCTTCCTGTCTCGATGGAGGAAGCAACGGAAGCTGCCATCTGGTCTGCTGTGAGAAGAGGCTGTGATGTAAGGAACTCATCAGACTCAAGAACGCTCATTCTTGCGGGCGGCCAGATTCCTGCCATACGTGCGACACATGACTCGTTTGTCATATATGCGACAAGCTTCTTCGCGATCTCAACATTGTCACCCTTGCTGTAAGCACCGACTCCAGCCTGTCCGATGATAGGAACATCACCCATCGGACCTGCCGGCATTGGAGCAACGCCCCATGCGAAATCAGCATCTGCGAGGTTGGAGACTCTAGAAACCTGAGCAGCTGTCATGGCAGCGTCACCTGCGAAGAAGTTGCTCTGATCTCCTGGAGGAACAACGGATTTGTCTACATAAACCATGTCATGGAAGAGCTGAACGGCTGCTGCAGACTCCGGAGTATTGATGAGGATCTCTCCGTCGCTTGTCCATGCGTCTCCGCCATAGGAACGGATGATCGGGCAGAGGTTGTGGAGGATTCTTACGTCATATCCACCGCCATCAACAGTCTGGTAACCCCATACTCCTGTCGCATCCTTTATAGCCTTGCTTGTCTCACGGAATGTATCCCAGTTCCAGTTTCCTTCAGCTGCGAGCTCTTCCGGAGTAGGTATTCCTGCTGCTTCACAGAGATCAGCATTGTAAAGAATGAAGAACGGGCTTGTTGAGAAAGGCACGGCATATGTCTTGCCACCATTCTGCCAGAGCTCCATCGCCTTAGCGGAGAAATCAGAAGGATCATACTCAGCAAGAACCTCATCAAGCTCTGCGAGCAGACCGGACTGGATGAATGCTGGAGCTGATGTCTCAAGAACCCAGAATACATCCGGGGCCTCGGAGCCCTGAAGCTCAAGAGAAAGCTTCGTATTGTACTCGCCGAAATCAATTGATTCGAACTCAGATACGATCTCAATGCCTTCCTTGGCTGCGAACTCGTCTACAAAGCTCTGAAGCAGGGCAATCTGATCAGGATTGCTTGTCCAGGTAGCTATCTTGATCTCTACAGGTCCCGTCGGTGCGCTCTTGCTCTCTGAGCTGCCCTGCGCCATGACAGGGAAAGCAAGCAGAACCAGTGCGAGGAAAGCACATACGGTCCTAAGTTTAAAGGAAACTCTCATAATCCACTCCTTTTGTTTGATTAATCGATTTATCAAAATTCTATCACCAATCCTCAAACGCGCAAGCGAAAATTGCAATAAAAAAGCGCCAAGGGGAAAACTGGCGCCCAATTCATTATGACTTAATGAATTATCATTCGATTGAATCGATAATCTCAATCGCCTTCATGTACATTCTTGGTATATGGAACGGACCTTTGTACAGGTTTCCCTTCAACGGCGTGGCAAGTGTGCCGTCACGATGGAAATACCCGAACCATTCTCCATACTCTTTATCGAGGAATCTTGAGGAGATGTAATCATCCACCGCATGGAAGCGATCCAGATACTTGCCGTCACCTGTTATGCCGTACGCCATGAGGTTGGCTATGACGGCTTCGCACTGTGGCCACCAGAACTTCATGTCCTGATGGTACTCCGAAAGGCTCTTGCCAAGCGCATCCCTGTACTGGATGATTCCCCCGCCATACTCATTGTCCCATCCGAGCTCCCACATCCAGTCCAGCACATCAAGACCTGTGTCGATATATTCCTGTTTCTGCTGTCTCAGTCCTTCGCTCATGATGAACCATGACCCCTCTATTGCATGCCCGGGATTGATGATTCTTCCCTCGAAATGATCCGGCATGAACTCACCATCAGGGCCTACCGTCTCCAGTACGAGATTGAGCTCTGGATGAATGAAATACTTCCTGCAATCCCCTATCTCACGGTCTATCTCCGCAGTGAAATACTCAGTCATGTCAGGGAAGGCCTTCATCAGCTCAGCGATGACATTGACCATTATCATGGAATCCGCGTGACCCCGCATCGGGCGTATGGCCGGGTCGAATTTCGGGGTAAGGACACCCGGAGTATCCCTGATGCTCTTCGCCCTCTCGTAAAGCTCCAGAGCTTTCCTGCGATACTCGCCCTTTCCCGAGGCTGTGGCGTAAGCGGCATACCCTATAATCGCAAAAGTCTCGCTGAAGAAATACCTTATCCTTTTTATCACAGGCTTGCCATCTGCCGTGACACGGAAGAACATTCTTCCATCGCTATCAAAGCAATGCCGATCAATGAAAGAGGCAATCAGATCAGCCGCTTCAAGATATTCCTTCTTCTTCTCCACCTGGCTGTAAGCTGTGGAGAAAATCCATAGCGCCCTACCCTGGAACCATACTGATTTGTCAGTTTCAAGGAGCGAACCATCCCTATCCAGAGCTGTATAAATACCTCCATTAGTCCTGTCCAGTCCATGATTGATCCAGAACGGAAGGATGTTCTCTGTAAGTTCTCTGTAATATCTGTCACGAATCTGCTTCAGTGTTTCCATAAGAGAGAATATACCGCAAAAACCGCTGCAATGGGGTATAATCTTCCCATGTTCCTGGAAAACGGCAAAGTAAGACTGCATTATGAGGTGTCAGGAAGCGGAAAGCCCCTGATCATGCTGCACGGTAGCGGAGAGGATATGTCAATCTTCAGCGAAGCGCTTCCTCTACTTGAGAAGCACTTCACTGTCTACAGGATAGACTCACGCTGTCATGGCGAAAGCACGAAGAAGGCACCTCTCCACTACGACCTGATCGCGGATGATGTCTATCGCTTCATTGTACTTCTTGAACTGGACAAGCCGATTGTCTACGGTTTCTCCGATGGCGGCATCGCAGCGCTTATACTCGCATACACCCATCCCGATTCAGTAAGTGCCATTGCTGTCAGCGGGGCGAATACCAGTCCGAAGACACTGAAGCTTCTATACAGGCTTGGCTATATGAAGCTCTCGGTATTCACATATGATGCAAAGGCTCGCATGATTGCCACAGAGCCGCATATAACGAAAGAGGATCTGGAGAGGATAAAGGTGCCTGCCCTTGTGATGGCGGGAGAGAAGGACATGATAAAAGAAGAGGACACGAGATTCATCGCATCCTCCATCAGAACATCAAGGCTACTGATTCTTCCGGGAGAAAGCCATAGCTCCTACATCATCGGTTCCGGAAAGATTGCAGATATCCTTGTAGACAGCTTCACGGGAGAGAACTCTCTTATCTGAGCTTCTCCAGGAAGATTTCCTTCTCCCTTTTCTCCAGAGGGCATTCCTTGCCCTCAAGCATTGCCTTTATCGCATCCATCTCACGCCCTGAGAAGCTGCGTCCATTAAGCTTGTGATTCTCGAAGGCTTCCGTTGCCAGAGGGCATACCTTGCGGATGATCTCAAGCATGACGACCGCATACTGCCTGATCTCATACTGAGCATGGCCATCAAGGCGCAGCTTAAGGAAATGAAAGAGATTATGCAGATCGATTTCCCAGTAGAACTCCGTGTAGAGCGAGAGAGGCAGATCTATTCTGGATATCTCCCTGGCGATCCCCATATCCAGCATCTTATGGTAATTGCTGAAGGCACGCTCCGCATCTTCTCTCATCAGGCCTCTGATTTCCTCTGCGGTATCTGCAGGAACTGGCTCTGCTGCCCTGCCCTGTTTATTATCCTCTCTCTGCAGTGCGATGTTCTCCGGCGCTGGAATGTACACCTCATCCTTCATCACAGAATAGCGGCCTGAGATCTCATTCATCCTGGCCGTGCGGTGCCGTGTCCACTGTCTTGCTACGAAAATCGGCATTTTGACATGGAAGGTGAAGACAACCTGCTCAAATGGTGATGTGTGATCATTGCGCAGAAGGTAGTTTATCAGCCCCTTATCCTGCCTGTATGTCTTGGTTCCCTCTCCATAGCTGACCCTTGCGCTCTGCACGATGCGCTGATCGGATCCAAGGTAATCCACAAGACGTACGAAACCATGATCTAGAACAGGGTATTCCTTATCAAGGATTTCCTCTGCTTCCGGTACAATGCAATGCATATTGTTCTCTCCTTATACAAAGCCCATGCGGGAGAGCGCCAGAAGCGTCCCTCCGACTGCGGCTGTCTCTGTCCTGAGTATGCGCTTTCCGATAAGCATTGGGGAGTACCCCGAGGCCTCGAAAAGCTCAACCTCCCTTGCTGACCATCCCCTCTCCGGTCCGATAGCAAGCACAACACTCTTCCCACTGAGATCAGCTCCGGAAAGGGGGATGGCCCCTGCCCTGTTATCGAGAAGAATCTTCTCGTCCCCTTCAGCCTCCGCGATTGCCTCATCAAGCGAAGAGACGATGGAGACGGCGCTGACACCTGTGAATCCAGATTGCATAGCGCCGTCAAGAAGGATCTTTCTGTATTCGCCCTCAGTATAAAGCGAGGCGCCAAGATAACTTTTCTCTCCAAGATCCGAAACAGGCAGGACAAGTTTTCTCACCCCAAGAGATACCGTCTCCCGCAGGATACGCCGCATGCAGATAGGCCGGACCTGGGCAACGATAAGCGTGAGAGGATAGAGTTCAGAGCCATCATCAGACTCTGCAAAGGAAAGCTCTATCCCTCGTTCATCCATCCTCTTGATAAAAGCAGTTCCCCTTTTCCCGTTTTCAATGCCAGCGCGGAAAGAATCTCCCTCTGCCAGATGGAGGACTTTCCTGATATGCTTTGCCCTCTCATCCGCAGCTGGCAGGAAAAGCTCATCTTCCGCGAGAATAATTATATTCACTTGTCCCTTCCATAAAGATGCGAGTAATACTTTATGCCTTCAAGAGACGGAGTTGCTATATCATCCTTGCCCATCTTCCACGACCAGTTGGAGGTACCGCATGTCGATGGGACGTTCATCCTGGCATCCGCTCCGAGCCCGAGAACATCCTGCATCGGGAAGATCGCGAAGAGAGCCGGGGATGACATCAGGGCCCTGATCATCCGCCAGAGCACATCATCATCACCGCATTCAAAATAGCGTCGGACATAGTCCTTCATACCATCATCAAGCTCTTCATACCAGCCCTTCGTCGTATTGTTATCATGCGTTCCTGTATACGCTACGGACATCTTCTCGATATTATGCGGCAGATATGCGTTATCCGTCTGCCATTCACCATTATCAAAAGCAAATGCGAACTGAAGGATTTTCATTCCCGGGAAACCGTTTCTCAGCCTCAGATCCTCAACCTCCGGGGTGATGACACCAAGATCCTCTGCGATGATCGGAAGGCTGTCTCCAAGTTCCTTTCTCAAAGCATCGAAAAGCTGCTGCCCGGGGCTTTTTACCCACTTGCCATTCTTTGCGGTTGTCTCTCCTTTCGGAACCTCCCAGCAAGCTTCGAATCCCCTGAAATGATCAACGCGCACAATATCGAAAAGCTCAAGATTCTTCCGGAATCGGTCAATCCACCACCTGAAGCCTGTTTTCACATGCTCGTTCCATCTGTACAGAGGATTACCCCAGAGCTGTCCATCCGCAGAGAATGCATCTGGCGGCACCCCTGACGATGCTTCCTGCTCGCCATTCTCATCGATCTGCAGGAGGGCCCGATGTGACCATGCATCGGCAGAGTCTCCCGCAACGAAAATCGGTATGTCCCCGATAAGCTCAACGGAATGCTCATTCGCGTATGCCTTGAGATCCGTGAACTGCTTATAGAAGAAATACTGCAGGACAGCATAAATATCTATCTCCGTCTTCTTCTCTTCACGCTTGGCCGCAATGGCCTCAGGCTTTCTCATCTTCAGATCTTCCGGCCAGGAAAGAAACCATCTGGAATCATTGAATTCATCAGCAAGCACCTGGAAAAGCGCGTAATCCTCCAGCCACCAACCTTCTCTCTCCCTGAACGCCTCATAGACCTTCCTGTCATTTCCACGGCTTCCAAGGAACGCAGCCGCCGCACGTCGCAGCATCGGCATCTTCAGGGCCCTGGCTTCGCCGTAGTCAACGCGGTCAGTCTCCGCGGCCTTGTTCATCACATCACTTATATCAAGATAGCCATCAAGATACAGAAGCCGTGGGGAGATCATGAGCTCGTTGCCGGCAAAAGCTGACCGGGCCGCGTAGGGACTATCACCATAACCGGTAGGACCGACAGGAAGCATCTGCCACAATCCTACCTTGCTGTCCGCAAGCGAATCCACGAACTTATAAGCATTCTCCCCCAGATCGCCTATACCGTAATCAGAAGGTAAGGAAGTTATATGAAGCAGGATACCTGCTCTTCTTTTTTTCATATCTGCCATGCAGAAGAGTATAACCGCTGACAGGAATGAGTAAAAGACAAAAAGAAACAGAAGCAATATCCCTTTTCCAACCAGTGAAATGCATATTTCACCATCTGACAGATTTTTCGATGCGAATTCCGGAATCTATGGTAAAATCTGTATATGAATAGCACAGAGAAATCAGTATTCAGGATCGGCGATGCAGTGGTTTATCCAATGCAGGGAGTCGGTTGTATTCTTGGCCGGGAGACCCGGAGGGAAAAGGAATACTATCGGGTGCAGATTTCTGCTTCCGACATGGATGTGCTATTGCCCGTAGATAACGCCTCCGCCCTTGGGCTGAGGCACCTGGCCTCCGCAACGGAAGCAAGGAAAGCAATATCATCACTATCGGAAAAGAGGGAAACAAGAGGACTTGACTGGAAGCAGCGGCTGATGATGAATCAAGAGCTGATGAAAGAAGGCACACTCAGCGCTGTTGCGCAGGTCGTGAACTCGCTTTATAGACGGTCAAAGGTCAAAGAGCTTCCTGTCCAGGAAAGAAAACTCTATGACAGTGCGCTCTCAATCCTTGTCGATGAGTCCTCCTCTGTGCTAGGAATAGCGACGGAGGAAATGAAGAAGAAGATCTTCGCAAAACTCGAGAAATGAGCATACCACCTTTTGCAGCAGTCATTACGGCAGCGGGAAGCTCATCGCGCTTCTCTGCAAGCACGGATGTGCACGTAAAGAAAGAATACCTTTCAATTGATGGACATACGGTTCTCTACAGAGCGACCCGTCCGTTTTTCAATGTCCCCGGACTCAGCGCCATGATCATAACCTGCCCACAGGGATCGGAAGATGAGACAGTCGTCGCGCTGGAAGACCTTGCGGATATCGCGTCGATTCCTTTCCTGATCGTACCTGGCGGAATGACAAGAAAGGAATCAGTGAAAGCAGCGCTCGATGAGCTCAGGGGCTTAGCCGTTCCCTTTGAATATATTGCCATCCACGATGGGGCAAGACCCTTCGTTGATGAGAATCTCATCATACGGACACTTGCAGCCGCTACTATCACAGGAGGGGCCGTACCTGCGATGAGAGTTACGGATGCCGTAAAGCGCCTGGGAAAAGATGGGCTTATATCAGACAATGTTGACCGATCAACCCTGATCACGGTGCAGACTCCGCAGATATTCCGCCGTGACCAGCTTCTTGCGGCTTATGACAGCTATCCGGGACTAGAGGCTGATGACGACGCAGCAGTCTTCATCAGCGCAGGATATTCCTGCACGGTATCCCGAGGCAGCGCGGAAAACAGGAAGATTACATATATATCAGACATCCCGGATGCGGAGAAACAGGCAGAGGAATACGTGAAGGCACGCGAGGAAGGGAGAAAAAGCGCCAAGGCCTCAAAGAGAATGAGAGAGCTGCTGCAGAAAGGAGATGAATGGGATGAGAGTGGGGATAGGCAGTGACATCCACAGGCTTGTGAGCGGCAAAAAGCTTGTCATAGGAGGTATTACAATACCCTATGATAAGGGAGAAGCTGCCCATTCTGATGGAGATGTGCTTATTCACGCCATCATTGATGCTATTCTCGGAGCCTCTTCCTGCAACGATATTGGTGCGTTTTTCCCCGACACATCAACAGCAACAGAGGGTATGGATAGCGCAATAATGCTTCGGGAAGTGCTGAAGAAGACACACGCCCATATCGTGAACATCGACTCAATCGTGAATCTTGAACGCCCGAAGCTGAGGCCAT
The DNA here is from genome assembly GCA_949295505.1 of uncultured Spirochaetales bacterium. GTDB lineage: Bacteria > Spirochaetota > Spirochaetia > Sphaerochaetales > Sphaerochaetaceae > Ornithospirochaeta. The sequence continues at coordinate 1,027 of CASFLH010000029.1, read as the reverse complement.
ATGTAGATAGTATCAGAGAGAACCTGGCAAGAATCACAGCGCTTCCTGTGAACAGGATATCCGTGAAGGCAAAAACCGCCGAAGGATTGGGGGCCATAGGCGAAGGCCTTGCAATAAGTGCTGAAGCAGTAGTTCTCATAGAAACAGAGGAGGACAGATGAAGAAGCTCGCGATAATCATAATGGTTGTTTTCATCTCCGGCACTTTCATTCTCGGCGCACATGGCCTGCACCATCCAGGCCCACGCCCTCTTACAGCAATCTGCCATATGATCAAGACCGGATTCAGATCAGGACCGGCCCACAGACCGGGGCCTCCACACCACCATCATATAGCTGTTTTCCGGTGAAGTATAAGGCCGCCCTCCCGGACGGCCAGTCTCGCTTACTTTGAAATAAGCATTGTCCTCGGATCGAGGTTGACCTGCATTGGCTTTGGAACATTCGCATGATGCGAACGCACGACAGTCATGACAACCTTGTCGATCTTCTCATCGTAGCGGAGTGCTATAAGGACATCAATCAGCTCAAAATACTTAACAAGCGAGTTGGGAACACCATGCTCGTCATATACAACATCTGGACGTACCGGGGATACGGAGAACCATACCTCGATATTCATCTTCTTGGCGAACTCCTTGATCTTAACGATATCCTCCTCATCGGCGAGCGTGAGCTTATATCCATCAAAGAGAACACAATCAGCCTTGAAAGAGCCCTGATTGATCAGGCTTTCAAGCGAAGCAAGTATCTTCTCGACAGGAACCTGCTCCTGGGAGAAGTTCATGACAACGCGGTTCGCGAGAATCGCATTATAGACCATTGCAGCATCATCAAGAGACTGCATCTCAGAGATTTCCCTGAAAACCTCTTTATACCAGTTTATGACATGCTCGACGTTACCCGAGAATGATACGTGGATGACGCTCTCTCCTTTGAAGAGCTTGTCGGTTGCGAGATGAACAAGACATGCCGTCTTTCCGATTCCGTGTCTTGATACGATGACACCGAGATTACCGCGTCCGAGT
>CASFLH010000028.1 GCA_949295505.1 uncultured Spirochaetales bacterium | reverse complement strand
TTAGGCAGTTCCATGAATTCGTCTACAGGGATCTTTCCTTCGCTCTTATAGCCGATATCAACCAAAACTGATTCGTCATTTGTCTGTACAACAGTACCGGTTACGATCTGACCGACTTCTAATTCCGGAATTGACATAAGATGCTGCTGCAGATAAGACTGCTGTTCAGTCATCTGAGTTTCATTTTCCACTTCTCTGCTCCTACCAACTGATATACCCTCAGAGAGGCTCTCTGACGGCTCCTATCACTTTCTCACAAACTTCGTTTATGGTCAATAGAGAGGTATCTATATAAATAGCGTTATCAGCTATCTTAAGAGCGCCTGTCTTCTTTTCTCTGTCCATCCTGTCCCGCTCGATAATCGAGGCAAGAATCGCGTTGTAATCAGAGCCCGGCTGATCCTGAGCACGTCGTTTTGCCCTGATCTCCGGAGAGGCGTCGAAATAGAACTTGAACTCAGCATCCGGGAATATGACAGTAGTCGTGTCACGGCCTTCCGTGACGATATCCATCCCCTTCGCAAGTTCTCTGACAGCTTTGTTCACGAGCGCTCTGATACGCGGGTCGGATGAGACAGGAGAGCAATACGCATCGACAGAAGGCGTATGCAGTCTGTCTTCTGAGTCCTTTCCATCAATACAGATGTCCCCATCCTTGACAGATATCCTTATCGTTCCTGCATTCTCGAGCACCTTGTCTTTATCAAGCGGGTCAATTCCCCTGTCCAGTGCAGAAAGCGTGTAAGCCCTGTAGAATGAACCGGTATTGAGGAAATAAAAGCCAAGGCGTTCTGCAACCATGCGCGCTATCGTGCTCTTTCCAGATCCTGCCGGGCCATCAATCGCGATTACCATCCTCTCCCCTCCTCTGCTGATAGCGCTTCTTCCCACCCTTACGGGAGTTGTCCTTTCCGGAAAGAAGGCCTCCAACTTCCTCTCTTGTGAGATTTCTCCATTCTCCCGGCTTAAGGTCACCGAGCTCCACGCAGCCAACACGGATTCTCGTAAGTGATTTCACTTCATAGCCAAGATAGGAGAATATCTTCCTTATCTCGCGGTTTTTGCCTTCGATAAGAGTAATGCGAACGAATTCCTTTGTGCGTGGCATGAGATCGTAGCGTCTGATGCGGTATGGCCGTGGCAGATCGATATAGATGCCATCGAGCGCGCGTGTGAGGTCATCAATCACTATTTCCTTATCAAGCTTGACGATATATTCCTTCTCAACCTCATACTTCGGGTGCATCATCTTGTTTGCGAAGTCACCGTCATTGGTGAAGATTATGAGACCGTTGGAATCCTTGTCCAGGCGTCCGACGTTGAAGAGCATTGAGTTCTCCCTGATATCAATGAGATCCCTTGCATACTTATCCTCATTCGGATCGTAGTTGGTGCAGACATATCCTCTGGGTTTGTTGAGCGCGATGTAGTAAAGCCTGTCCGCAAGTTCGATAGTCTCTGTATCGACCTGCACGATATCATCCTCATTCACTTTTGTGCCAAGTTCCCTGACGATTCTGTTGTTCACCATCACGCGTCCCTGCTGTATCAAAGCCTCACAGCCTCTGCGGGACCCAACTCCGCATTTAGCCATAAAGGCCTGCAGCCTCATCGGGAATCTTGCTATATCACTCACCCTGTTCCTCATCTGAGCCATCTTCTCTCTCCTCGCCTGTTTCCGCTGTTGTTTCTTCCGCGGTTTTCTCTTCTTTCTTCTGTCCTGACTTTCTCTTCACGCTCTTCCGCTCTGGAATATCATCACCGGACAGGTCAATACTCTCGACATTGCCCGTTTCAATCTCCCTCGAAGCAGGAAGGTCCGCCTCTTCCTCAGTCTCTTCTTCCGCGAAGAGCCCTTCATCAAGTGGTTCTTCCTTCTCGAAGCGCATCCTGTCTACTTCAGAAAGCTTCGGCAGATCCGCAATCGAGGTTAGCTTGAACTCGAAGAGGAACTTCCTTGTCGTGCTGTAAAGACATGGATGCCCCTGCTCGCGGCTGCGTCCGACTACCTTGATATAATCCTTTTCCCGGAGCAGCTTTACGATTGAGTCTGAGTCAACACCTCTGATATCCTTTATCTCACGCCTTGTGACCGGTTGCTTGTAAGCAACGATCGCAAGTGTCTCAAGTGCTGCTCGCGAAAGCCTCTTATCGACTTTCCTGCCATAATTCTGCTTCAGCTGCGGATAGAGATCGGGGGATGGCGCGAACGAATACAGGTCCTCGTCCTCGGTAAGCATAAGCCCGCTGCCCCGTTCGCTATAATCGTCTCTCAGCTCCTGCAGCGCATCCTCCACAAGATCGGGTTTGATTCCTGTCAGTTCCGTAATCCTGTCAAGGGAAAGCGGCTGATTCTCTATGAAGAGCACAGCCTCGCAGAGTCTTGCCTCATCACTGAGCATTGTCGTCATCAGTACTCTCTCCTTCCTCTATCTCATCCTCAAGAAGGTCTATCTCTTCCTCGTCTCCGATGAATTCCACCTCTTCTTTCTTCGCTTCAGCTTCCTCTGCTCTCAGTTTCTCCTCAGCCTCTTTCGTGAGGATCGAGAAATCAGAAGGATCCTCGAGGTGTTCTTCAACCATCTCATCATAATCGGCGTCATATTCATCAGCAAGCTCAGGATTCCAGTCCTGCGGGCGTGCCATTATGTATATGGTTCCATACTCCTCTGGCTGGTAGAGTATGATCATCTGGTTTCTGGCAGCTTCGAGAATCGCCATGAAAGAACAGATGATATGCATCTTGTCATCGAGATGTATGATGAGCTCATTGAGCGTGAACTTCTCCTTCGTCTCCAGCAGCTCAAGAAGGAGAGCTTTCTTCTCATCAATCGATACTTCTTCATAGATATTGAAGATCTTCGACGATGGCGATGCCTTCGTGATCAGCTCAGCGAAGGTCTTCATCAGCATATCAAGAGTGACGCCTCTGAAGAGATCCTTTCCTTCGAATGGCACCAGGAAGAAATTCTCATTACGTTCCACATGGAAAGAATCAGCATTCCTTCCATCGATAAGCAGCTCCGTGTACTTCCTGTATTTCTGATATTCGATGAGTCTGTCGACGAGATCCTGCCTCGGATCCTCGAAATCATCATCGTCTCCTTCTGTCTCGATCGGAAGCAGCATCCTGCTCTTGATATATAGCAGCTCAGCAGCCATCTCATAAAAATCAGAAAGCTCTGTGAGCTCTGCGCCATGCTCGTCAAGATATGAGAGAAACTCGCCTGTGATAAGCGAGATATCTATATTGTAAATATTGAGTTCATTTTTCTTGATGAGGAAGAGAAGCAGGTCAAGCGGACCATCGAATCCCTCGACATGGTATTCATGCTTGTTCTCCTCATCAAGAATCCGGTCACGTTCCTCGCTCATCAGAGGCGATTATACCTACCCGGTTTCACTTGCACAATCCTCAATCCGCGCCCTCTTCGGTTCTGGCCGCGTCCATGCCCTTCTCCGGGAACATGATCGCACGAAGCTTCTCATCCAGCTCTTTCGCGAATTCCGGATTCTGGCTGATATACTCGAGGGTCTTGTCGCGTCCCTGCCCGATCTTCTCTCCATTATATGAGTACCACGCGCCGGATTTCTCGATCAGGTTGTATCTGAGAGCAGCATCCAGCAGCGACCCGTTATATGAGATACCGGTACCGAACATCAGGTCCAGCTCACATTTGCGGAAAGGAGGCGCAACCTTGTTCTTCACGATCTTTACCCTGACACGGTTGCCCGTGACTTCATCAGCGTTCTTTCCGATGGATTCGATTCTCCTTACGTCCATACGCACGGAGGCGTAGAATTTGAGCGCGTTGCCACCCGTCGTCGTTTCAGGATTGCCGAACATGACACCGATCTTCATTCTTATCTGGTTGATGAAGATGATTGTAGTATTGCTCTTGGAAAGGATACCTGTAAGCTTTCTCAGTGCCTGGCTCATGAGCCTTGCCTGAAGACCGACGTGGCTGTCTCCCATGTCCCCTTCGATTTCCGCCTGTGGAGTGAGAGCAGCAACCGAGTCCACTACGATGATATCAACAGCACCGGAGCGCACAAGAGACTCGGTGATCTCCAGAGCCTGCTCGCCATTGTCCGGCTGCGAGATCCAAAGTTCGTCTATATTGACTCCAAGTGCTCTTGCATAACCCGGATCAAGCGCGTGCTCTGCATCGATGAAGGCAGCGATTCCTCCCATCTTCTGGCTTTCGGCAATGGCATGAAGGGCCAGCGTTGTCTTTCCGGAGGATTCTGGTCCGTAGATCTCTATGATTCTGCCTTTCGGATATCCTCCCACACCCAATGCCTCATCAAGCAATATCGAGCCGGAAGGAATAACTTCGACATCCAGTGTCTCCTTGTTGTCGCCGAGTTTCATCAGCGAGCCTTTGCCGAACTGCTTGTCTATCTGAAGCCTTGCTGCTTCCAGCGCTTCTCTCTTCCCTCTGGCATTCTCTGTCTCAGATATCTTCGCCACAATAATACCTCCACATCCTTATATACGCATGAATCCTGTTTTCATGTCAGCTTTTCCCGGGAAAGCACGCGGAATCAAGGCAGAACGTTACAGGACCATCATTAATATAGCTGATTTCCATATGCGCGCCGAATACCCCGGTTTCAGTCCTGATGCCCTTCTCTCTCAGATATCGGACAGCGGATTCATAAATCATTTCAGCTTTATCTGGGCTTTCCGCGCTATCAAAAGAAGGACGGTTGCCATGATAGACATCTGCTGAGAGCGTGAACTGGCTTATGAAAAGCACGCCACCGTCTGAATCAAGGACTGAAAGGTTCATCTTGCCGTTCCCGTCCTCAAAGCAGCGCAGCTTGATTATCTTATCAAGAAAGCGGGGAAGAAGCGAAGCGTCATCACCCTTATCAACGCCAAAATACACCAAAAGGCCCTTCTCAATCGATCCTGTTATGGCACCGTCCACGGTGCAGCTGGCCTTGTTCACTCTCTGGATGACAGCCTTCACTGCACTGTCTCCTCAAGCTCATGCAAAAAAGATGCCTTGTCGTTCTCGCTGAAGAATGCTGTACCCATGACAGCAAGATCGAGACCATTCTGATAGAGATCCCTGATGTTCTTCCTGCCGACTCCGCCATCTGCACCGATGATATAGCTTAATCCGCCTTCAAGGCGTCTTGAATCAAGCTCCTGTATCTTGTCGACCATCTGAGGTATAAAGCGCTGTCCACCCCAGCCTGGGTTAACTGTCATGACAAGAACGTAATCAACTATCGGAAGCACTGGTTCGATGAAGGATACGGGAGTGCCTGGATTGAGGGCAACTCCAGCATCCTTGCCGCTTTCCTTGATCATAGACAGGACTCTCCATAAGTGCTTTGTGGATTCAGCATGCACAGTGATGAGATCAGCGCCTGCCTCAATGAAGCGGGCAACATGCCTTTCTGGATTCTCTATCATCAGATGAACATCGAATACCAGGTCCGATAACGGCCTGAGGTCCTCTATGAATTTCGCCCCGAAGGTGATTTCCGGCACGAATGAACCGTCCATTATATCAAAATGTGCGTAATCCGCCCCTGCTGCCGCAATTGCAGCAAGTTCCTCACCTGCTCTGGAGAAATCCCCGCCAAGAAGTGAAGGCGAAAACATAAGGCTTCTCTGTCTCATGGAGTGAAGTATAGCACATAATATAACTGTTCTGCATTGGTGATTCTCTTCTTGTCTGGCTGAAGTGACAAGCGAAGTGCAACGTTGACAGGGCAACTGCAGCAAGACAGGGTAACTGCATCAGCGAACTGAGAGAAAGCCGCCTAAAAACGCGAAGAAAAGGAGAAATGATGCTATAATCTAGGGAGCAAGGCCCAACGCAGGTGCATGACGAAGCGCGGGTAGTGCATATCTCGTTTTTTTGCCAAAGAGAATGCAACCCGTAATCAGCAGGTAATGATGCGCGTGCCCATGGTCAGCTGTCTT
>CASFLH010000027.1 GCA_949295505.1 uncultured Spirochaetales bacterium | reverse complement strand
TTGAGGAAGTCCCTTCTGTTTGCGCTGATTCTGCTTCTTTCTGTATCCTGCGCTACGTTCATTTCTTCGGAAGGTCCTGAATGGACAAGGGTTACGCCAAGGCATGCAGGCATGGCAGTGTTCGTGTCATCAGGTGTTGGCCGGGATGAGGCTGCGGCGCGTGCTGCGGCATATATGAATGTGCTAGAGGAATTGGGAACAGATCTGGGATATGACGCAGTCTCCCCATATTACAGGGAACTTCTTCAGACAGGTTCAATAGCCTCTCTCTCTGCTTTTATCTCAAATACATATGTTGCTCCAGCAAACGAGGGTGCCGTTTATTACGTTATGCTGGAAATGCCGGAGAATGTGTATTACAGCAGCCGGGATGCTGAGTATTCAGCTTCATTGGAGAGGACCGAGGAAATAGGGCGGTTGCTGTCTTCTGCCATAGAGCGTTATCGTGGCAATGAGGATACGAAAGCCCTGATTGCAGTGCTGGAAGCTCTCGATCTTTCCCTCTCCGGCCCTGTCCTTAATGAGGATTATGCTCCGGAGGCTCTGCTTGCACGCGCGACGGAGTATCTTCGGAATATCGGGATATCCGTAGAGAGAGGAGCAGATGGGACAGATGTGTCCGTGCATATGCGGCGCATGAAAGGCTTGCTGCATCCGGATGTGGTGAACGGGCTTGTCGAAGTGGCTTATCCGATGGTGCGTGGGGATGGCAGCATGATGACAGCCTCTGCTGTGCTTCGTACCGACGGGGAAGGAGATGCCCGTTTCTTCCGCACGAACCCCTATATGCTCTGGAAGGGTGAGCTCCGTTTCTCCGTCCATGTTCCAGAGGAGCTTATCGATTCCATAGCTTCCAAGGCTTTTGAAGGATTCTTGGACCAGTTTCTTGATCTGCTGGAATCTTCTTCCATTGTATATAGCTATGAGGACCGTAGTGAGGAATACTCTGAGGATACGGTAATCGCGGTTGCTGAGTACGGGGAAGATGGTGTCCAGCTGGATGCATCTCCTGCGTACAGCTCCTTCTCTTCTTATCTTGAAGCCTCTTCTGCCGAAGGGTATCTGGTTGTCAGAGGCTACGGGGAGGAGGAGAGCGATGTGCTTGACTTCGCGCGTAGGGCATTTCCATCGCTCGAGAACTATGTGATTCTGAGAGCCGGAATCACGGGGTCTACTGAAAAAGATGACAGGGTGCATGTGAGAGCCGAGGCCAGACTTTCTTTCTATGATGCAGAAAGTGAGAATCCGCTTATGGTGCGTTCTCTTGCAACGGTAGGAGGTGGCTCTTCTGCCGAGGAAGCTGGAACGGAAGCCCTTTCCAGCTGTGGGTCTGCTGCGGCAGGGATGTTCCTGTCAGTGCTCTGAGGCGGTGAGAAGCATTTCTATCTCAGCCTTCCACCGGCTTTCATCCGGAGTCTCAAGAATCAGTGGAATTCCTTCTGTTATCGGATGCCGGACAATGATGCGGAATGCCTCTGTCCCAATCAGACCAAGCCCAATGCTCTCGTGTCTGTCCTTTGCAGATGAAAGCGGGACTTTTGAATCATTAAGGTGCATCCCCAACAGCTTCTCCTTCCCGAAGCGTGAAGCAAAGCTGTCAAGGATTTCCTCCGCCTTTTCCTTCACATCATATCCAGCTCCGTAAAGATGCGCTGTGTCCAATGTGAATCCTATCCTGTCCTTTTCCTTTGCAGAAGACAATAAGGCATCCAGTTCTTCAAAAGATGAGCCAAGTATTGTTCCAGATCCTGCCGTGTTTTCCACTGCCACCTTTATTCCTTCTGTCGCTCTCAGGACAGTATCAATCATCTCTGAGGCGCGTCTTATCCCGTCTTCCCTGTTGCCTTCCTTGTATGCTCCCGGATGTATGTTGATTGTACTCAGGCCGAGTCTCAGACACCTTGAAGCCTCATCAAGAAACAGCGCAAGCGATTTCTCCTGCAGCTCCTTGTCAGGAGTTGCTGGATTGATCAGATAGCCAGCATGAGGCAGGACAGCATCTGGTCTGAAACCATGACGTGCCATTTCCAGTCGGAATGATTGCGCATCCTCGTCTTTCAGCTGCGGAGCGTGCCATATCCTTTGGTTCTTCGTGAAGATGGCGAATCCGGTTGCTCCTAGCGCGGCAGCTCTGCCGACAGCCGATGATATGTTTTCCTTGATTGATACATGTGGTCCTATGAAACGCATGGAGAGAGGGTAGGTCCCAGATGGAAAACTGTCAATCTCTATTGAGAATCTCCCCGCTCTCGTTTATCTTCTAGCCATGCATGAATACAAAGAAGGAGCCCTGATAGAGGGATTTGTCATCACAAAGGTTTCCGATCTTCCTGATTACAGAGCAAAGGGAATCCTGCTGACTCATCAGAGGACAGGATTCACTGTTTACTATGTCTCTACAGAGGACAGCGAGAAATTCTTCTCATATACGGCATACACTCCTCCGATGGACAGTAAGGGCATTCCGCACATCATTGAGCATACAGTTCTTTCCGGGAGCCGGAAGTACCCGGTGAAGGACCCTTTCATGCTTCTTGTCCGCAACAGCTGCAATACATTCCTCAATGCTCTCACCGGCGTTGACCGCACGTATTTCCCTGCGGCTTCAACGGTGGAGAAGGATTTTGACAATCTGTTTTCAGTTTATACTGATGCGGTCTTTGCACCGTTGCTGAGAGAAGAGACATTCATGCAGGAGGGCATCAGAATCGCATCGGAAGGAGATCTCCATTTCGAGGGCGTTGTCTTTTCCGAGATGCTTGGCGAGATGGCAGAGCACGAGTATGTGCTGTCTTCTGCTGCGGTGAGACCTCTTTTCGGGGATTCGCCTTACAGGTATGAATCAGGAGGGGACGCGAGGGAAATCTGCCGTCTGACATATGATGAATATCTGGAAGCTTACAGGAAATATTACGCTCCCGCGAATCTTTCCCTTTTCATATATGGTGACACCGATCTCACTGCTAAGCTGAGACTTCTGGACAGAGAGTATCTGAATGGTGAGATAGGCGAGAGGATTGAGCGAATCGGGCTTTCCGAGCGCTGGAAGGAACCACGCAGGTTCGATACTGTCTCATCTGCGGAGGAGGGTGATACGGGAGCTTCTGTCATGCTCTCCTGGCTCCTTGGAGACAATGCTGAACCTGGCGAAAGCACACTGCTGTCACTTATTGTCGATATCCTTCTTGGTTCTCCTGGCTGCCCTCTTTATAAAGCCATAGCGGAATCTGATCTTGGTACGGATCTGTCGACAGAGAGCGGTATGAGTTCAAGCTATCGGGAACTTGTCTTCAGCGCGGGTTTCTCCGGTGCTGAAGCGGAGAATGCTGAGAAAATTGAATCATTTATCCTATCTGAATTGCGTTCCATATCAGAGAGAGGTCTGGATAGAAAGGCTGTAGAGGCCGCTATCCGGAGGATGGAGTTCTCACTGAAGGAGATTCCCGGCGGCATACCGCAAGGAATGAGGCTTTTCTTCCAGGCGGAGAAGGGACTCACATTCGACAAGGATCCTGCTCTTTTTCTGGCCCCGTCTTCAGTGATTGCCGGCATCCGCAGGAAATGGAAGGAAAATCCGCGTTTCTTTGAGGACTGGATACAGCATGAGCTTGTCGATAATCCTCATCGTCTGCTGACAGTTGTCAGGAAAGACAGCGGGAACGGTAAAGCCATTGAGGATTCTATTGCGGCAGTTCTTGATTCGCGCAGGGCAGAGTACTCCAGAGAGAAGGAGGAAGCATTCCTCCGTTTCCAGGCAACGCCCGACTCCACGCTTGCGGTGGCGACGATACCTCGTCTCTCACGTAATGATCTCCCATCTGCCTTTGACAGGATATTCCATATCGACAAAAACGGTGTCATTGCCGCCCCGATGCCGTCTGGAGGTATTGTCTACACGGACATCGTGTTTGATATCTCTGATTTCAGCTATGAAGAACTGGATGCGGCCAATGTTCTTTCCCGCCTTTTCTCCATGTGCGACGCAGCTGGTATGACGTATCCAGAAGTTTCGACAGCGCTCAGATTCGTCTCTGGCGGATACGCTTTCTATCTGGAATCAGGTTCATCTTCAGATGGTTATGAAAAAGTTTTCTTTGTCTGCCGGCTCAAATCGCTACCTGAACTGCAATGGGAAGGACTTGATCTTTTCATGAAGATTCTCTTTGAGGGAGATATCACAGATGAAGCGAGAATCAGAGCAGCTCTCACGGATATCTCGACAGATTTCTCAAGCTCCATAGTGCAGAACGGGCACACATATGCCTCATCACTTTCTGCTTCGGCCCTGTCTCCTTCGCTTTATATCGGTGAACGTCTTTCCGGCGTCACATGCTGGTACAGGATACGCGAGATGCTCGATTCGGACATCAAGGCGCTAGGGGATTCTCTTGCAGCGGTCCGCCGCAGGATGCTGGGAAGAGAACGTATGATGATGCATGTGACCACTGATTCTGACCTGATGGATCAGGCAGTCGAGACCGCGTCTTCATTCCTGAAGCGGATTCCTGCAGGACTGCCGCTTGGGAAAGCGCATCATCAGGTTCCCCAGATGCCGTCATTCATTGCCAGAACACTTTCTTCCTCTGTTTCCTTCATAAGTGTCACTGGACCCGCTCCTGGCATGAAGGATCCTCTTTCCTCTGCTGAACGCATCTTTCTGTCGATAATGTCCCAGACATGCCTCTGGGCAAGGATCAGGGAAAAAGGAGGTGCATATGGGGCCGGATCCTATCTGGACTATGTTGAGCGTATTTTCACATTCTACTCATACAGGGATCCTCGTCTTGATGATACCATCCGGGATTTTCTCTCCGCACCGGAAAATACGGCTGTTAATGATGAGAAGCTGGAAGATGCTGTGATTGGGGTGCTTTCCCGCGATCTCAGGCCCATGGCACCTGCTGTGCGGTCGCTTGTTGATATCCGGAGGATGATATACCGCATAAGCGATGCAGACAGGATGCGCAAGCAGCAGGAGGTTCTTGCCCTGTCCACTGCTGATGTGGAAGAAGCTGGGAGGCATTTCGCCAGCGCTTTGGCAGATAATGATTACCGCATTGCTGTGATAGGAGACCGGAAGGCAATTGAGAATTCAGGATATCAGTGGGAGATGGAAAGCCTGCCAGGCTGAACCCCGCTCTCGCTTTCATTGTGATATACTAATTTCATGAAGTATATCGGTTCGATTGATCAGGGTACGACGAGCACCCGTTTCATGATATTCGATGAAGAGGGGAGTATTGTCTCCTCCTCACAGCTTGAGCATCGCCAGATATACCCGCGTCCAGGCTGGGTTGAGCATGACGCGGAAGAAATCTGGCATAATACAGAGAAACTCATTTCAGATGCTCTTGAGAAGGCCGGTCTCGATGGTTCATCTCTATGTGCAATCGGAATCACGAATCAGCGCGAGACCATAGTTCCTTTCTCCAGGACAACGGGCAAGCCAATCTACAATGCTATTGTATGGCAGGACCTGAGAGGTGAGGATTATATCAAAGCGTTGTCTGAAACCATCCCTGAGCATGAGATCAGGGAAAGAACAGGACTCCTTTATTCACCTTATTTTTCCGCAAGCAAGATACGCTGGCTTCTTGATAACGTGCCGAGAGTGCGGAAAGCCGCCGAAAACGGTGAGATCATATTCGGAACGATGGACTCATATCTTGTTGCAAGGCTGACAGGATGCCAGGCTCTGGTGACTGATGTGACTAACGCTTCCAGATATATGCTGATGGATATCAGAAGTGGTGAGTGGGATGAGCATATGCTGGAAATCACAGGTATCAGCCGTTCGATGCTGCCGTCAATCGTCTCCTCTTCAGGTGTGGTTTATGGATATACAGACCCTGACGGTCCTGTCGGAGCTTCTGTTCCTGTCGCAGGTATTCTCGGAGATCAGCAGGCAGCTCTTTTCGGACAGGCGTGTTTTTCCAGGGGTGAATCCAAGTGCACATATGGCACGGGATGTTTCCTGCTGACGAATATCGGGGATGAGCCTTGTTTCTCAGAGCATGGTCTTATAACGACAGCTGCGTTCAGACTTGAAGGGGCACCCATGCATTACGCCTTTGAAGGCTCTGTCGCAGTAGCGGGATCGCTTGTGCAGTGGGTCAGGGATCAGCTGAAGATGGTATCTTCTCCCAAGGAGCTTGATGCGGCTGCTGCTTCTGTCCCTGATAATGGAGGAGTGTATATCGTTCCGGCATTCTCCGGTCTGTTCGCTCCATACTGGCGCAGTGATGCCCGCGGTGTGATTGCTGGTCTCACAGGTTATGCCACCAGGGCTCATATCTGCCGCGCCGTACTGGAGGCAACAGCTTTTCAGGCTAATGATATCTTCTCCGCGATGGAGGCTGACAGCGGTATCAGAGTGAAAGAGCTGAAGGTGGATGGTGGCATGACGAATTCGATTCCGCTCATGGCTTTCCAGGCCGATATAATGCAGGTCCCGGTGATAAGACCGATGATTGTGGAAACCACTTCACTTGGTGCCGCATATGCTGCCGGGCTCACGATGGGTGTGTGGAAAGGCTTTGATGAGCTCAGAAGGTATTGGAAAGAGCAGATGCGATGGCTGCCTACAATGGATGACAAGGAGAGGGCAAACAAGGTAGGATTCTGGAAGAAAGCCGTCAGGTGCACCCTCGGATGGATGGATTCTGATAAGGAGTGTTGATGTTTCAGGTATTTGCGGGATTAAGCATTTCTGATTTTGTGAGGATACTGGTTGAGACAGCTGTCCTGACCTTTGTCATCTACAGATTCTACCTTGCGATTTCCGATACGAAGACTACAGAGGTGCTTGGCCTGCTTTTCGGCGTTGTTGTCTTCTATCTGCTCTGCGTGGTGCTGCAGCTTGATGTGCTTACAACGATTCTGCAGACAATGATCGTTCCTTTCCTGATGCTGCTTTGCGTGTTCTATCATCCTGAGCTCAGACGTGCGTTCTCCTCATCTGTCACAAGGAAATCCAGGCTTTTCAGAGGACAGCAGACTACAGGTGATCAGATTGATTCGATTCTGAATGCATGCAACATCCTTGTTGAGAAGAAGAGGGGCGCGCTGATTGTATTTCCCCGCCATACGGACATACAGTCGATCCTTGATTCCGGAACGAAGCTCAATGCGGATCTGTCATCAACGCTCATCCTGACGATTTTCGATCATGACACTCCGCTTCATGATGGTGCCTGTGTTATACAGGGCGGCCGTATAACATATGCGGCGTGCTATCTTCCCCTTTCTGAGCAGCGGAATATCAAAGCGACATTCGGAACCAGGCACAGGGCTTCGCTCGGACTTGCGGAGGAGTCGGATGCTGTCATTCTCGTTGTCTCGGAGGAAACTGGTGCTATATCATTGGCATACAATGCGAACATCTACTACGATCTCTCATCCGAGACAATCAAGAAGACACTTCTCAAGCTTTTAAGCTACAGGGATGTCCTTCCTGATGAGCCTCAGCAGAGGTCTGAAGGGGCAGAGGGGGAGAATGCATGAAGAATAAAGCACTTTCATCAGTCCTGCAGAACTGGATCCCTAAGATTTTCTCTTTCCTGACAGCCCTTTTTATCGTACTTGCCGTCCGCTTCATGAATGTAAATGACAGGGTCGTGACACTACCGCTTGATGTGATCCTTCCTGAGGACTATACGGCAGTATCCCTTGTTCCTGATACCGTCGATGCGGTGATAACAGGATCGGACAGCATCATCTACCTTGTCGATCCTTCTGCGATTACGGCTACAGCTGATTTCTCCGCCGTTGCTGCCCCAGGCATTGTCAGGGTCCCTGTATCGCTTGAGTACCGTGATGATATCTACACACGGGATGGGCTTGTTGTAAGCGCCAAGCCATCGAGCGTCAGAATCCTCTTTGAGGAGAAATGATGATTCGCGGCATCGGTGTTGATATAGCAGCGACCCAGCGCTTCGAGGGCATGGGAGAACGGCTCCTTTCCAGACTGTTCACAGAGCGCGAGATTGATAATGCGCCGCTCAGGGCAGCAGAGTATTTCGCAGCACGTTTTGCTGCAAAGGAAGCATTCGCAAAAGCAATGGGGACTGGAATCAGAGGTTTTTCCCTTACAGAAATAGAGATTGAGGAGGACGAGAATGGCAAGCCTGGATTCGTTCTTCACGGTAGAGCAGAGAAGCTTGCTGATGGCTTGGTTCTGCACCTGTCCATGAGCCATGAGGCCGAAGCGGCTGTTGCGATGGTGGTAGCAGAAGATGCGGAGTGACTGGAAGCGTCCTGAGACATATAGCCTGCCCGGGAAAGATGAGCGGAGAATCATGCTCCGCGTTTCATATGATGGGTCCGCTTTCCATGGCTGGCAGGCGCAGGGCAATGCCGTGTCCGTGCAGGGCATTATATCATCAGCGCTGACGGAACTTCTGAAGAAGGAGACAGCTGTTTACGGCTCCGGACGGACTGACGCGGGTGTGCATGCGCTTGCCCAGGTCTGTCATTTTGATACGGTTTCCTCCATAGAACCGTCTCTTTTTGCCGTGATACTCAATACGCGGCTTCCCAAGACAATACGCATACTCTCTTCAGATGAGGCTCCGGAAGGATTCCATGCGCGCTTTTCGACGATGTCCCGGGAATACTGGTATCTGATAAAGGAGACACGCTCGATGCTGCCATGGGACGCCGGCAGGATAACTCCCCTTAAAACCCTTCCTGATATCACTTTGCTTAATAGTTATGCTTCAGAGCTTGCAGGCACGCATGATTTCACCACATTCGCTTCTGCCCGGGATCCTTCTCAATCACGTGTCAGGGATATCTACGTATCGGAATGGGATGAGACTGATGATGCTTATGGCTGCAGGATCATGCGGTACCGTACAGCCGGGAATGCCTTTTTGTATCATCAGGTGAGAAGCATGGTGGGAACGATGATTCAGGCTGCTCTGTCAGGAGAGAGCATTGAGCGTTTCCGGGGCCGTCTCTTAAGCTCCTCTCGTAGCCAGGCGCTGCGGACAGCGGCCGCAGATGGGCTGTATCTGGCTGATGTGAGCTATGATCCTGACAAATACCAGTGGTTTGAGGAGCAATATGGGCGATGAATTCACTGAGGGCTATCTGATGTCCCTCATCGACGATGCAGAACGCATAATACTTTCCGACCCTGTTGGTGATGCCGTTCCCTACCGGTCCTATACACTGAAGCGGAAGGGGCAGGAAAGACAGGAACGGGCTGAATCACCTCTGGAAAGGCTTTACAGGGAAACTGCTTCGTGCCATTCGTGCCAAGGCTATTTGACACGCAGCGTCTTCGCTTCTCCTGTTGTCAAGTCGGGACCAAAGGTACTCTTCATTGCGCCTTTCCCGGAAGGCCCTATGATCTTCTCCCCCGAAAGCCTTCGGATTTTCAGGGCGTGGTGGAAGCTTTCACTTCTTCTTGAAGAAGGAGAATGGGCTCTCACGTCACTGATCAAATGCCCTGTCGGTGAATTTTCCCCAGAAGCGGCTGACAAATGCCGCGGCGTGCTCCGCTCGGAGATGGGAGAGATGAATCCGGAGGCGATGATATTGCTGGGATATGATACTGCTTCATACATGCTCAGGCAGGATGCCGGAATGGATAATCTGCGAGGGAGGCGTTTCGTCGTCAACCATATCCCTGTGTTTGTCACTTACTCGCCTCGTGATTATATCAATGATCCTTCGCTCAAGAAGACGATATGGAATGACATGCTCTTTATAAGGAAGAGTATCGGCACGGAGGACCGCAGGTCTTGAAATACGCAGAGGTTCTCCTTGATCTCCCTTATGAAGCAAGTTACAGCTATATAATCCCGGAAAAGGCCGAGGAGGACATAGTCTTCGGTGTGCGCGTGGTCGTCCCTTTCGGCCGCCGGCGGATGACAGGATTTGTGATAGATGTCAGCAATAATAAGCCGCAAGGTGATTATGAGCTGAAGACAATCGAGCGTGTTATAGATAAAGCTCCTGTTTTCAATAAGTCACTGCTTGAGCTTGCCGTATGGATGAAGGGCATGTATTTCTCGCCAACGGGACTGAATCTGTCGATGATGATTCCCTCTGGCCGCAAGGAAAGTGAAATCAGTCCATTCTTCGAGCCAACTTCCTTCCAGGCAATTGAAGAACTGTCCCCTTCGCAGAAGCATGCACTGGATGTGCTGAGAACAAGCGATGACAGGACATTCTATCTTTTCGGCGTTACGGGATCCGGCAAGAGCGAAGTCTATCTCAGAAGAGCGGAGGATGTGATACGCGAAGGCCGGCAGGTGCTCTATATGGTCCCGGAGATCACGCTTTCAGAACAGCTTTCCGATGAGGTGTATTCACGATTCTCCGGCAGGGTCGCCATCCTTCATTCTTCTCTCACTCCATCACAGAGGCTTAAGGCCTGGCATGGGATCATGAAAGGTGATGTGGATATCGTCATAGGAGCCCGCAGCAGTGTGTTCGCTCCATTCAGAAATCTTGGGCTTATCATAATAGATGAGGAACATGAGACCTCGTATAAATCAGGGTCTGCCCCGCGTTATCATGCGCGACAGGTCGCGGAGTATCGCGCTAAGACGGAAGGTGCGGTGCTTATCATGGGCTCTGCCACACCGTCTCTTGAAGCCTGGAAGATGATGGCAGACCACAGAATACACAGGATAGATATGCCGGAGAGAATAGGGAGTGGCAGATATCCATCGATTATGATAGTCAACAGCCTGAAGGAGAAGAGAAGCATCTCCCGTGAGCTTGAGGAGGCAATACGGCGGGCGCTTGCCGAAAAGCGTGGCGTGATACTATTCCTTAACAGGAGAGGATACACCTACAACTATGTGTGTTCAGACTGCGGACACATAATAACCTGTCCCAACTGCTCGGTATCCCTCACGTACCATAAAAAGGAACAGCGTCTTATCTGCCATACATGCGGTTTCTCGGAGCCTCTTGTCACCGTCTGTCCTGAATGCAGGTCCAGGAATCTCACTCCCCATGGGTTCGGAACCGAGAATATCGAGGAAGAAGCAAGATCGCTCTTTCCATACGCGCGCATTGCCCGGCTCGATACCGATGTGGCTGAGAGCGGCAAAGGAAAAACGCAGGAGATACTGCAGGGATTCCGCAATGGCCAGATTGATATCCTGCTCGGAACCCAGATGATCGCTAAGGGGTTGAATTTCCCCCTCGTTTCCCTTGTCGGGGTACTTAACGCCGATTCCTCTTTAGCCATCCCCGATTTCAGAGCTGCCGAGAGAACGTTCGATCTTCTGCATCAGGTCGCGGGAAGAGCTGGAAGATACCGTGATGACGGCTTTGTTATTATCCAGACCACACAGCCTTTCTCTTCTGCGATTGCCGCGGCTGCTGACAATGACCTTGAAACATTCTACAGAAAGGAGATGCATGAGAGAGAAGTGACTGGTTTCCCTCCATATTCACGACTGCTTAACATTACGCTGAGAGGCCGGAATGAGGACAAGGTACGGGAGGTGGCTGAATCGCTTTGGAAGACAGCTTCATTCATCGAGGAGAGCGGTGATTATGATGATATCGAGATATTCTCCCCGTCCCCTTGCCTTGTGGAGAGAAAGGCGCAGTATTTCCGTTACCACATCCTTCTGCGATCTTCTTCTGCCGCATTGCTGCTGCGTTTCTCGCATCAGATTCTTGATTCATATAGAGTCCCGTCATCCGTCTATATGGAGATAGATATGGATCCTGTCTCTCTGATGTGATTGACTCTGCTTCTGCTCTCTGCAATCATTCTCAGCATGAACATTCTTGTTATTGATGGACAGGGTGGAGGACTTGGAAAAGCAATCGTTGCTGCCATGAAAGCTCATTTCCCAGATGCTGTTGTCTACGCGGTGGGAACGAACAGCATCGCAACGCAGCAGATGCTGAAAGCCGGTGCCGACCATGGGGCGACAGGAGAGAATCCCGTAATCGTCCTGTCACGCAGTGCTGACCTCATCATAGGGCCTGTCGGGATCTGCATCGCGGACAGCATGTATGGGGAAGTTACAGCCCGTATGGCTCAGGCTGTAGGGGAAGCCAGAGCAAAGCGCATCCTTGTGCCAGTCAATATCTGCGGGAATATCGTTGTAGGTGTACAGGACACTTCTCTTTCTGCTATGATAGATGGAGTGATCAAAGCAGCAGAAGCTGCTTGCAAGGCCTGAAGGTCTTTTCTGAAAAGATAATCAATCGATAGCCGCATCCTGAAGGATGTCTGGGTTGCAATGCCGTCACTTTCAGTGGAAAATCTCTCATTCTCATATGGTGGGGAGGATGTGCTCTCTTCTGTCTCCTTCTCTGCGTCCAGAGCGGAGAGAATCGCCATTCTGGGCTCAAACGGCTCTGGCAAGACCACGCTGATGAAATTGATTGACGGGCTGCTGCCGCTTGAGCGCGGCAATATTATCATAAACGGGATCTCACTGAAAAACAGAAAAGCTGCGAGAGAGGCAAGAAAAGGCATTGGAATTGTCTTTCAGGATCCGGACAGTCAGTTTGTCTCTCCCGTTCTCGAAGAGGATATTGCCTTCGGCCCCGAGAATTATGGTTACAGCAGAAAGCATGTAGAACAGATTGTGTCTGAGAGTCTGGCACAGACCGGGCTGCAAGAGTTCAGATACCGCATCCCGCAGACATTGTCCGGAGGAGAGAAGGAAAGGGCCCAGATAGCAGGAACAGCCGCACTCTCTCCGTCCATCATCATTCTGGATGAGGCATTCTCCATGCTGGATGAGGCAGGGAGGAAAGAGATGTTCAGGCTTGCCGATTCCATATGGAAGGATTCGCTTCTGCTTTATATAACGCATAGTGCAGACGAAGCTGTGAATGCGGATCGGGTAATCCTTCTCTCGGATGGCCGCATTGTCGCAGATGGCCAGCCGGAGGATGTGCTTTCAGATGGCAACCTGCTGGAGAAAGCCGGCATAAGACCACCATTTGCAGTACGGATGCGGTCTTTGCTTGCTGAGCGCGGTATCAGCATTGCTCCTGTTCTTTCCAGGGAGAGGCTTCTGGAGGTTTTATGCAGCTTGAATTAGAGCATGTGTCGCTTTCCAGGGGAAGTTTCACCATCAGGGATTTGTGCCTCTCCCTTCACAGCGGGATAACTGTAATCATGGGAAAAAGCGGCAGTGGCAAGACAACTCTTCTTTTACTGCTCTCTGGTATTGTCGCACCCGATTCAGGCGCACTCTTTCTTGATGGAATGGAAATGTCATCCCGGATTCCCGGATGCGGGGTGGTGTTTCAGTACCCGGAGAGACAGCTTTTTGCGGAGACTGTCATGCAGGACACCATGTTCTCGCTGCGTAAAAGAGGCCTTGGAAAGGATGAGATGGAAAGGAGAGCCGCAGCTGCGCTGCAGGAAGCAGGGCTGGATGAGCGCTTCTGGCATGTGTCTCCTTTCTCTCTTTCCGGCGGGCAGCGTCGTATGGCGGCGATTGCCTCCATCATGGTCACCGACCCGGATATCCTGATGATGGATGAGCCTTCGGCAGGGCTGGACAGAGCTTCTTTCTCCCGTCTTCTCAGCTTGATCGGACGATTCCGGAGAGAGGGGAGGATGATGATCATTGTCACCCATGATGATGAACTTGCCTCGCTTGCGGATCGTGTTGTTGTCATTGAAGACGGGAATATTGTCAGGGACGGAAAGCCAGAGGATATACTTTTCCCTGATTCGGCCTGGCTATCGAAGGCGCTGGGACTGGGAAGGATTCTTGATGAGGAGGTGCTCTCGGAAAGCATTGCCTCACTGATGAGGGGGAAAGTGTGAATCTCCTTGGTTCCTACATTCCTTCCTCATCACCGTTGCACAGAATGGATCCGACAGTAAGGATCATAGCATTCATCATGCTATTCTCTTCGATTCTTGTCGCTTCCGGCTCACTCGTGGGATATGTTCTTTCATCCGCCGTGATTGTTTTGCTTTATTTTATCGCCTGTGTTCCTCTGATTCCTGTCATCCGGTCCTTCTGGCGTTTCCGCGTATTCTTTGTCACGGTTTTCCTCATGAACGCATTCTTCCAGCCTTCACCTGATCCATATTTTTCATGGTGGATTGTGACATTCTCATCATATGGTATCATGACCGGCATGAAGATGGTGATGAGCGTTCTTCTGCTTACTTCGCTCTCAGCGCTTCTTACAGCGACAGCCACCCCTTTGGCGATTACAGAGGGCCTGAGGACGCTTTTCCATCCGCTTTCCTTCTTTCACATTCCTGTTGATGAAGCTTCTTCCATCATATCAATGGCTATTTCCCTCATTCCGGTGCTTGCGTCAGAGAGCAATGATATCCTGCTTTCCGCCCGCGCGCGAGGGGCGGTCCCGGAAGGGAAGAATGCAAAGGAGAAGGCCATTTCGCTTGTTCCGCTTGCTGTTCCGCTTTTTCTTGCCGCGTTCAGGCGGGCAGATATGCTTTCCGATGCGATGCTTGCTCGCGGGTATAGCGGGGGGAGAATGATGAAGCACATCCATATTTCATTCTGTAGAAGAGAAGCTGTATCGCTGCTTTTAGCGATTGCAATATTGTTGTCAGCCATCGCGCTGAAAGGAGTATCGAATTGACTGTATTGAGAAAATCCCTTTTCACAGCTGTATGCATTGCGCTCTGTGTGGTGCTTCCCATGGCATTCCACGCCATTCCGAATGGGGGAGTGCTTTTCTCCCCCATGCATCTGCCGGTGCTTCTCTGCGGTATCCTGACTTCCTGGCCCTTCGGTCTGCTCGCAGGGATAGCAGGACCTTTGCTTTCTTCTCTTTTCACTGGTATGCCTGGTGCGCCGATGCTGCCGCAGATGATGGTTGAGCTTGGTTCCTATGGCTTTATGGCAGGGCTTATGATGGCTATTGTGAAAACCCGGAAGAGCATGGTGAATGTTGTTGTCAGCTTGATAGCTGCCATGCTGTTCGGAAGAGTTGTTGCTGGCTGTGCCCGTGCATTCATCTTCGCACGCGGCTCATATTCGCTTCCGATGTGGATTTCAAGTTATTTCATTTCCTGTTTCCCTGCAATCATCATGCAGCTTGTTCTCATTCCGATTATCTACGCATCCCTTGAGAGAGCCGGTTTCATCGGCAGGAAAATGGGATGAATGCGCTTCACCAAGTCCTGAGTCTTCTCCCGCCTGATGCCGGAGTCATTGTGATTGATGGACGCGCTGCTTCCGGCAAGACATCGCTTGCTGCCTGGATAGCAGAGCGGACAGGAGGCGTTGTAATCCACATGGATGATTTCTTTCTTCCTCCTTGTCTTCGGACAGAAATCCGGCTTGCCATCCCGGGAGGCAATGTCCACAGCGAGCGTTTCCAGGAAGAGGTCATACCGTTTGTCAGGAGCGGCAGGGTGTTTTCTTACCGCAGGTTTGATTGTGATTCATCATCATATGCTGCAGAGAAGGTGGTGATTGATGCATCAAGGCGCCCTGTAATCGTGGAAGGGGCATATAGCCTTAGTCCATCATTCGGAAAGTATTACGACTTTTCCGTGTTCATGGATATTCGGCCGGAAGAGCAGATGAGACGCATAAGAATCCGTAACGGTGAGGAAAAGGCAAGGATATTTGCCGAAAGATGGATTCCGCTTGAAGAGATGTATATATCAGCTTTCAGCATTCCCGGCCGCGCTGATATCATCATCGATAGTTGCCAAGAAAGTAGTGTGAGTATACCATCGTGAGCATGTTGGATATCTATACACTTGGAGAGGACGTCCTCAGAGAGGAGTGCTCTGACATAAAAGTTTTTGATGACGCGCTGCGTATGCTTTCAGAAGCGATGATTGATACGCTCGATGAAGCAGACGGCGTTGGTCTTGCCGGTCCGCAGATTGGTGTGCCCGAGAAGATCTTCGTTGTACATATCAGAGGTGAGAAACCGCTTGTTTTCATCAATCCTTCAATCACAGGGACAAGTATTGAGACTGGAGTTTACGAGGAGGGATGTCTTTCCCTGCCCGGTGTTTACCATGATGTGGTGCGTCCAGTCGGTGTCACGATCCAGGCTCAGGACATAAATGGCAAGCCATTTACGATTGAAGCCGATGGTCTCCTTGCCCGCGTGATACAGCACGAGAATGACCATCTTCATGGCAAGCTGTATATCGATCATCTGGATGAGAAGGAAAAGGAAAAGGTCCTTCGTGCTTACGAGAAGAAGAACAGAGCACGCCGCAGGCAGAAGTCGAGGGTCTGATGAGAATCGTCTTTGCCGCAACCGGCGATATTGCCGTTCCGCTTCTTGAAGCACTTGCTGCTGAGAATCTTATTTCCCTTGTCCTTACTGCCCCGGATGCCCCGGGCAAGCGTGGTAAGGCGCTTGTCCCTTCTCCGGTTAAGGTGAAGGCGCTGGAGCTTGGCCTTGACGTATATCAGCCTGAAACGATAAGGACGGAAGCGAGGGATCATATTGCTTCCTATGGCGCTGACACTCTGCTTTCTTTCTGTTACGGAAAGATATTCGGACCACGCTTTCTTTCATTGTTCAGCGAGACATTCAATGTCCACCCATCGCTTCTTCCTCTGCACCGCGGTCCATCGCCGGTTTATCAGGCTATACGTGACTGTGATCGTTCGACAGGGATTTCCCTGCAGAGAATAGGACTTGGTGTGGATGAGGGAGAAGTGTACAGCACCATGGTAATTCCTCTTGATGGCACGGAGACAGAGAAGAGCCTTTCGGACAAGGTCGCGGGGCTCGTGCCGGATTTCGTGCTTTCTGTTCTTCATGACCCAGGGCGTAAGCCAGCTCCGCAGGAAGGTGCTGCAACATATACGTCGTTCGTGAGCAAAGAAGATGGCAGGATCTCTTTCCAGGAGAGTGCAGAGCGCGTTCACGCACAGATCAGGGCATGCTGCCCCTGGCCGAAGGCGTATGCCCTTCTTGATGGCGAACCGCTTTATCTTACAGGTGTTTATGGCAGTGGTTTCTCCATCGAGAGATCCGATGCTATGGAAAAACCCGGAACAATAGTATCATGTGATAAGGGAAAGGGACTGAGGATTGCCCTGCAAGACGGTTATATTCATATCACAAGGGTTCTTCCACCGATGAAGAAGGAAATGGATGCAGCATCCTTTGTTAACGGGAGGAGGGATATCATCGGCAGGATTCTGGAATAGGAGGTTTGTTATGAAGAAAAGGATGATTGTTGCCATATTGCTGCTGTTTTCCGTTCTCAGCGTGCTGCCTGCCTCCATATTCCGTCCTAAGTTCGCTCTTGTGCTTTCCGGAGGCGGCGCAAAGGGCATTGCTCATGTGCCTGTGCTGATGGAACTGGACCGGCGTGGCATAGTCCCTGATATCATAGTCGGAACGAGCATGGGTGCTGTGATTGGAAGTTTCTATGCCTCAGGATACAGCGGGGCTGAGCTTGAGAAACTCATCCAGGAAACAGATCTCATGAGCTATTTCCTTCATCTATATGCTGTGCGTGAAGCTGATACCATACCAAGTCCGTTCACTGATTATGATACGAACCTGCTGACGGTTGAGTTCGGAGCTACGGGGTTCGGGGCTTCAAACGGGCTGATTGACGATCAGTACATCAATGGTTTTCTTCGCCGTTACCTTTCCAAGGTCCTTTCTATAAATGATTTCGATGATCTCCCCATTCCTCTCCGAACCATCGGCACGGATATAACCAATAACCGTAAGGTTGTCTTCTCCTCAGGTTCGTTTTTTGATGCGGTGAGAGCTTCAATGGCCATTCCTGTAATATTCGCCCCCGTCCAGCTCGAGGATGGCAGTTACATAATCGATGGCGGTCTGGAGGATAATCTTCCAACGGATATCGCAAGAGACCTCGGGGCTGATATCGTGCTTGCTGTTGATGTCAATGATGCCAGGCATATGTATGGTGAGCGCAAAAATGATATGTCAACGCTCTCCGGTACTTTCAGCCAGTTCTCGGATTATCTCACGGAACCGAATTCCGCAAGGAACTACGATGAAGCGGATTGGGTGATAGTCCCCAATACCATTGATTTCTCATCGATGAGTTTCGGCTCAGGTGAGGAGATTCTTGAGCGTGGCCGCATCGCCGTGGCTGAGAACATGGATGTTTTTGATGAGCTGGAGGAGCGGCTGGAGCGTTGGCTGCCAATGGAGAGGGAGAGTTATGGGGATCTTCCCGCCCCTCCTATTTCCCATGTCGTGATTGATGATGTGATACCGCTTTCATCCTATCCGGAGCTTGCCGCTTTTGAAGGACGGCCAATGGATTATGAGACAATCACGGAATTCGAGCGGCTGCTTGATGATATCAGAAGACACGAGGGACTGAAGGCTGTCACATATGAGAGCCGCAATGGTGTGATTTATGTCATCGGAGAACGATACCCATCATTGTCGGGAAGCCTTTATCTTGGGCTCAGCGGCGGTATCGGAATCCGCTATGATGGGGAGGATGGAGGAGAACCGTTCTTCGCGTATACGCCGGCTTTCACGATTTCCGGAAGAATGGAGCTGCTCGAGCGTCTCGATTTCACATATGGAGTAGTCGTCAATGAGGGGATCAAGGTGGATGCGGGCCTCATGTTCCCGTTCCTTTCCTCTGCTTTCCTTTATGGTGATGTGGGGCTGAAATACGGCAAGCAGGCATATTATGCCGTTGCTGGCACCGAAGATTACAGATTCAGCAGCGATGTCGGGCTTTTCATGAAGGCTGGCATAGGATATCTGCCGTTAAGGAATCTGCGCCTCGATGCAGTTCTTGGAGTCGATTACACATTCCTTGGCACTGATCCTGTTCTTGAAGGGCATTTTATCTATCCGTATATCGGTGTCGGGATTGTCTATGATGCGTATGATAGCCGTACAGCCTCTGCAAATGGGCTGGAAGCGGAGCTGACTTTTGAGTTCGGAGGAGATTTCCCTGACGCTGCTCTGGCTTATTCATTCGCTGCGGATGTGTTTGGATGCTTCGGGCCGACAGATATCTTCAAATTTATCTTCTCTGCTGAGACCGCGACAATAAGACGCGCTCCAGAGCTTTCTGATGCGTATGTTTCGACTGTGATGGGTAAGGCTGTTTCTGATTATATTTATCTGATGGGTGGCATAAGACTGCCGCTTCCTTATTCACTTTTCCTGGATGCGGGAATCTTCTTCGAGCTTTTCGGAGGCAGTAATGAGAATCCTGTCTCGTCTTCCGGAAGCCTTGTCCCATACTCTGGTCTTTCCGGAGATGAAAGCGATATGGATCTTGGCGGTTATGTCGGATTCGGAGTTGCCACATCATTCGGGCAGATTACTGCGGCGCTTCATATTTCGATGACTCCAAGAGTCTCTTTCATGATTGGGATAAAATAATGTATTCCAGATGGAACACGTATTCGTCTTATCTTAAGGGAAAGTACGGGGAAGCTGTATACCGCATAGGTGTTGATGGCGGGTTCTCTTGTCCTAACCGTGACAAGGAGCGCCATGGCGGCTGCGCATTCTGTGATGGCACAGGGTCAATTGCGGTGTACCAGCGTTCTTCCGAATCAGGGTATCGGCGTTCTGCAGAGTACGACAGCAATGTTGCTGACACGATACTGCCACGCCTCGCATCAATCAGGGCTCAGATCGTTCGAGGCAGGGCTTTCCTTGAGCGAAGGTATGGGGCTCGTCTTTTCAGCCTTTCCTTTCAGTCCTGGACGAATACATATGATACTCCGGACAATCTAAGAAGGATTTATGATGAAGGCCTTTCCGTGATGCCTTTTACTGAGCTTCTTATCTCAACACGCCCTGACACAGTAGGGGAGGACGTGCTTGATCTTCTCGGATCCTATGTGACTGACAGACGTGATGTATGGGTTGAATTCGGGCTGCAGAGCGCTAATGATGAGACTCTGAGGAGAATCAACAGGGGGCATGATCTTGCCCAGTATATGGATGCAGTGGAGAGGGCTCATCGTCATCATCTGAAGGTCGCCACGCATGTAATCCTGGGTTTGCCGGGGGAAGGAGAAGAGGATTTCGTACGCACCGCCAGGATTGTGAATGAGTCTGGAGCGGAAGCTGTCAAGATCCATAATCTGCATATAACGGGTGGAACATCAATGGCTGATGATTACCTTTCCGGTATCGTCACTGTCATGTCGGAGGAGCGTACGCTGGAAGCTGTAGAACTCTTCCTCAGGAACCTGTCAGCGGGTATCATAATCGAAAGACTGGTCTCGGAGACTCCGTATCACAGGCTTCTTGCCCCGCGGGTTTTCCCTGATAAATCAAAATTCCTCAGGCATCTTGAGGCAAGGATGGAGAAAAATGGCACAAGACAAGGTGATCTGGCATAATGCAGCGGAGAAGGTGAAGGGAAGTCTTATCGCTGCAGCAAGGATTCTGCCGCCTGATATTGAAAACCTGATTGCTTCAGCTCATCCGGAAGGGGGGAAGAGCCGGAGTGTAATGGAGGCAATCAGGGACAATCTTAATGTTGCGAGGGAAACTGGTCTTCCCATGTGCCAGGATACAGGAGCAT
The DNA here is from genome assembly GCA_949295505.1 of uncultured Spirochaetales bacterium. Taxonomy (GTDB): domain Bacteria; phylum Spirochaetota; class Spirochaetia; order Sphaerochaetales; family Sphaerochaetaceae; genus Ornithospirochaeta. Next base: position 21,748 of record CASFLH010000027.1, on the reverse strand, counting down.
TCTGGTGCCTCGCTTCGATTGGAAGAGATTCAGATGCCAGCCTTCGCGATATAGAGAGGATAATCATCAGTGGCTGCGCAATGGCTGCAGAGGAGGGATTCTTCCGCCGAAGCATCGTGGAAGAGCCATATGGGGAACGCCATAATACGGGAACGAATCTGCCCCCATTCATATATTATGAGCTATGTGACGGAAATTCCGTTGAGCTTTCATTCCTTCTCAAAGGGTTCGGCTCGGAAAACTGCTCTGGAATCCGTATGCTCAATCCGACTGCCGGGACTGATGGTATTGTTGCCGCTGTTGTTGATATGGTACGTTCTGGCGGCGGTAAGCCATGTCCGCCAATCTTTCTCGGAGTTGGCATAGGCGGGACGATGGACAGGGCTGCGTTCCTTTCCAAGAAGGCGTTCTTCCGAGAAAGCATGGATAAAGAGCTTTCCTCAAAGATCCTGGAAGAGGTCAACAAGCTTGGCATAGGTCCGGGAGGACTGGGTGGTTATCCGACGGCATTGGCTGTCTCCGTTCTCTCAGAGCCGACGCATATAGCCGGTCTGCCAGTTGCTTTGACTGTGAATTGCTGGGCGGAGCGCCGGGCTGTAGTCAGATTCGGGAGGGGGGATCTCTGATATGAAAAGAATCCTTGTGCTGCCATATCGCGATGGTGATCTTGATGATATAAAAGCAGGTGATGATGTTGTTCTTTCCGGAACGCTGTATGTAGGGAGAGATCAGGTACATAAGAGACTTTGTGAAGCGCTTGCGGAGGGAAATGCGATGCCATTCCCGTTCAGGGGCAGCGCAATCTATTACATGGGGCCAAGCCCTGCTCCTGTTGGTTTCCCGATAGGTGCGGCTGGACCTACAACGAGCGCGAGGATGGATCCTTTTTCCCCGTCGCTTGTGAAGGCTGGACTGAGGGTGATGGTTGGAAAAGGCCCCCGGAGCGAGGATGTGAGGAAAGCTGTGGAGGAGTGCCACGGGCTTTATCTCCAGGCATATGGCGGCTGTGGTGCGCTTTATGCCAGCTGTATCAGAAGTTCTGAGGTAATTGCCTATCCTGAACTTGGTCCTGAAGCGTTGCTGAAGCTTGAAATTGAGGATTTTCCAGTTGTCTGCGTCATAGATTCTGAAGGCGCTGTCTTCCATGGGTAGGCTCCTTCTTTTCCTTCTCCCGCAGTCTTTTTCGCTTCTTGGCTCCTCAATAGCACAGTTCGGTATCATCTGGACACTGACCCTTGATTATTCCTCTGGTACTGTATTGCTGCTGGCTTCACTTGCGGCGTTCATCCCGCAGATTATCCTCATGCTAGCCTCCGGGGTACTGACTGACAGGGGAAAGAGAAAACGGACAATTATCATTTCTGACGCGGTTTCAGCGCTGATGGCACTTTTTCTTGCCTTTGTGACAATGGTGGAGGAACCCCCTCTGTGGGTATATCTATCAGTGCTCTTTGTACGATCTGGTGCCGCAGGGTTGCAGACACCTGCTGCAGAATCAGCGATTCCTTTTATTGCAGCTGGTAACCTTGAGCGTGCAAATGGCCTCAAAGGACTTTTGTCTTCAGTGGTAATGCTTCTCTCTCCAGCGCTTTCCGGAATACTGCTTCCGCATACGGGGTTGCAGGGCCTGATGCTTGTAGACTGTCTTACAGCTGCTGTTGCGGTTGCTTTTCTTCTGCCTCAGCGTATACCCGAGATGGCTGAGGCTTCTTCTTGCCTGCCTTCATTTGCCGGGTTCCTTCATTCTGAGCGGAGCAGGATTCCTTTGCGTTTTCTTCTCTTTCACGCTGTGGCCCTCGTTCTCATCAGTCCGGGAGCAGCCCTTACACCCCTTCTTGTCACGGAGAATTACTCCGCGTCATCTTCCTCTCTTGCCGTTTCCGAAAGTGCATACAGCCTTGGAATGGTTGCGGGAGGCGTTGGTGTATCAGTATTGGGAAAAAGGAGCCGGCCACGAGCCTCTATCGGGATCAGCCTTGCAGTTTATGCATTGATGCTTATCGGGATGGCGCTTGCGGATTCCTTCATGCTGTATGCCATTATGAACTGCTGTATAGGAGTGGTGTCTCCAGTATATACTGCGTCTATGAGCACATCTCTCCAGATGGTGACAGATAAAAGCATGATGGGGCGTGTGATGTCATTGTTCTCAATCATCTCGTCTTCCGTGATTCCTCTGGGACTGCTTGCTGCGGCGCCTCTTGCGGATATCTTCTCCGTGCAGGTTGTTTTCTGCTTTGCTGGCGTCCTGACATTCTTCTATGCTGCTGTCGGATCGAGAATCATGCCCAGGAGCCTGTAATGACAGCTCTTCTCTTCATCTGGCAGCTGCCGCAGATAATCATTGGCGCAACCATCCGTGCTTTAATGGGGAAAAAGATTCTTCGCCGCATCGGGAATGTGCGGATTTATGCATGGAGCCACAGAAGCGGGGTGTCCCTTGGGTGGTTCTGCTTTGTCCCGGAAGAAGCCGGGAAGGAAATGATATGCCATGAATATGGTCACACAAGGCAGAGTGCCATGCTGGGGCCGCTTTATCTGCTGGTTATAGGAATTCCGTCTTTCCTTTGGGCAATCCTCTGGCGGTCAGGGGCGATACGCAGGGATTATCATTCGTTTTATACTGAGCGCTGGGCGGAGAAAGAGGGGTCCCTTCTTCACTGAGCCCGGCATAGTGCGGAGAATGCAAACCATACCATAGCGCCAACAGCAATGAAGACAAGCACAGGAAGAGCAGTGGAATGCTGAAGCGTGCAATCGAAGAGAATGAAATCTTCTCCGAATATGAACGGGCATGCACAGAGCGCGATACCTCCGCCTATCATCAGGGCAGCGGCTGTCTTCCGTGCTCCTTCAATTCCTTTCTTTCTGATGACAATGCCGCCAGCAAGGCTGAATGCTATGACAAGAATATAGAAAAGCAAGAGCATGGCATTTCCTCCCTTTTCAAGCATAAGGCAGGATCGTGCTGAAAGCAATCATCCTTACTGAGGAGGCAATCGATTTGTATGTTATCCTCCAGATGAATTGCTTTCTGTTTCTCTTTTTCTCCTTCATATAACTCAAAAAACGTTGAATAAAGCGTTTAAATGGCGTTTTTTTCATCTTTACTGCTGTTAGTCTTTAGTTTAATCTTCATATTGGTGGGATAAAGGGCGACTAGAATGTTGAAGAAAGTTGCGTTGTTGCTATTTTCTGCTGTTCTTATCGTTTCGTGCAGCAGAGGGATTGCAGTAGCTGAGGATGAGGAAGCTCTTCCAGAGATGATGGGTGGTGTATATAGTCTTGGTAAACCTGAATCTCTGGAGGATTCCTTCAGCTATGTTTTCGGATATATGCTTGCTTCGTCTGCAGGTGTATATGGGGAAGCTTTTGATTATCAGTACATGGCCCGGGGAATTCTTGATTACAGTTCCGGTGCTTCATTCTTCACTGACTCGGAGATGTCTGGGATAGCATCTGAATACCAGAGGGAGGCGATGGCTCTGGCTCAGCAGCATTTCAGTTCAGTGAGCAGGGAGAATCTTGCGGATGCGGAAGAGTTCCTTTCGATAAACATCCAGCGCAATGGTGTAAAATCGACCGAGTCGGGGCTGCAATACGAAGTTCTCAAGGAAGGAACGGGAGAACATCCCGACAGCAATTCGACCGTGACTGTTCATTATCGTCTGACCCTTCTTGATGGTACGCTCGCAGATTCCTCATACGAGAGAGGTGAGCCAAGTGTTTTCAACCTCCAGGATGTCATCCCTGGCTTCAGAGAGGGTGTTATGCTGATGAATGAAGGCGCAAGATACCGGTTCTGGATTCATCCCGATCTTGGATACGGACAGAATGCACCAACAGGTATACAGCCGAACTCGCTTTTGATCTTCGATGTCTATCTGATGGGCATTGATGATTGAAGGCTCAGTCTTCCAGCAGTTTCAGCAGTTCTTCATAGGAGGCGACTGACCATGTCGCTTCCTCGGAGGTCTTGCCATCAAAGGAGATGAATACGGAATCGATGCCGGCATTCACTGCCCCTTTGATATCACTGGTCAGACTGTCCCCGATTACAAGGCATTGCTCCGGGCATGTATCAAGCACGGACAGTACATGGCTGAAAAATCTGCTGTCAGGTTTTGCGTATCCGATTTCCTGGCTTATGAACACATGATCAAAGAACCGGCCGGTATCGGTTCCCCTGATCCGGGCCTTCTGTACAGAGGCAATGCCGTTTGTGATCAGAGAGAGACTGTATTCTTTTGTCAGCGTCTCAAGAAGACTTATGGCGCCAGGAATCATGATTCCAGCCTCTCCCAGCATCTGAGAATAATCAGTTCCCATCGCAGCTGCGTCATATGATAGCCCTGCTGCCTCGGTGAAAAGCCTGAACCGTTCCGTCTCCAGCGTTTCAAGGGTCAGCCCGCCTTGCTCGTATCTCTCCCAGCACTCCCTGTTACCCGCGTGATAGAGGGGAAGAAGCGAAGTAGATATGCCGTATTTCCCGAAAAGCCTGTTCAGCGCAGTTTTCTCCGTTGCAGAGAAATCATAGAGGGTATTGTCCGCATCAAAGAGGAGATATCGTTTTTCCTTCATAATCAACATATTAGACAAAAGGAAAGAAAGGTGGAACAGCGCTTTCCTTTTCCGGTATTCGGGATGATACTTATTGTATGAAGAAATATTTGCCATTGATGATTTCCGGCCTGCTGATGATTTTTATCGGCCTGTATATGATAATACGCCCTAATGGATTCCTGACTGTTGTTATATCTGCGTTCGGAATCTATCTGATCATAGATGGTGTGCGTACCATGCTTGCCGTACAGAGACTGCGGGAGATGCTTGGAGTACGCATAAGGGGACTGTCCACGGGAAAGGCTCTGCTTAACATGATTGCGGGTATCATTACTGTCATTATTGCGATCGCAGCTCCTTCGCTTATTCCTACAGTCCTTGTCTATATCATAGCGCTTGCTTTTCTTATCACAGGCTGTGTCGATCTGGCTGATCTTATTTTCCTGTCGCGTTCCTCTGTCCAGTATGGTGGATTGGGGCTTGAGACGGTCCTGTCATTTGTGTTCGCCATCATCCTTTTCCTTTTCCCGAACTTTCTCACAGGAGTGGTGATGACGCTTTTTGCCGCAATCCTATTTGCATCGGGTGCCCTTATGCTCTATGGGGCAATCAGTGCGATAGTTTATGGCGGAAGGCTGAGAAAACAGTCAGAAATGCGCTGAACGGGGTCTTTTCTGTTGACTCCCGACTTTCCATCATGTACCGTTTTGCTATGGAAAGAAGAAACGGACATATCCATCATTGCGAGATTATCATGACAACGCCATGATGGGTTCCTTTGTATACCGGGCCTCCCAGTGGCGGGAGGCTTTTTCTTTTTTCCTTGGAGGATGTATGGAAACGACAATCAACATTGCAGTTCAGAAGAGTGGACGTCTTTCGGAGAAAAGCCTTGATCTGATCAGATCATGCGGAATCGATTTCAGTGCGGACAGCCGTGTGCTAAAGGCCTCCGCTTCAGGCTTCCCCCTGGATTTCCTTTTTGTCCGGGATGACGATATCCCGCAGTATGTGGCGGATGGTGTTGCGGATATAGGGATAGTCGGCCGGAATGAGTATGATGAGAGCGGTATCGAGCTTGATGTGATAAGGGATCTCAAGTTTGCTTCCTGCCGTCTCTCCATCGCTGTACCCCATGGTTTTGATTATCAGGGGCTGCGGTCTCTTGAGGGAAAGCGTATCGCGACTTCATATCCACGCATTCTTTCAGGGATACTGAAGGAAAACGGTGTCAATGCTGAACCCGTGGTTGTTTCCGGCTCCGTTGAGATTACAGTTGAAGTCGGTATTGCGGATGCGATTGCCGATCTGGTTTCAACCGGTACTACGCTCAAGATGAACGGGCTGGAGGAGGCTGAGTGTATTTATCGTTCATCCGCCATCATGATTGCGCGTCCTGGAATGCCAGACGAGAAAAAGGCGATACTTACACGTCTCCTTGAAAGAATCGATGCAGTGATGCTGGCAAGGCATCAGAAGTATATCCTGTTCAACCTCCCGGAAGAGAAGCTTGAGGAAGCGGCGAGGGTAATCGGCGGAATGAAAAGCCCTACAGTGACTCCTCTGATGGACAAGGGCTGGGTTTCTGTGCAGTCAGCTGTCGATGAAGGCCGTTTCTGGTCTGTTTTTGAGGAGCTCAGGAAACTGGGGGCTGAAGGTATTCTCGTAATGAACATCGAGAAGATGACGGAGTGAGGATGGCGGGTATGTATCTGGATTTCTGTGACTATGAGGAACGACTTCTCGTGCGGCCGCATGATGATACGGGTGATATTGAGAATTCGGTGAGGTCAATCATCGATATAGTGCGGAGGCGTGGTGATTCAGGGCTCATCCAATGTGCTCTGGAGTATGATCATTCGGTTCTGGACTCACTCTATGCCACTGAGAAAGAGTTTGCTGAGGCGGAGAAAATGGTGTCTGATGATCTGAAGGAGGCAATCAGGCATGCCATGCGGAATATACGCAGCTTCCATGAGTCCCAGCTGCCTTCAGGCGAGGACATTGAGACCGAGGAAGGTGTCAGATGCTGGAGGAAGATAGTCCCGCTCTCCCGTGTCGGCCTTTACGTTCCAGGTGGTACGGCTCCTCTCTTCTCCACTGTGCTCATGCTCGCTGTTCCTGCAGTTGTCGCCGGTTGCCGTGATATTGTACTGGCAACCCCTGCGCGGAACGGTGCTGTGAGCCCCGTGATTCTGTATGCAGCAAAGGCTGCCGGAGTGAACAGTGTTCTTAAGGTAGGAGGAGCGCATGCTATTGCCGCATTCGCATATGGTACGGAAAGCATTGAGAAACGGGATAAGATTTTCGGCCCTGGCAACCGTTATGTAACTGAGGCCAAGAGACAAGTTTCCAGAGATGTCGCGATTGATATGCTTGCTGGTCCTTCGGAAGTGATGGTGGTTGCTGACAGGACTACATGTCCTGCGGCAGCGGCGGCTGATCTGCTTTCTCAGGCAGAGCACGGTAAGGACAGCCAGGTGATGCTGCTGATCAGGGCGGATAATAGAACTGAAGCTGAGAACATCTATTCTGAGATTGAGAAGGCGATAGGAAAAGAACTCGGGATAATAGGCAGGCATGAATACATGGTGCAGTCTCTTTCGTATTCGCATGCCTTTCCGATGTATTCCGATGAAGCCGTTATTGATGCGATAAATGCATATGCGCCAGAGCACCTGATAATCTCCGCGGAGAATCCCGGGACAATACTGGATGGAGTTGAGAATGCCGGTTCCATCTTCATGGGAGCATGGACTCCTGAGTCTGCCGGTGACTATGCTTCAGGCACGAATCATACGCTGCCAACTTCTGGCTGGGCCAGATCATCCTCCGGTGTCTCCGTTGACTCATTCATCAAGAAGATAACGGTGCAGCATATAACGAAGCGTGGACTCAGGAACCTGGGCCCTGTCATTATGCGCATGGCAGAAGCAGAAGGCCTTGAGGCTCATGAATATGCAGTGAAGGTGAGGCTGGATGATGATAGATAAGCTTCTTAACCCATGGATCAGGGAACTTGTTCCTTATAGTTCTGCTCGCAGTGAGTTTTCCGGTAAAGCGGAGATACTGCTTGATGCCAATGAAAGCTGGGACGGTGGCAATGACGGGATCAACAGGTATCCCGATCCGCTGGCTGGCGAGCTGAGGAAGGAAATTGAGCGTGTTATGGGAATTCCCTATGAAATGACTGCAATCGGGAATGGTTCCGACGAGGTGATAGACCTGCTTATCAGGATGTTCTGCGCCCAGGGAAAGGACTCTGTGATGATAGAGAGACCAACATATGGGACCTATTCCGTTTTTGCCCATATATCAGGTGTTTCTGTCATAGATGTACCTCTTACTAAGAGTCTTGATCTCGATGATAAGGCAATGCTTTCCGCAATCAGGGAAAGGAAACCCGGAATCGTCTTCATATGCTCTCCTAACAACCCGACAGGGCGTGTGTATTCTCTGGATCGCATACTGGCTATAGCAGAAGCCAATGAAGGTATTACGGTTGTCGATGAGGCTTATTGTGATTTCTCCGAAGATTTCAGAAGCGCGATTCCTGCGATAAAAGACAATCCGCGTATTGTCGTCCTAAGGACATTCTCTAAAGCTTATGGTAAGGCAGGAGCAAGACTTGGCATACTTGTCGCGGATCCCCGTATACAGCAGGTTTTCATGAAAGTGAAACCTCCATACAACATATCAAGACCGGCTGAGGAATCCGGACTTGAGGCTTTGCGGAATATTGAGAAGGTTCGGGCACATGTTCAGGAGACGATTGAAAGAAGAAGGGATTTCTCATCTTTTCTCGGTACTCTCAGCTATGTGCAGGAGGTATTCTCTTCCGAAGCCAATTTCGTACTTGCACGTGTCTCTGATGCGAAGGCTCTCTATTCATATCTTCTCAAAAGGGGAATCGTGGTGCGCAACAGGTCAAATGATCCTCTCCTTGAGAATACACTCAGAATTACGATAGGATCGGAGCAGGAGATGGAAGCTCTGAAGGAGGCTATGTATGGATGGCAAGGATAGAAAGAAGGTCCTCTTCATTGATCGTGATGGTGTGATTGTCAGGGAATGTCAGGTAGATACATATGAGAGGATTGAATATATCCCGCATGTCTTTGAAGCGCTCCGGGAGATATCAAAACGCTCTGATTACCTGCTTGTAATGGTATCGAATCAGGATGGTGTCGGGAGCCAGGCTTTTACGTATGAGGGATTCGCGGGGCCCGCAGAGCGCATTTTCACGACGCTGCAGGGCGAAGGCATCGTCTTCGATGAGATCAATATAGATCTGTCATTGCCAGAAGATGGCCTTCCTACAAGAAAGCCAGGCACAGGAATGATTGATGGTTATCGCAGCGACTTATATGATATGCAGCATTCTTTCATGATCGGAGACAGGCTAACAGATATGATGCTTGCTGAAAGCATGGGGTGCAGAGGATTCCTGCTTAATGGCGATGAAATGGATATGCCGGAGAATCTCGCTTCTGTGATAGCCCTGAAGACCGGTTCCTGGCTCGACATCGCTTCATATCTTCTTGATGATGGCTCTCTCAGTCATCGTAAAGCATCAGTTGAGAGAAATACGAAGGAAACGCAGATAGCAATCAGCCTGGATATAGACGGGACAGGAGAAGGCCGTATCACCACTGGTATCGGATTTCTTGATCACATGCTTGATCAGGTTGTGCGGCATTCGCGGTTCGATGCTGACGGGCATGTAGACGGAGATCTTATCGTGGATGAGCATCACAGTGCCGAGGATGTCGCCATAACCCTTGGTGAGACTGTTCAGAAGGCGCTTGGGGACAAGCGCGGTATTGAGCGGTATGGGTACGAGATTGTGATGATGGATGATGTGGTTGCCACTGTTGCTATTGATTTCTCCGGTAGGGCAGAGCTTATGTGGGATGCTGAATTCTCCATGGAATACATAGGTGAGTTCCCTTCTGAGCTTGTAAAGCATTTCTTCCGATCCTTCTCTTCAGCCGCACTTTGCAACCTGTACATCAGCGCAACAAAGGGTGGCAATAGTCATCATACTGCGGAAGCGATCTTCAAGGCTTTTGCCAGAGCTATGCGGAAAGCCGTGAGGAGAATACCTGGGGATACTCGCGTTGCTAGCACAAAAGGAGTCTTATGATTGCTGTAATACGATATAATGCGGGCAATGTCCTTTCTGTGATGAATGCGTTGAAGAGACTTGGCTGCGAGGCAGAGCTCACTGATGATCCTGCCGTCATAAAGAGAGCTGATAAAGTCATTTTCCCTGGTGTAGGAGAAGCTTCATCTGCAATGAGATATCTGGATGAGCATGGGCTTTCGGATGTCATACGATCCCTTGACCAGCCTTTTCTTGGCATCTGTCTTGGCATGCAGCTGATGTGCGCTTCTTCCGATGAGGGAAATACAGACTGTCTTGGAATCTTTCCCGGACGCATTGTCCTCTTTCCCCATGGAAGGGGATATAAGGTTCCCCATGTTGGATGGAACACGATTGCAAAGCTCTCCGGTCCTCTCTACAGGAATACATCTGAGAATGAATATGTTTACTTTGTCCACTCATATTACGCGCCTCTTTCAGAATATACATCTGCTGTAACGGAATATGATGGTGTTGCGTTCTCCGCTTCTATCTCAAAGGGGAATTACCATGGCATGCAGTTCCATCCAGAGAAGAGCGGAGATGCGGGAGAACGGATGCTGCGCTGTTTTCTGGAGGAAACATGAGAATCATACCCGCTATTGATATCATCGATGGTCATCCTGTAAGGCTTTCCGAAGGCGATTATTCTCGCAAGACCTCATATAGACTCTCAGCACTGGAAGCCGCGAAGGCGTTTGAAGACGGTGGACTGACGCATCTTCATCTTGTTGATCTGGATGCGGCAGCAGGGCGTGGAAGCAATATCCACGTTTTGGAGGAAATCGCAGAGAAGACATCCCTGTCAGTTGATTTCGGAGGGGGTATCAGGACGGAGGAGTCTGTAAGGTGCGCTTTCGATGCAGGAGCCTCCGCTGTCAATGTCGGATCTGCTGCCGCGAAGAATCCTGAAATGGTCTGTGGATGGAACGATCTGTATCCAGGACGGATAATCCTCTCCGCAGATGCCAGAGACGGCAAGGTTGCGGTTTCCGGGTGGATGGAATCGACAGGAATAGATCTTATTCCATTTATTGGAAGTTTCATTAACAATGGCTTGAAAAGCGTTGTTGTCACGGATATTTCCAAGGATGGCATGCTTTCTGAGCCATCATATGATCTTTATAAAAGAATACTGAGTGTTTTTCCAGAGGTTGATCTCATTGCCTCGGGAGGAGTCTCTTCTTATGGAGATCTGGTGCAGCTTGGTTTGATAGGCGTCCATTCTGTGATTGTTGGTAAAGCTTACTATGAAGGGTTTATCTCTATAAGGGAGATGAAGGAGGCGGAATGCTTGCCAAACGGATAATCCCATGTCTGGATGTCAAGGATGGGCGCACGGTAAAAGGTGTCAATTTCATAGATTTGCGCGACGCTGGCTCTGCCCTTGATCTTGCTTCGTTTTATTCCAAGCAAGGTGCTGATGAGCTTGTCTTCCTTGATATAACAGCGACGGTTGAGAACCGAGGGACAATGGTATCTCTTGTGGAGGATGTGGCAAGGAACATATCGATTCCTTTTACCGTCGGTGGTGGCATACGCGGAGAAAGTGATGTGGAGCGCATGCTTGGTGCAGGTGCAGATAAGATATCCGTGAATTCCGCGGCAATAAGGAATCACGGGCTGTTGGATGTGCTTGCAAGACGGTTCGGCAGCCAGTGTATCGTACTTGCCCTCGATGCCAAGGCAAATCCCGCGCTTCCTTCTGGATACGAGGCTGTAATAGATGGTGGGAGGACTCCTTCCGGCCTGGACGCGCTTCTCTGGGCGAAAGAGGCCGCTGATAGAGGAGCCGGGGAAATACTTCTGACATCAATGGATAAGGATGGAACGAAGGATGGCTTTGCTGTTGACTTAACCCGGATAATCAGCGGTAATATTGATATTCCCGTCATAGCCTCTGGCGGAGCGGGAAAGATGGATGATTTCAGAACTGTCTTTATGGATGGGATGGCTGATGCGGCGCTGGCTGCTTCTGTTTTCCATTTTCATGAGATTGACATACCGGAGCTCAAGCATTATCTCAAAGCGTCCGGTATACCTGTCCGGTAAGAGGGGAGGATTATGACTATAGATTTCGAGAAAGGTGGCGGACTGGTGCCTGCCATTGTCCAGGATGCAGTGACGAGAAAGGTGCTGATGCTTGGATACATGAATGAGGAAGCATACAAGCTGACGCTTGATCGTGGCCTTGTCACATTCTTCTCCAGATCCAGGGGAAGAATCTGGACAAAAGGAGAGACGAGCGGGAATTTCCTTCAGGTGAGGGAAATCCTGGCGGACTGCGACGGGGATACGCTTCTCGTGAAGGCCATTCCTTCCGGTCCTGTGTGCCATACCGGTGCTGATACTTGTTTCGGGGAGGACAATCAGCCTACGGAGGTCTCATCGCCGGAGTTCCTTTTCTATCTTGAATCTGTCATACGCGACAGGATGGCCAACCCTGTGGAGGGCTCATACACCAATCATCTGTTCTCCAGAGGTCTTAATAGAATCGCACAGAAAGTCGGAGAGGAGGCCGTGGAGCTCATTATCGCTTCCAAGGATGAGGATAAGGATCTCTTCCTTGGAGAGGGTGCTGATCTCATATATCATTTCCTCGTGCTGCTTGCCCAGAAGGATTCTACTCTTTCAGAAGTCATTGATGTGCTGAAGGAAAGGCATTCCCGCTGATGACACTGCGTGAGGCTGTTGAGGCATTCTCCGATGCGGAAGATATCGAGGAGCGTGATGCTTCTTACGCAGGAGAGTGCTTCGACTCCCTTGTATTCAGGAATTCTGAATTCGCATCTGTGGATTTCTCCTCTTCCTCATTCCATGATGCGGTTTTTACCGATGTTGTATTCGATTCCTGTGATTTTTCAAATGCTGATTTCTCTTCTTCCTCTTTTCTCCGAGTCACTTTCCTAAGCTGCCGCCTGACAGGTGTTTCATTTCTTTCTGCAAGAATGAGGAAAACAGCTTTCAGAAATGCTGCCGCGAGATACGCGTCATTTGACAGCTGTTCCATGGAAGGATGCAGCCTTGTTTCATCAGAATTCCCAGATTCGTCGTTTGCCTCAGTCAGGCATAGTGCTCTTTCAATAACCGACTCGGATATTTCCTCTGCAATATTCCGTGGAACGCCTCTCGCAGGAGTGTCCCTGACGGGTTCATCAATAGGCGGAATCATACTATCTGATAATCTGAAGGAGATGAGAGGGGCAGAACTGGATATAGCCCAGGCGATGGATCTTGTCAGAATCCTTGGTGTTGATATTATCGCGTAATACAGTGCATTGCTATATTGCCTGTTTCAAGACCAGCGCCAGTTAACTAATCGTCATGTTTCCGTATGAAATGAGACGTGGCAGTCTGACTTATGCGCTAGGATAAGCATTATGGTCTTCATGCCGTAGTATGTTTTCCGGTTGTTCTGCCAAAAACTTCCGTCCTTTGTGATGATATGTGTTTTGAGATTACTCACATCAATCCATGTTCAAGGAACGAGTAGTACTTCTCCTCTGTGAACACCAGATGGTCAAGGACTTTTATTCCCAGTATGTTTCCTGCCCGTATGATCCTTTCCGTTACATCCTTATCATCCTGCGAAGGTTCAAGATTGCCGGATGGATGATTATGTGCTATGGCAACTGCAGCGGCCCTTTTCCTGATTGGTTCTGAGAAAACCTCCCGGGGATGGACAATCGTTCTGTTTATAAGACCTATCGTTGCGACAATGGTACCAATTGATTCGTGTGCCCCATTAAGCATGACTACTATCAAGGATTCCTGGGGACGGGAGGCGTAATGCCTGACTTCCATGAAAATGTCATTCGGACATGTGATGAGACGGCCTTTTGAACGCACTCTGCGTCGGCCAAGCTCAAGAGAAGCATCGATTGCGGAGGCTTTTGCTTTGCCTAGTCCTGGTATGAGCAGGATCTCCTTGAAGCTGATCTCCGGATTCCTGTCCAGCCGTGCAAGCAGATCTTTGGCAATTTCATCGACAGACCGCGCGGTGTTTCCTGATCCTATGATAAGCATCAGCAGTTCCTCATCCCTGAGTGCCTCGGCTCCCAGGCGTTCAAGCCGTTCTCTTGGTTTCTCCGATTCAGGTGTTTCCCTGAGTGTACTGTATTCTGGGTTGATCTGGTAACTAGTCATATCTTTTATACGGCTTAGGCAATGTATCTGGTCAGATTTTTTCCGGAATCTGGAGTAGAATCATGTCATGAAACGATACAGGATAGGTGAGATGGCGGCTCTAAGCTCGCTTTCTGAGAGGACAATCAGATACTACGAGGAACAGGGGCTTATAAAAGCTGGGCGTTCTGATGGTGGCCAGCGCTGGTATACAGATGAAGATCTTGTCTATCTAAAAAGAATCATAGAGCTGAAGTGCTTGGGATTCTCCTTGCAGGAAATAAAGAGGATTTTCGAGATGAAGGATTCCGATCATTCCGGTAATCTCCGCAGGGAAGCGCTCCTTAATGAATACAGGAAGAAGCTTGCAGAGGATCTGGTGAAGCTCGAATCCCTGCAGAAGCATATTGATGAGCTTGAATGGCATGTTCATCAGCTTGAGAAGGCAGAAGATGGTTTCACCGAGTGCCCCGGTGCACTTTGCGCCTCCTGCCAGTATCGGGCAAGATGCACATTCTTCCGTTCAGAGTGACAAAAGCCAGTCCCCTATCTTAAGAGAGAGCCGTATCACATCTTCAGAAAAATCTTGCGGTAGATATCTGCTGAAATACATGCATTCATAGTTGATGTATCCACGGTATCCGCTCTTAAGAGCTTTCATCGTGTTTTTCCAGTCAATGGTTCCGAATCCTGGCAGCAGGTGCTGGTCTTCCTTTCCATTATTGTCTGCAATGTGAGTCCCGATAAGAAGTTCCCCGGATTCAGCAATGAATGAAGGGATGTCCGCGCCTGCGATGTGGGCATGTCCCGTGTCGAGGCAGATCCCGGCCATGGGAGAAAGCGCACTGGCTATTGCCTTGAGATCCGCAGCTGACCATATCTCTTCCCTTGTCTCCATGTTCTCTATCGCGATTCTCACGCTTTTCCTCTGCTTCCCGAGAAGCGAGGAGAAGTATCTGATGTTCTCTTCGACACCAGCACGGATCGGATGCACAACAATGTGGGGTATCCCAAGCTCCGCAGCCCAGTCCATTGATCTGAGTATTGCCTCATCAGAGGATTTCTTTTCCTTGTCGGAGAGCTGCATGTAATCACGGGGATAAGGCGCGTGTGCCTGGATGTATTCCAGCGAGTAATGCTCTTTCGCCTTCCTGAGCCTCGTGATGTATTCCCCGGAATGTTCTGTGTTGAGGATGGATTCCGGGTTCATCATCTCGCAGAAGTTGAGATCAAGGTTTTTGTAGCCGTACTCCGCATAAAGAGGGATGAGGACATCCATCGTCCTCTTCCCGTCCCTTGAGAATGCTATGAGATTCGTATTAGACGATATTCTGAGCTGCATAATCATCTAGTGCTTTCTGCACTGTCGCAGCCATATCCGCTACAGCTGCGTCAATGCTTTTGCCGTTTTCTGTGACATTCCTGATTTCTGCCTGGAATGAATAGTATATCTGGTATGCCGATGGAAGCCATACTCCTGTCACTTTGGGGTTTGAGGCTTCCGTCTGTTCCATTGCAACGCGGAACTGTGGATTTGAATCGAGGAATGCGATGTAAGCAGGATTATCCAGCAGCCCTGTGTTCACAGGCATGTATCCTGTCTTTTCAGCCCATTCAAGCTGCGTTTCTTCTGAGACAAGATACTCAAGAACGAGCCTTACGCTTTCGCTGCTGCTGAATGAGAACAGGGCTCCTCCTCCGATATTGACTCCTCCTGTTGCTTCATCGTCTGTCTTCGGAACGAATGCGGTTCCGACTTCGAAGCGGTCGCCTACGGTGTTGATCACAGTTGACAGGTTTGATGAGGAAGCGAGCATCGACGCGGTTCTGCCTGCTGCGAATTCAGTACTGACTCCCGATGTTATATTGTTCAAGTATCCTGTGTCATAAAGAGCTTTCCAGTGAGAGAGGAAGCTGGCGAACGTGCCTTCTTTGTCGAAAAGCACTTCAGAAGGGGTCCCTGCATGACCATTCTCGTTATTGACAAAGTATGAGAGACCTTTCTGTGCTCCGATGAATGCGCCTAACTCATAAGTGGCTGGTACACCAGCAAATGCATATCTTGTCACATTCCCACTGCCGTCCTTCTCCCCGAGAAGAGGTGCGATTTCCGTGAACTCATCGATTGTACCTGGCGCAGTAAGCCCAAGCGAGTCAAACAATGTCTTGTTATAATAAAAAAGCAGTGAGGAGGCATTGAAGGGAACGGCCAGAAGACCGCGTTCTGACATCAGCGATTCAATGGCTGATGGCATGATATCTTCGGTGCTGACACCGATTTCAGAAGGGAGAACAAGATAATCTGAATTCATCATATCCAGAGCTGCTGTCGCATCCAGCTGCGCGATATCAGGAAGAGTTGAGGTACTTACAGCGGCTGCTGCTTTCACCTTTGTAAGTACATCATTGGCTGTACCTTGGTAAATTGCTTCGATTTCAATGCCTTTCTCCTGTCCTATCGTGGCATTGAATTCCGCTACAATATCATCAAAGGCATTGCCTAAAGCACCTGAATTTGAGTGCCAGATAGTGACTGTGTTCCCGCTTTCATTGCTTCCACCTGCATAAACGGCGGAAATCAGCAGAAGCATGAAAAGCAAAATTCCTGTTTTCCTCATGATTTATCTCCCTTTTCCAATATCATCTGAGTCCTCCTTCGAGGGCTTTCATAATCATCTTCCTGCAGAATGCAAGGAGGATAAGAAATGGCAATGTGATAATCACGATTGAGGCGAATTGCGCGCCGTATTCTCCTTCCTCGGCGAATCCAAGCATCGTGATTCCAATCTGTATTGTTCTCATCCCTGGCCGTGTTGTCACCAGAAGTGGCCACAGATAGCTATTGAATGAGGATATGAATGCCTGAATGAATATTGTCATGGTCACTGGTGCCGTGAGAGGGATAAGTATTGTTGATAAATACCGCATATCTCCGGCCCCATCTATAGCAGCGGCATCGTAGATGTCCCTGTCTGCAGCGAGATATGCTCCGATGGTCAGCAGCATCGCTGTAGCGGAAAAAACAGATGGAAGCACGATTCCCGCATATGTATCAAGCAATCCAAGCCTCGCAGTCGTTACGTAGTTTTCATACAGCATGGCGTCTGGTGGGATGAAGAGTGTTGATAAAAGAGCTATCAGAAGAATTCTCTTGCCTTTGAATTGCAGGTGGGTGAATGCGAAAGCCGCGAAAACCGAGATGATTGAACGCAACAGTGCTGTCAGGACTGCCGTGATTATGGAATTCAGCACATAACGACTGAAATATCGGTGTCCGAGCGCAAGCGAATAGTTCCTGAATGACAGAGAGGATGGCAGCAGATGAGCTTC
Source organism: uncultured Spirochaetales bacterium (assembly GCA_949295505.1). Taxonomy (GTDB): domain Bacteria; phylum Spirochaetota; class Spirochaetia; order Sphaerochaetales; family Sphaerochaetaceae; genus Ornithospirochaeta. Next base: position 4,584 of record CASFLH010000027.1, on the reverse strand, counting down.
TGCATCCGTGAAATCCTGAGGAGTGAAGAATGATGCGGAAAACGCATAGAGCATCGGGAAGAGAATGACAGCTGTCAGAATGAGTGTTGTTGCAGTCCTTATTGCCTTAGACATCACGACGCCTCCGGGAAACAAGGCTCATTATGAGGATGGAGAACATCACCATCAGGACAGCAATTGTTGTCTCCGCGGCTCTGTTTCCGCTTCTGAATGCCTCGAGATAATAGTAGAACATTACGGTTTCCGTGGAACGGAATGGGCCGCCTTCTGTCAGGACCATCACTGGAGCTGAGATGAGTACCGCATCTTTGAGCGCTGTGAAAACAGTGACTGAGAATATGCTGTATATCGATGGCAGCTCTATCGAGAAAAAGAGCCTGAGTCCAGAAGCGCCATCAATCTCCGCCGCTTCAATGATGCTCCTGTCGGTGCCGCGGAAGGCAGTGAGCAGCAGGATATAATCGAGCGCAAAATCAAGAAAGACACCTAGAATCACAAGGACGGCCATAGCGGATACGGGCTGATCAAGCCAGGAAAGGCTGAGCCCCGTTATTCTGTTTATGACGCTTACCTTGCCGCGGAATATCTCCTTGAGTATCAGAGCCATCGCGGAGAGCGAGAATGCAAGCGGGGCAATGAAGATGAACTCTGCTGCGGCTACCCCTTTTCTTTTCTTTCGTGTCAGAGCTGCGGCAAGCAGTGTCAGAAATGTATTGACTGGAAGGAATAGAAGCACAAAGAGAAGAGTATTCCCTATACTGGAGAGAAAAGCCTGATTACCAAGAAGCGATGCATAGTTTCTGAAGCCAGCGAAACCAAGGACCTTTCCTCCTTGTGATATCGTGAGAAAGGATCCGATGAAGCTTTTTGCCAATGGCAGGAAAGAGAAAAGCAGTGCAACGATCAGCGCTGGAAGCAGAAAGAGATAAGCTTTGCAGTCTTTTCTTCTCATAACGTAAGGTAATTTACGCATTATTTATCTGTTTTTCAAGGGAAAAAACGATTCAATACTATGTAATGTAAAGAAATATCTTACAATTTAAAATCTTACGTAAAGTTGCTTTTTGTCAGGTTTATCCTCGTGAGGATAATAGTTTTTCGGTTTTTCTGCTCTGAACGCATGTGATTGATGAAAATATTGTGTCTATGAGATGGATAATTCACACCAAAGATACTAAACTGATGCTGAATTAAGTCAGAAGGAGAGAGAGAATGAAACCTACGCTTCTTGTAATGGCTGCGGGACTCGGTTCCCGCTATGGCGGAGTCAAGCAGATTGATGCTGTCGGCATGCATGGTGAGACACTGCTGGATTTTGGGGTATATGATGCGTTCCATGCCGGATATGGAAAGGTTGTTTTCATCATAAGGAAAGATATCGAGCATGATTTCCGTGAGCGTCTGTTTGACAGAATCGCTCGCAATATGGATGCCGATTATGTTTTCCAGGACAGGGTTGCTCTCCTTTCAGAGGAGGAGATTGCTGCTTCCACGGAGAGGACGAAGCCATGGGGAACGATCCAGGCTGTTCTCTGTGCAAAAGATGCGGTGAAGACTCCTTTTACAGTCATCAATGCTGATGATTATTATGGGCGCAGCGCATACGGAATACTCGGAGATTATCTTGCCACTCTTGATAATTCCGATACGACCCATGCCATGGTGGGATTTACGCTGAAGAACACCATGAGTCCGTCGGGTTCCGTTTCGAGAGCAATCTGCGTTATCAAGGATGGGGTGCTCGAGTCGATGGAGGAGAACACCAAGATTGAATATACAGCGGATGGTGGTGTTGTATCCCATATGCCAAGCGGCGATGTCACGCTTACAGGGGAGGAGCCGGTCTCAATGAATTTCTTCGGCTTCACTCCGAAGGCTTTCGACAGCTTCATGGGTTACTGGGAAGATTTCAAGAAGCACAACATAAAGGAAATGAAGGCCGAATGTCTTCTTCCGAATGGTGTATCCGCTATGGTTACTTCAGGCCAGGGTTCCGTGAAAGTCTTCACAACTCCGGATAAATGGTTCGGTATGACATATCCGGAAGACAAGGCGAACGTAATGGCAGAGCTCAGGAAAAAGATTGAGTCCGGTTATTATCCGGAAAAGCTCTGGGACAAATGAACTGGAGAATGTTCTGAGAATGGTGGCCGCTGTAGATCTGCAGCGGCTATTTTACTCAGCCGAGTTTTGGCGGTGCTGAGAAATGCTCGCATTGCAGTCTGGTGATAAGCTGTTCCGGATTACTCTCATCTATCAGCAATCTGCGTACGTCTCTTGATAAAAAGCCTTCCTCTGTGCCGTTATCCAGAAAAGCGAGAAAAGAATCCCAATAGCCTGCAGTATTCAGCAGCCCTATGTTCTTCCCATGGTATCCTAGCTGGCGCCAGGTATATATTTCCGCAATTTCCTCCAGTGTTCCGATTCCTCCAGGCATCGCTATGAAGGCATCTGCCTTTTCATACATGGTCTTTTTCCGTTCGTGCATTCCAGGGACGATGATCAGCTCTGTCTCAACGGCATTTTTCCTTACATCGGGAACATTCATCGCTTCAGGAAGAACGCCTATGACTTCCCCTCCGTGTTCCCTGACGCTTTTTGCTATAGTACCCATCAATCCTTTGCCGCCACCTCCGAATACAAGTGATATTCCTTTCTCTGCCATTGTCTTGCCGAGTTCCGCAGCAGCTTCGGCATATTCTTTATTCCTTCCATAGGATGAGCCGCAGAACACGGCTATGCTCCTGATTCTGTTATCTGACATATTCTGGATTGTATCGGAAATTTCTGTATTGTGTATGTGGAATCCTGTTTTTTCCTTGCGGGCAGGTTTTTGTGAGCTTAAAATGAAATCTGGAGTCGCTATGAAGAAAATGCAGAAAGTCATAATCGCATTGACTGCGATACTCATGATGCTGGCCGTTCCACTGACTGCCGCAGAGATGTCCGTCAGATGGTCCTGGGCGCTTGATGATCCAGATGTTACAGCATATCGCTATCAGATGGGAGGAGAGAATCCTGAAGGTTGGACAGAGCTTTCTGGTGATGTTTCATCTCTTGAGCTCAGCGGCCTGGATGCCTCCGCTGAATATACACTTTATCTTCAGCGTTCATATGATGGGAAGAACTGGTCTCCATCTGCAGTCAGCACGGCAAAGGCGGATCTGGATGCTGTTCCTGATGTAAGAATCTACTGCTATGCTGACTATGAGCTGAGAGCTGAGATTTATACAGGTTCAGTGATTCTCTCATATCCTAAGGCAGTCTCTGATGCCGATGCTATAGCCTTCATCGCAACAGAGAACGAGAAATATGGTCTTTCAGAGCTAGGTGTAAGATACGAACTCAATGGTGATGGTTCGGCGACGTTCTCATATCCTGTGACTATCTCCAGGGAAACCGTAATCGCTGAGCTTGATAGGCTTGTTGCTGATCTCATTGAGTATCTCACGACACCTGTTGAGGAACCCGTGCCAGTGGTTGTCCCGGTTTCAGTCCCTCTTGTGAAGGAATATTCCTACGCGGGTTACACGCTCACAGCGACAATCGATACGGGAAGCACGCTGCTTGTATATCCCGCGTTCGTGACTGATGACGAGGTGAATGGCTTCTTCGCATATGTGAATGAGAAGTACGATCTTGCGTCTCTCGGTGTGTTCTACGCATTCGGAGAGGCTGGTGAAGTGACAGTGTCGTATCCAGAGATTTATTCGAAGGAAACAGTTGCCGCGGAGCTTGATAAGCTTGTTGCGGATCTCATTGCTTATATTACTCCTGCTGCGGTACCTGTGACGGAACCAGAAGTGCCTGCAGTGATTCCACTGACTCCGATAGCACCTGCAGAGGTTGTGGAGGATGAGTCTCTCTTCGCATTCTCGCTGCTTGTTCGTGGAGGTGTGCTTTCTTCTTTTGATGATACTTTCACTTTCGATGGCAGGATCTTTGCGGATCTCGGGCTTGGTTTCGATTTCTCTCATCTCATTTCCGCTGGTGAGAATTTCGGAATCGGCCTCAGATCGGATCTCGATCTGAACTTCCTTCCAAAGGAAACAGGCAAATGGAATCTTGAGAATCCTCTCGATTACTTCAATGTGTTCGTATACGGGGAAATGGTTTCCCTTGATCTGAAGGTGATGATGGAATTCACGGCTGGTCCTGCTGATATCTATATCGGAGGCGGTGCAGGTTTTGCAATCGGCAATCCTTTCGACAACCCTGCTATTGAGGATTACCTTGCTCTTGGCACTTTCGATATCGGAAAAGTCCGGTTCTCCATGGACTGGTTTGCTTCAGCCACGGCAGGTGTCAGGTTCTATACAAGCGATCTCTTCTCAATTGGTGCGGAAGTGAATTATCGCTACATGGTGGAATCACAGAAGCATATGGGATCTGCAGGCATTATATTGGGATTCACATTCTGATAGATCAGATATCCTTTATTGGAAGGGGCTGTTAAGAAAGTCTAGGCTTTCGTAGCAGCCCTTCATTTTTTATTGCTTTTTGATAGAAGAAGCAGATAAATCCTTACAATAAAAGCACCCATTGGGAATCGAACCCTCTGAGTGCCATGGTAGAATGGTGTTT
>CASFLH010000026.1 GCA_949295505.1 uncultured Spirochaetales bacterium | reverse complement strand
GGAAAGTATCGCCTGCTGCCAGCAGGACCTTGTATCCTTCCTTCGTGTAGTGCTTTGCAATCTTGGCAATCGTGGTTGTCTTCCCGACCCCGTTCACGCCGAGTATCATATAGACGCTGAGCTTGCCTTTCGCAGGCTTATCCTGATAAGCATTGATATATCCGGAGAGTATCTCCTTCATACGCACCTGCAGGTCAGAAGCTTCGGTTATCTTCTCCTTCCTTGCACATTCACGCAGTTCTGTCACGATCTCATCTGTCAGCCTTGCTCCGAGATCGCCTTCGATAAGCGTGTCCTCAAGCTCATCAAAGAACGCATCATCTATCTTCCTGCCCGTGAAAAGGCTCTTGAGTTTCTCTCCGAATTTCCTGAAGAACATAATAAATCTCCTAGATACCCAGGCGCGCAGCCTGGTAATAGTCAAACATCGAATCGAACAGCTCAAAGAGCTGCACGAAGCTCACGCCTGCGAAAAGCGTCACGGCAGGAGCGATGTCTGCCTCTGTATATATGCCTGCAAGCGACTGTGAAGCCACATAGCAGCCGAAAGAGACAAGCGTTGAAAGAAGGTTCGTATAGAACCTCCCCTTCGCCCTTTCCACAATATTCTCCTCCCCCATCCATTCCGGCCTCAGCTGGAGAGATATACTGTCCATCGGAACCCTGGACTGGATAAGAAGCGGAGAAAATCCCTCATGCATGGCCGTGATCTGGAAAGGTACGTCCGCATTCTCAATCAGATGATCCCCAGTACGGAGCCCCTGAAAGTAAATCACGGAATCATAGGGAACGGCAGATATGAAAAGTCTTGAAGAAGGTACCGGAACCAGATCTGGCGCAATAGTCATGCCATTCTCTGCATTTACTGCCATCTCACAAGTCTCATACACCGGTGATGTGAAGCTAATAAGATGCTCTCCTTCTTCCATGACAACTGTCGAACGTATAATCGAGACAGGATTTCCATCGATGGAGACAGAGACAACGCTTGGAACATCAACATGGACAATCACTGTTTCTGGACTCTTAACAAAAGGAAGCAGCGCCTCAAGAAGAGAATTGAACTCACCGCTATCATCGGAAGAGATATATAGATTGCTGTGGACGGGAACGCCATTGGCAAAAACACGGCTTTCCATCATCATCCCGTCTTCATGAGCCTCAGCGGCAATAAGGAGATCAATGTCTTCCCTCTGCATCAGGAATCGGAATGCATCCGCATCACCACTGAGAAGGAATTCCCGCTCTGTATCAGAGAACGTCACTTCCACTGTCTCCAGTGTCAGCACGCCATCCCAGGCTTCAGGAACATCTTCCTCATCAAAGGATTCCAGCTCACTGAAAGACTCTTTCTGCCGAAGCCCTGACACTGTCACTTCCCGTTCACGCCTCGCTTTTGCAGCAATCTTCGCCTCATACGCATTAACGGCATCCCTTGATGTGACTTCACCAGACAGAACCGAAAGCACATCGGAAACAAGCGCCGTATATATCTCATCGGAAGAGACAACAGCGGTGCGGAACGGAGATGCAGCAAGCATTGCCGGCAGCATCAGGAAGAGAAGCAGCAGACTAAGCTTCTTTCTGGAAATGCAGATAGCTCTCAATGAAATCATCAATCCCGCCATCCATTACAGCACTTATATTGCCTGTCTGGCATCCAGTGCGATGATCCTTTACCAGCGTGTACGGCTGGAATACATAGCTCCTGATCTGGTTGCCCCATGAGATATCCTTCTTAGCGATGGCGTCCTTCTGGTGCTCCTCTTCCCTCTTTTTCTGGTAATACTCATAGAGACGGGAACGAAGCATCTTGAAAGCCACATCCTTGTTCATGAACTGGCTTCTCTCATTCTGGCACTGGACAACAATCCCGGTGGCATAATGCGTGATACGCACTGCACTGTCGGTTTTGTTGACATGCTGACCGCCTGCGCCACCAGCACGATATGTATCAAGCCTGTAATCCTCTGGCTTGAGTTCTATCTCGATATCATCATCAACTTCGGGCGAGGCATATACAGACGCAAAAGACGTATGCCGGCGCTTTGCGGCATCGAATGGGGAAATGCGCACAAGACGATGAACACCCGCTTCACCTTTGAGATATCCGAAGGCATATGGGCCGGAGATTTTAAGGGAGACGCTCTTGACGCCGCCCTCATCTTCCTGCATATCGAGGACCTCGCACTTAAACCCATGGCGCTCCGCCCAGCGCGTATACATTCTCATCAGCATCTGCGTCCAGTCGGAAGCCTCGTTGCCACCAGCTCCTGAATGGACAGTGAGGAAGACATTATTCTTGTCATTCTTGCCGTCGAGCAGGGTCTTCAGCCTCAGCGGCCTGAACTTCTCATCAAGCTTATCAATCTGGCTCTCCATCTCCTGGCGAAGGCTCTCATCGTCCTCACCCTGATACAGCTCCATGAGCTCTTCTGTCTCATTGATCTCGTCAATGAGCTCTTTCCATGGATAATAGCTTTCCTTGAGCATGTTGAGGTTCTGGAATGTCTTCTCAGCTTTCTCTGAGTCATTCCAGAAATCAGGAGCGGCGGTCTCTTCTTCTATTTTCTTTATCTTATCTTCAGTCCCGGCCTCTTCAAAGACGCCTCCAGACTGTATAGGCTTCTTCTTTGATATCCTCGAACTTTGAACGGTTTTCTATGAACATATCACTCCCTGTCCTTCCGGCTGTCGCTCGCCCTCAGTATGAACCTGCAGCTTCTCGCCTCCCCGCCTTTTCCATTCAGGGGGAAAGTGAAGGCAAGCTTTGAATAGAGCTCGAACGATTCCATGCCGATTGATGTATTCTGAGTCTGCCTGACACGCTCCTCTGAAACACTGAACGGTTCTGTTGAGGAAAAAGACACCGTCAGACCAGACTGCGTCTCAGTATACTTTACGGTCCTGACATCATCAAGGCTTCCAAGCATCATCTGCCGCCTCTGGTCGAAAGAGCCAAGGATCATGTCAGAAAGCGAGGTGTAGACATCGATCTCATACGACCCGTCGAAATCAGAATCGGAAAGAATCGTGGTTTCCATAACCAGTGTCTGGGAACGCAGCTTGAAATGCTTGATGATTGAGAAACGGCTGCAGCTGTATGAGAACTGGTACTCTCCACGTGTTCGGGAAAGCACAGAGGCATCAAACATCTCCCTAGAGAGGTCAAAAACCTCTCCGTCGATCATGATCCTGTCAGAGAAGGATTTATTCATATCCACATGGGGAAACGATTTATCAAAAGGCACTCTGGTATCAAGCATGTTGATGGCAAGCGGTTTGTAGCAAAGCTCTGCAACGCTTCCGCCTTTCGGTGAGAATACAGCCGTGAACACTTTATTCCTGGCTGCATAGTCATTCTCCCCTATTTCCTCATAGTCATACTCAGTTCTGAGGGCAAGCGGGTCGGCCTCGCTTATGAAACGCTCGCATTCAATCATAGCCTTCCAGAAAAGCCTGCGCTCATGCAGTCTCATCGGAGTACATTCAGCATCGTGTATGAAAAGAGGACCTATCGCGATGTGGAAGAGCTCCGACTCTGCATCGCGCCTTGCGGCCTTGTCTTTCTTGAACTGAGCGACCGTATCTGAAAGCGCGATATACCTATTCAGGAGATACCTGAAATTCTCATTCCTGACGAAGATGTCATTGAATGAATGAAGCCCCTGAGCGTATGCATCGCGGCCATACCAGCCGCTATCAAGATAGCCGGGCTTATCAGCATTGATTGCAGAAAGAAGCACACCTTCCGAGCCGATTCCCTCAATGAGGTCCGACAGCAGATGACAAAGCTCATCATCATCACCGCTTCTTGCCGAGCCCTCGAGAAGCTGATCGACATTGAGGAAGAAAACCTCATCATCACCCCCTGCCGAGGCAAGGCTGAGGATACCATCACGAAGAGCATGAATCGTGATTTCCCCCTGCGCGTAACGCGACACAAGCTGTGCGACGCTATCAGAGATCACTTTGACGCCAACCTTCTTCCCAAGCTCATTCATTACAAACGAACCGGTATCCACAAGCTCACGGCTCGTAGCCTTATATGAGGAGATTACAACGCTCGAAATCCCTGTATTGCGAAGGCTATGAATGAATGAAGGCGACCAGATCTGACCGTAGAAGAAGCACGAGGACACTTTCACCCCGTAATAGCGTCTGATCAGGGTATTCATCTTCTCAATCTGCAGCGACCTGTCCTTCGGCGGGTTGAGAGAGAGTATTGCCTGGCTATAAGTGCCCGTCACAAGCTCAAGACCTCCCCTCTTTGCCAGAAGGGATATCAGCATATTTACCTCAGGGCAGGCAGCGGCCAGATGCTTTATCATCGCGGAGCTCTGGTAAAGCGAGAGCCTGACACCCGGATTATTGTACATATAGGAGAGCACTGGTTTGTATATAAGCGACAGTGCTCTGGAATATGCGGATATCGGAGAGGATAATGATATCTCCGTATAGATTCCGAGTGCGATTCTCAAGCTAGCTCCTTCTCACGATGCACTTCTGAGGACAGATTTCCGCTGCCGCCTCTGCTGCGCCCTGATCTTTTGACCACTCATTCGACGAAAGGAAGGATTCAACGGTAAACGGACTGCCTTCAACCTTCGTTTCGCACATCTTACAGCCTATGCACCCGACCTGACAAGCTTTGCGTGCCTTGCCACCCGGTTCATGGTTATTGCAGGCGCAAATCCATTCCAGGGAGTAAGGAACCATCCTGATTACGTTCTTCGGACAGACCGCGACGCATTTGCCGCAGCCGATGCACTTTTCCTTATCGACAACGACATTGCCCTTCTCATCCTTGGATATGGCTCCAGACGGACAGACAGCGATGCAGGAACCAAGATGGAGACATCCTTCCTTGCATCCGGAAGGACCTCCTTGAAGGAGAGCCGCAGCATTGCAGTCGGCCATTCCCTTGTAATCATAATCCGTCTTCGTGACCTCGCTGTTGCCACGGCAGAAGACAAAGGCAACCATCTTCTCCTTAAGCTCTACCTCGATGCCAAGGATCTCCCCCATCTTCTTCGCAAGGGTCTCTCCTCCTGGCGAGCATAGACCGGCAGGAGCGGTGCCGTTGAAGACGGCGTCGGCATAAGCCTGACAGCCCGCAAAGCCGCATCCACCGCAGTTGGCCCCGGGCATCGCCGCCTCAAGCTCCTCAAGCTTCGGATCCTTCTCCACTGCAAGCTTCTTCTCTGCGACGGCAAGGCCGAAACCGAGAACAAGTCCGAGTATACCTACAATCAAAAACGCGATGATAACAGACATGCTCTCCCCCCTTATACCAGATGCAGATTAGTCAGCAGGCTCTGGTCGAACATCATGAAGGCAAGCGCCATGAGACCTGCGGAGATGAATGCGATAGGAACTCCGCGGAACACTTTCCTGACAGGTGTCATATCCAGCTTCTCGCGGATATTGCTCATCAGGACGATTGCCATCGTGAAGCCAAGTCCGGCGGAAAGACCAGCAAGGAAACTTTCCAGAAGATTGTAGCCGTTATCCGCATTGATGACGGCAATACCAAGCACGGCACAGTTGGTGGTGATGAGAGGAAGATAGATTCCAAGAGCCTGATAAAGCCCCGGACTCATCTTCCTGATAATCATCTCAACAAGCTGGACAAGCGCGGCAATTACAAGGATGTATGCGATTGTCTGGAGGTACTCAAGTCCGAACGGAATCAGGAAAAGCTGGCTGACACCCCAGCAGACAACTGATGTGATCGCAGTAACGAAAGTGACAGCGACTCCCATTCCGATAGCACTCTCGCTGTTCTTGGAGACACCGATGAAAGGACAGAGACCCATGAACTGGACGAGAATGAAATTCTGTATGAAGACATACGTGATTACAATACCGATATAGCTCATGCCTCACCTCCCTTGGACCTTGACGTCTTCCACTGGAAGAATGCCTTGAGATATCCCATCAGGAGCAGAGCTCCGGCAGCGAGGGTAAGAACGCGCACAGGGGACTCCGAGAGACCGGGAACGGTAATGACACCGCTGAATGACCCCACTGGGAAAAGCGTTATCGTGCCAGCTCCGAGCGTTTCCCTGATCAGGGCGATCAGAGAGAGAGAAAGCGTGAATCCGATACCCATGCCAATACCATCCAGAGCGCTGTCCAGCACGCCGTTCTTTCCTGCGAAAGCCTCGGCACGACCGAGTATGATGCAGTTTACGACAATAAGCGGCAGATAAACGCCCAGCGCTTCATAAACCGACGGTACGAATGCATGGAGTACCATCTCAACAATCGTGACAAACGAAGCGATGATGACGATATAGCACGGTATTCTCACCGAATCCGGGATAACCTTCCTCAGAAGCGAGATGAAGATATTCGAACAGGTAAGGACGAAAATAACGCTGGCTCCCATGCCGATTGCATTCGAGACCTGTGTCGATACACCGAGGGTAGGACACATGCCAAGCATGATGATGAATGTAGGGTTCTCCTTGAAGATACCCTTTGTAAGCTCTTTGATATGGCTCATACAGCACCTCCAAGGCCCTTCACGAACTCAGAGCCATTAATCAGTGCGGATGATACTCCGCCGAATGTTATCGATGCTCCTGACACAGCTGCGTTATCCTCTGCGCCGAGATCGGATTTCGAGGCGGGAAGAGGAGTGGAACCTCCCCGTCCTGTGAACATCTCCATATACCATGGCTCCTCAGCTTTCTTGCCAAGTCCTGGCGTCTCGGAATTAGCCATCATCTTTGCGGCCATCACAGAACCTTCCGTATCATAAGACGCGATGATCGTCATCGCTCCGCCATAACCGGATGAGATGAGCTCAACGATGTATCCGGATGTACCGGAATCATCAGACAGCGGTATGTAGTAATTGACTGTGCCGTCGTTCACATCCACCTGCTCACCGATTCCAAAACCAGCAGCGACATCCTGCAGCGCCGCGATACGCTCACCTTCGACATTGGCGGCGATCCGTGGAGCAGTAACCTCATTGACAAGCGCGCAGAGGGCTGTGCAGATTGCGCAGATAAGGAAAAGAATCACGGCAGTCCTGATATATCTTGTCATGCCTTCGCCTCCTTCTCCTTTGTTTTCTTTACATATCCGAACGGCTTCACGCGCACGAATCTGTCAATAGTCGGTGTGATGATATTCATCATGATGATCGCAAGCGACACACCTTCAGGAAGCGAACCGAAATACCTGATAAGGAAAGTGAAGAAACCACAGCCAACGGCGAAGATAATCTCACCCTTCGGTGTTGTCGGGGTCGTAACCCAGTCAGTTGCCATGAAGAACGCGCCAAGCATGAGACCACCAGAGAAGACCGGAACGAGAATCTCACCGTTGAACAGCCCCTGCCCATATGGGATGCCTCCGAACATCCATGAAAGGATGGCAAATGATCCGATGTAGACCACAGGGATGCGCCATGTGATTATCTTTGTAGCAAGCAGGAAGATACCTCCTGCCAGCAGAAGCAGAGCCGAAACCTCTCCTATGCAGCCTCCGACATTGCCGAAGAACGCATCAACTGCGTATGGTGATATCCCAAGTCTGGACGCGATGGAAAGCGCGAAATCCGTAGATGGGATTGTCCCCTGAAGCAGCTGGGCGCTGTTTCCGACGGCCCCTCCGGCAGCAGCTGTCTTCATAGCGGAAAGCGGTGTTGCGGAAGAGACTGCATCGAGCGCCATCCAGCGTGGTAGTGAAAAAGCGCTCATCTGGGACGTGAAGGAGAAGAACACGAACACCCTGCCTGCCAGAGCCGGGTTCATCCAGTTGCAACCAAGTCCTCCGAAAGTCCATTTGACCACAGCTATAGCAAAAGCCGAGGCAATGACAGGGATATACAGAGGAATCGATGGAGGCATGTTCATGCCCACAAGGAGACCTGTGACAGCAGCGGAATAATCCTTAAGCGTGAACTCCTTTGAGACAAGGCCCAGAAGATACTCCACAAGAAGCGCGGATGCTATGGAAACCAGGAGCACAAGAAGCGCTCTCAGCCCGAATGCCCATATGCCCCAGAGCGCGGATGGAAGAAGGGCGATGATGACAAAGAGCATTGCCCTGTCCGTTCTGAGCGGCCCATGAATGTGGGGGCTTGTGCGTACACTCTTCATTTCTTCTTCCTCCCCATTTTCTTACCGAGCTTGAACCCCTGGACAAGAGGAAGGTGCGAAGGACATGTATATGCACAGCATCCGCATTCCTTGCAGTCCATAAGTCCCAGATCCATAGCAGCCTGATAGTTTCCGTATTTGATATTCCTGAACATCTTGTTCGGCTGAAGCCCCATCGGACAATGCTGGACGCACTTCCCGCAAAGCACGCAGGGGGCAGAGAAATCCTCGATCATCTTCGGAAGCAGCAGAAGACCACCGGACCCCTTGACCATCGGCGTGTCCTCATCATAGACGGCAAACCCCATCATAGGGCCTCCTGCCACCATCGAGACACAGTCATCCTTCTCCCCTCCGCAGTATGCGATGAGATCGGAGAATTTCGTGCCGATCGGGGCGATGATGTTCTTTGGTTCATTTATGGACTCGCCAGAGACTGTTATGACTCTCTCAACAAGCGGTTTATGATAAACCGCGGCCTCATACATGGCATAGCAGGATCCAAGATTGCAGACAACGGCACCGGCATCAAGAGGGAGCTTCCCGGAAGGAACCTCACGACCAATCGTCGCTTTTATCAGCTGCTTCTCGTCACCCTGCGGATACTTCACCCTCAGCGGCATCACGGTGATCGGATAACCATGGGCAGCAGCTTTTTCGGAAAGCAGGCTGACGGCATCCATCTTGTTCGCTTCGATACCGATGATGATCCTCCGTGGATTCGTGATCTTAGCCGCGACCATCACTCCCTCAAGGATTTCATCCGGCTTCTCAATCATCAGACGGTAATCGGATGTGAGATACGGCTCACATTCAACGCCATTGATGATTAGGGCATCCACTTCCTTTCCCATAGGAATCGTAAGCTTGACGGATGTCGGGAATGCAGCTCCGCCCATTCCCACGATGCCCATCTCCCTCACGATATCCAGAAGTTCCTCTGAGGAAAGGCTTTTCCAGTCATGTTTCTCAGTCCATGGATTGCTCTGTTCCGGATTGCATTTGATTACAACGGCGTCGGCGACAGCTCCGGACTGGACCCTCACCTTCCTTATTTCCGAAACAACTCCATCAGCGGGGCTATGAACATCCGCTGAGATATATCCTGCAGCGGTTCCGATGACCTCCCCTCTTGTCACGGGATCGCCTTTTTTCTTTGTCAGCACAGCAGGGGCTCCCAGATGCTCCGAAGCAGAAACAATAAGCTCAGAAGGAAACGGAAGCCTTTCAAGCTTCTTGTCCTTCGATAGCAGCTTCTTGTCATCAGGATGCACTCCACCACGTCTGAAAGTGGAAAGCTTCATAAATTAACGCTCCTTGATAGTTTCACGCTGATTGTATAACGAGCGGCACCTTATCTCAACAGCTAATGCTGCACAATCTTGCAAAACTTCATATACGTATTATGTTTATCGATAACATTTTATCTTTATTGTATGTGAACTGCATGATACAATTTCCTTATGCAGAAACGAACAGTGCATCCTTTTCTTCCCATATTCAGCGCAGATTCCAGAGTTCTCATTCTCGGGTCCTTCCCTTCCGTGCGCTCCCGGGCGGAAGGCTTTTACTATTCCCACCCCAGGAACAGGTTCTGGCCGCTTATGAGTATTTTGTTCCATAGAGATGCGGAAAGCGTGGAGGATAGGACCACGCTTTTGCTAGACAATCATATTGCGCTGTGGGATGCGGCCGCTTCCTGCCTGATTGAGGGTTCATCGGACATATCAATGAAGGATGTCATACCATGTGACATCCCCGGCTTGCTTGAGAAAACGTCCATAGAGCGCATATTTACCAATGGAAAGACTGCATACAGCATCTATTCCCGATTTTCGGAACCACTTACTGGAATCAGGGCAGAGGCGCTGCCATCGACCTCTCCCGCAAATGCAGCATGGTCACTTGAGCGTCTTGTCGATGTATGGGGCCGAGCACTAGGCGAAAAGTGAGACAACAAACGTGCAAGATGCTATAATCGTCACATGAATCGGATTTTCCAGTTCGCATTCTCAAAGCTCAGGGGAGTCAAGGTCTATGCCCTCATCGGACGTTCGGGGACAGGAAAGAGCTATCACTCCAAGCTTGTCGCCGCCAAGTATCATATCGATCTGATGATTGATGACGGGCTCCTCATAAAAGGAGACAGGATACTTGCAGGACACTCAGCGAAGCGGGATCCTAACTTCATAGCCGCCGTCCGCACTGCTGTATTCGACGATGATGACCACCGTAACGAAATCATGAGCGCCCTGCTCAAGGAGCGCTATAAGCGAATCATGATCATAGGCACTTCCGAGAAGATGGTGACGAAGATAGCAAAGCGTCTTGAGCTTCCACCTCCGGAGAAGATCATTCATATCGAGGATGTCGCTTCCGAGGAGGAAATCGAGACAGCTATGCGCATCAGGTACACGGAAGGCAAGCATGTCATCCCTGTTCCTTCCATCGAGGTGACACGTTCAGCCCCGCAGATTGTATATGACTCAATGAAAGTCTTCATGGGCAGAAAAGGCCCTATAAAGAAGAATCAAACATATGAGAAGACCATTGTCCGCCCAGAGTTCTCACGGCCGGACAAGGAAGAGCTTTCAGAGGCTGTGCTTACACAGATGGTAAAGCATGCCATCGGTGAATATGACCCGGTGATGAAGGTGAAGAAAGTCAGGGGTACAAGGAATTCCGACTCGACTTATTCTGTCAGTGTCACGCTGCAGCTTCCCGCACGCCATTATATGGGAACAACGATCTCCGACCTGCAGGAATATATCACGGACTGCATCGAACGCTATGGTGGCGTGATGGTCAAGACAGTGAATATCGAGATAGAGGAATGGGGCTAGAGATCATGCTCCTCAGCCAGTGTCTTCGGCGCCTCCGGAATCTGTATGCGCTCCCCTTTCATGTTCTTCTTCTTTCTTTTCCTCCGCTTCTTGGCAGGAACGACTGAGAGCTCCTCATTCGCAGCGCTTTTGCGCCCAAGTGTGTTCGGTTTCTTCTTCGGAGCCCTTGCCTCCGCTGAACGCCTTGTCTTCACGCGTTTGACCCCCATATCCTGAAGAACCATATCCGCAGCCTTCTCAAGCTCATAATTAGGCGGTGTCATCGGGGATATAAGGATTTTTGCCTGTCTGAATGCTTCATGGAAAAGTTCCTCAGGAGACATCTCGGAAGCATTCTCAAAAGCAAGAAGCGGTGCGATAAGAGCATAGAGCTGAACCTCTTTGGCAACGGGTTCACCCTCTTTTTTCGAGTCCTGCACCCTCTTGTCCAGATCCTGAAGTGAAATCCTTACAGCATCGAGAGAGGAATACATTGCCCAGCACGGGAGGATGAACTGCAGGAGCCCATACTTCCTCAGATTCGTAAGGATCTCATACGAATAACCAGAGGCAAGTATCTTGGCAACCTCTTCCGTAAGGCGCGATGTTGAGCATGTCTCAATCCTCTCCGCGTTCTTCTTGATGGCTTTCCTCACATCGCGCATGAGCTCGAAGCCCGTCGTCGCCTGGTACTTGATTGCCCTGATCATCCTCACCGGATCCTCGGAGAACGTGTAGGAAAGAGGAATCAGGGAACGTATCACCTTGCGGCGGAAATCAGCCATTGCATCGTTGAAATCCAGAAGCTGGCCATTGGAAGGATTGTAATAAAGGCTGTTTATGGAGAAATCACGGCGTCTGGCATCCTGCTCAATCGTGCCATAGAGATTATTCTTGCCGTCCTCGAAATTCTCCTCATCGGAGCGGAATGTGGTCACTTCTATTATCTTCCCGCTGAAGAAGAGGTGCACAATGCGGAAACGCCTGCCGATGATACGCGCATTCCAGAAGAGGCGCTGAACCTGGCGCGGGGAAAGAGATGTCGCGATATCGAAATCCTTGGGCTTCCTGCCAAGCATCATGTCGCGTATCGCCCCTCCGACGATATACGCTTCGCCTCCGGACTGCTGGATCTTCCTGATAGCCCAGAGGGCATCCTTATCTATCTGGCTGTTGGTTATCGGATGTTCCTTCTGCGTATATATCTTCGCAACAGGAACGCTCCTCCCTTTTCCGTCATTCTTATAACGTACGAACACGATGCTTACTTTAATTAAAATGTGGGGGAATCTGCAAGATGGTATACCGGACACCATCAGATTGTCCCAGTTTTTCTTTAATGTTATCATCAGGCCATGATTGATCCAGTCATACTGAAAGGATTCAGGGACAGCCTGCCAAAGGATGAGATCCCGAAGAAGAAGATTATCAGGAAACTGGAGGATGTCTTCACGTCCTTCGGTTTCTCGCCAATCGACACACCGGTGCTCGAATATACGGAAGTGCTCCTGGGAAAAGGCGGCGGCGAGACAGACAAGCAGATATTCCGCTTCAAGGACAATGGCGGACGCGATGTCGCAATGCGTTTTGATCTCACGGTACCCTTTGCACGCTTCATGGCGGCGCACCACGATGAAGTTGGTGTTCCATTCAGACGCTATCACATCTCGAAGGTCTGGAGAGGAGAGAATCCACAGAAAGGACGCTACAGGGAGTTCATTCAGTGTGATTTCGACATCGTCGGTGCTGACAATGCGCTTTCTGACACCGAGATCCTTTCCGTAATGCATGCCTCCTTCATGGCGCTTGGCATCCAGGATTTCACCTTCCATATCTCGCACAGAGGGCTTTTCAGCCTCTTTCTGGATAAGATCTCGGCTGGCAGCAAGAGCATCGAAGTGCTCCGTACCGTCGACAAGCTGCGCAAGATAGGAAAAGATGAAGTGAGGAGACAGCTTGCTGAGATCACGGGTTCGGAGAATAGCGCTGATGCCATAATCTCATATATCACTGCGGGAGAAAACAGCTCATTCCTTGAGACACTGGATAAGCTGGAGTCGCTCTCGGGCGGCGAATCTGAGCATTCCAGAAGGATGAGGGAGATATACTCCATGCTTTCCCAGCTCGGCATTGAATCATCATTCGTGTTCGACCCGTCCATCACCCGCGGTCTCGATTACTACACAGGGATTGTCTATGAGACATTCCTCGACAAACTGCCATCCATCGGATCTGTATGCTCTGGCGGACGCTATAACGATCTCGCCTCTCTTTACATGAAAGACAGGACACCAGGTGTCGGATCCTCTATCGGACTCGACAGGCTGCTTGCCGCGCTCGATGAACTGGGGAGTCCGCTTCTTTCTGATACAGCGGCCGCAGATGTTCTTGCCGTACCATCAGAAGGCAGGGAATGCGAGGCAATGGCAATGGCCGAGAAGCTCAGGAAAAGAGGACTCAGGGTCTCAATGTATCTTCTCCCAGATGCGAAGATGAAGAAAATTTATGCCGCAGCTGAGCTTGGAAGAATCCCGTATCTCATGACATTCAGCGATGATGGTTTCACCATAAAGGATCTTAGGACCCGGGAAACCATGTCTGGTGAAGAGGCCATCGAGAGGATATTAAAGGAAAAACCGATTGCTTGATTTCACTTCGCTTCCCGTTTACAGGCACAGGGAAGAAATACTCGCGGGGCTGGAAACGAACCAGACAATAATCGTTGAAAGCCCCACCGGGTCTGGAAAGACCACGCAGATTCCTCTCATCCTCCGGGAAGCCGGATATGACAAGGAAGGAATCATAGGCATTACGCAGCCACGCCGCATCGCCGCCATGTCAGTCTCCGATTTCATAAAGAGACAGATTGGAGACACCGGTGCATACTGCGCGTACAAGATGCGGTTTTCCGACACATCTGACAATACCACACGGATAAAGATCATGACTGACGGCATTCTGCTGCAGGAAGTGAAACAGGACAGGCTTCTGTCGAAATACTCCGTAATAATGGTCGACGAAGCCCATGAGAGGAGTCTCAATATTGATTTCATCCTCGGTCTTCTGAAAGAAATCACAAGGGAAAGGAATGACCTGAAGATCATAATCTCCAGCGCGACAATCAATGCCGCATCCTTCTCCGCATTCTTTGACGGTGCGCCAATCATATCCATCGACTCGCGTCCATTCGATGTCGAAGTGCGCTACATTCCTGCTGTGCTCTCCCGCGATACCGAGGACTATTACTACGCGAAGATAGCCTCTCTGGTGAGAAAAAGCTGGGAGGAAAAAGAAGGTGATGTGCTGATCTTCCTTCCAGGGGAAGCAGAGATAAAACGCTGCGTAGAAGAACTTGAATATTCCGATAAAGAGCAGAGGTATCAGATATATCCTCTATATGGAAGGCTCTCAAAAGATGAGCAGGAGCGAGTATTAATTCCGACAAAGGATGGAATGATGAAAGTTGTTGTATCAACAAATATCGCAGAGACATCGATAACCATTGATGGAATCAGAACCGTCATTGATTCCGGTATGGCGAAGATAAGTTTTTATAATCAGAAGAATTTCACCTCTGCCCTGCTCCCTCTGCCGATTTCGAGAGCTTCATGCGACCAGCGCAAAGGAAGAGCTGGACGCACCGCACCAGGCATCTGCTATCGCATGTACAGTGAAGAGAACTACAGGATGCGGCCGGAATACGCGGAAGAGGAAATACTGCATTCTGATCTGGCGGAGGTTGTGCTCCGCATGAGCGAGCTCGGCATCTACAACACCGAGTCATTCCCATTCATCACTCCGCCAAAAAAGAGTGCACTGATTTCCGCCGAGGAGACACTGCTGATCATCGGAGCGATAGAGAAAAACCATCACCTGACATCGATTGGGGAGATGATGATACTCTTCCCGCTCCTCCCGCGCCTCTCACGTGTCATTGTCGAGGCCATCATGAACTATCCCGATGTCATAGCGGATGTCGTCACAGCTGTCGCATTTCTCTCTGCAAAGACACCATTCGTCCTTCCTCAGGGGGAGGAACTGAAAGCCAGGGATGCCCATCATGCCCTTGCGGACAAGGTGTATGGTGATTTCGGCACCATGCTGACGCTGCTTGCGAAGTACAAAGCCATGCCGCGCAAGGAAAGACAGTCATACGCGAAAGCACATTACCTCGACTTCGAGTCAATGGAAGAGATAGTGCATATCAAAGACCAGCTTGAGGCCATCGTCTCCGAAATGGGCATTCCCGTATCGGAAAAGCATTCCATACCGGAATACTTTCTCTGTCTCACTGCAGGTCTCAGACAGTATGTGTGCATGAAGATCGACCGCTTCTCATACCGCTCCCTCACGGCTGACAAGATCATCATACATCCCGGCTCTGCCTGGTTCACGATTCCTCCGCAGTATATACTTGCGGGAGAGATCGTGCAGACAACAAAGATGTACGCGCGTACGGTATCACCGCTCAGGAAGGACTGGATACAGCAGGTGGATCCGGAGCTTCTGAATGAGCTGCGAACACCAGCGGGGAAGAAGAAAGAACGGCAGGCACTCAGGGAGTCCGGTGACGAGATGAAAGCCTTTGCAATCGGTGGAAAGCATGGCAAAAGCGTCTATGCGGTACCCATCAGCAGGCTTGGAAGCATCAGAACACGTTCAGGGGCTATAAAATTCTACCTTAAATGCGGGGATTCTATCTCAAAAACACAGGTAAAGGCCTCCAGGATAGACAAGGAACTCATGCTCATACCGA
This sequence comes from uncultured Spirochaetales bacterium, assembly GCA_949295505.1. GTDB lineage: Bacteria > Spirochaetota > Spirochaetia > Sphaerochaetales > Sphaerochaetaceae > Ornithospirochaeta. Next base: position 8,668 of record CASFLH010000026.1, on the reverse strand, counting down.
ATGTCTCAGCGCCGCTTAGGTCCAAGATGAAGGGCAAGTACGATCCAGCAAAAAGGGAATTCGGGGAAATCAATGCGCTCATTGATTCCGCCTTTTTCCCGATAGCAACAGGAAAGAAGGAATTCTCTTTCATAGCCGTCGTTGACCGCGGCGGCAAATATGCGCTTGCCCCAATGCCGAGCATCGGAGCTGCAGCAAAGGAAACGCTATTCGCGCTTTCATCAATGATTGACCGAATCCCGAGGAAACAGGAAAAACTCAGGAAGAAGATCCTCTATCTGCAGAAGAGAATCACGAGCGCACTCGACATGGATGACTGATCATCCGAACACAAGGCTGTCACCGGCAGAAAGCTCACTGCCGGTGAGTCTTTCCGCTTCCCGTCCTGAGCAATGGCAGAGGCCGAGGAATGAAATGCCTTTTCCCTTCAGGTATCCGACAACAGATTCTGCTTTTCCACCGTTCCCGCCAGCAAGATGGATGCCTCCCACCAGCGCAGCTACATGCCCAAGCCTCTTCTCTGCGGTATCCACGATATTCATTATCCCCGGATGGGAACAGCCGGCGATGAGGACAATACCCTCTTCACTCTCCACGGCAAGAGTGATCTCGTCGGAGAAATCATCGGGGACAATCACACCATCCTTCTCGATAACATAGCGCTCCGGGATGGTCTCATCTTTGTGGAGACGTTGAAACCCATAGAGTATGTGGATACCTGGAAGAATCTCAAGATCACTGCAAACCTCAGTGACAGCGATTCCCTTCTCCTTTGCCATCTCAGGTGTCCATCCGGCAGCAAGGGAAGATAAAACACGTCCGCTTCTAGAATATTTACGGCAGGAAAAACCTTTACCCGCATATAGCTTCGGAGCAAAGCAGCCCGCGTCCATGAAATCCAGGAAACCTCCCGCATGATCATAATGGCCATGGCTGATTACCACGGCCGCAAGGTTATCCAGGCTGATTCCAAGGCGATGAGCATTATACATAAACGCCCCATCTGCACCGCAGTCGAAGAGAACGCGGTCACCATCACGCTCAAGAAGAATACTGAGCCCATGGGAATGACGGAGGGCTTTGTTATGAGGGGAATTGTCATCAATAAGAAGCGTGAGCCTCAGCAACAGACACACCTCCTGACAAGACCTTCATCCAAAGGCATCAGACAAGGTTCACCCTGGCCTTTCAGCAGCACGAACCTTACATTTCCTCCTTTCTTCTTCTTGTCCTTCGCTATTGCCTCCGCAAAGGCTGGGAAATCCGCATCCGTTATCCTGTAGTCCGTATCAAAGCCAAAACCGCGGATGAAACCAAGCGCCTCTGATGCGAAAGCTGCCGGTGTTATCCCCGCATCCAGCCCTGCCTCCAGAGCCCTTGCCATTCCCCAGACGACGCCCTCGCCATGAGACACGGAAAAACCTTTCAGCGCCTCCAAGGCATGACCGAATGTATGCCCCAGATTCAGCGCGGACCGGATGCTTTTTTTCTCTTCAGGATCCTTTGTGATGTAATCAATCTTGACTTCCAGTGACAGTGCGATCATCCTGCTCATCGTGCGTTCGTCCCTCTCAAGGACCGCCTCTCTGTTATCAGAAAGGAAATCATGAAGACGAAGATCATGCGAGAGCAGCGCATGCTTAACAACCTCACCAAGCCCGCACATGTATTCTCTGTCGGAGAGGGAGGCAAGCACAGAGGGAGAGATGATCACGCTCTCAGCAGGATAGAATGTGCCGACAAGGTTCTTCCCTCCGCCATAGTCTATGCCTGTCTTTCCTCCCAGCGTCGCATCAACCATCGATAGAAGTGTTGTCGGAACAAGTACGGCTCTTGCCCCCCTCATGTAAAGGGAAGCTGCGAAAGCCGTCATATCGAGGACGACCCCGCCTCCGACGGCAACGAAGACGGAATCCCTTGCCATACCTCTGGAGAGCGCTTTTGACAGAATCAGATCAACAGAATGCCAGTTCTTCTCCTTCTCTCCAGGAGGAAGGACGACGGCAGCCGCGTCTGGCGGCAGAAAACGCTCCGTGTTCCTGTCAGCCACGAAAAGCGCGTTGTCAAAAGAAGAGAGGTACTCCCCAAGCTCCCCTTTGTCCTCAGAGAGATAAACATCCGTAGTTGCGCCACCTTTCAATGGCACGCTGAATATCCTGTCCATACTGAAGATAATACCCACCTTGCAAAACAAGGTGAATATCTATCTAATCTATTGCCATGGATCTCTACTTTGACAATGCTGCCACGACAAAGCTCTCAGAGCGCGCTCTGGCAGCATATATTGAAACATCACGCGCAATATGGGGAAACCCTTCCTCCGTTCATGCTAAAGGATTGGAGGCGAAGAGAAAGCTGGAAGAGGAACGCATCAAGGCATCTTCGCTTATCGGCATCGAGGCGGGAAACCTCTTCTTCACATCAGGTGCGACTGAATCCATCGCGGCAGTGTTCTCATCCCTGCTCTTCACGACACCCGGAAAGATCATCATCTCCCGTATCGAGCATGAGGCGGTATCATCATGGCTGCCGGTTCTCAGACAGCACGGATGGAAAACAGCTGAGCTGCGCGCAAAAGGAGGTTTTGTCGATCCGGATGATCTGAAAGCTGAGCTAACACCGGACACGAAGCTTGTTGCCGTGATGGCTGTGAATAATGTCACAGGAGCAATCCAGCCCATAAGCAGGCTTGTAAGTGTCGTCAGGGAATATGAGAAGGAGAACAGAAGGCATATTTTCTTCTTCTCCGATTCTGTGCAGGCACTGGGAAAGACTGATTATGAAATCGAAAGCCTCGGCATCGATGGCGCATCTTTCTCGGGCCACAAGATAAATGGCCCGCGCGGCATCGGCATGCTGTATCTGAGAAATCCTTCCTCTTTCAGGCCCATCGCGCCAGCTGGCGGACAGGAGAAAGGCAAGAGAGGAGGCACGGAGAACCTCCCCGCAATAGCAGCACTGACAGCTGCGATGGAGGAATGGCTTTCCGGTCAGAAGGAAAGCAATATGAGGGTACAGGCCATGAAAGAGCGCATCGTCAGCGCCCTTGTTGAAATGGATTATGATATTCTATCCCCTGTCTGTTCCTCCCCATACATCATATCATTTGCATCACGCCTGCCCTCTGAGGTATACACAAGGATGCTTTCGGACAAAGACGTCTTCGTGTCTTCTGGATCTGCTTGCTCGAATAACGCGAAAGGCGAAGGTGAGAAAATCCTCCTGGGGATGGGAATCAGGCCGGAGAAAGCCAGGAATGCGGTGCGTATCTCGCTTTCCAACAGCACAACGGAAGAGGAGACCGAGGCTCTTATTAGAATCATCAAGGAGACAGGAAATGGCAGGTAAGCTATATCTGATCAAAGAGGGAGAGATTTCACTTAAAGGCGGCAACAGGAATCTCTTCGAGAAACAGCTGAGACATAATATCAAGAACAAACTCAGACCATATCACTCAGATATCACGAAGCAGAAAGGCAGGCTCTACGCAAGAATACCTGACGAAGTGCCTGATGATCTCGTGGAGAAGGCTCTCAGGACCACTCCAGGTATCACGGGCTTTGCAAGAGCACATCAGGCTGAGAAGAGTCTGGAAGGGATCATTGCGAAGGCAAAGGAGATACTGCCATCATCCTCTTTCGCTGGCGGGGGAAGCTTCCGTGTTACAGTAAAAAGAGAAGATAAGTCATTCCCTCTTAACTCCCATGATGTGGCATGCGAGCTGGCAGATGCCGTCTTCTCGCTCTTTCCTGACATGACAGTCAACCTCAAGCATCCTGATCACACGCTTACATGCGAGATCAGGAATGATGTCTTTCTATATACCGGTGAGGAAAAGGGAGAAGGAGGACTGCCATATGCAACAGCCGGCAAGGGCATGCTGCTTCTCTCTGGAGGTATTGACAGCCCCGTAGCCGGCTACATGATGGCAAAGCGTGGAATGAAGCTTGATGCCATCTATTTTCACGCCTATCCCTACACATCTGAGCTGGCACTGGACAAAGTGAGGCAGCTTGCTTCGATAATAGCGCCGTACCTTGGCGGAATGAGGCTTTTCGTCGTACCTTTCACCAATGGACAGCTTCACATACGCGACCATGGATATGAAGAGGAAGCGACACTGATGTTCCGTGCCGCGATGATGCAGACTGCGACAAGGATCGCGAAGGAGAACGGAGGCTCTGCCCTTGTCACTGGAGAAGCGCTGTCCCAGGTGGCTTCCCAAACCCTTGATGCGATGAGTTTCACCGACAGCATGACAGAGCTGCTGGTGCTCAGGCCGCTTGTCGGCATGGACAAGGAGGAAATTACCGAGAAGGCAAAGGCAATAGGATCTTATGAGACCTCCATCCTGCCATATGAGGACTGCTGCGTGGTCTTCTCTCCCAAGCATCCGGTAACACGCCCTGTCAAAGAAGTCGCCAGACGCCATTTCGAAGAACTTGATATGGACGCAATCATAGATGAAGCGGTACGCAATACCGCCGTGTACTCTTTCGACCCGATGGGAAGGGAAATCAGGGATGAAAGCAATTAAGGATTTCATTTCATCACATATGCTTCCAATAGCAGCTTTCGTCCTCATGCTGATCTCTTTCGCAGTCACACCACCGACAGGGGAAATGATAGTATCGCTCAGATGGGACGGCATCGCGATGGCGGCGGTGATGACAATGACGATCGCGGGACTTAAGAAAGAGAAAGCCGTTAATGGCATCAGACGCTCTGCCGCCGTGTTCACGCACTTGGGATCAACTGCGGCGTTCTTCGCAGTCATCACGCTGCTGCTCTCCCCTTTCATCACGTCTCCTTTCGCGGTCTGCTCCATACTTCCAATAGCAATGGATATCCTGAAAAGAAAGGAACGACAGGAAATGATCCCATCCTTTGCCGCTCTCATAACGCTCTCAGCGATTGCCGGAGGAACAATCCTGCCGGGCGGGAGCTGGCACAGCATGGTTCTTCACAAGGCGCTGGGAAACGAATCATTTCTCACGACGATGCTGCCGTATTTCATTGCCTCCTTGCCAGTCCTTGCGCTGTCCATCCCGATTCTTCTCGGAACGAGAACAATGGAAAGAACCTATATACCGGAAGGAAATGAGGAAGCAGGTGGCAACAAGGGAATGAGAATGCTCTACGTCTGTTTTGCATTCATCACCTTCCTCTCTTCCCTATCCCTCTTCCGCTGGTTCGACATCCTGATCTTCACTGCCGCGATTCTCATCGTCTTTGACAGAGAAGTATTCCGCAAGGCAGATTACTCCATGCTGCTCTCAATGATTTTCCTTCTCATCGCAGGCAAGGGATTCATGCCAGTCACCACAGCGCTCATGGCGGATGGTTTGGTCTGGAAAACGATAATCACCGCGGAACTCTTCGGAGGTCTTCCTGTCGCTTCATTCCTCACCGCGCTTGATACTGACCAGGTTCTGCTTCTGCAGGCAGTCAACATCGGATCTGCAGGAACGATGCTCTCACTGCCGGCTCTTGCAGCTTGCGGTATCGTCGGGAAGGAATACAGAAAAGGCTTCATAGCCAGGTACACAATCATCTCCGTCATTCTCCTTGCCGTGTTCGTGGCAGTGCTGCTCATTATTGCGTAGAATCCTTGCAGAACTGCTGTGGTATCCTGTGCCACAGCAGTGAAATAGCTTTAACAGGCACTTGCCCATCAGCGGCTTTTCCGATAATTTCTTACCTGTATGTTAAAAGTTGGTATCGATGTTGGTTCAACTACAATGAAGACTGTGGCTCTGGGGGAAGACAACACACTCATCTACAGTGATTACCAGCGTCATCGTTCCCAGATAATAGAGAAAGGAAGAGAGATGCTTTCCAGCATGATGGAAAGCATCGGAGATGAGGAAATAACGATTTCGCTGTCTGGATCCGCAGGTATGGGGCTTGCGGAAGCCGCTCACATCCCGTTCGTGCAGGAAGTCTATGCAACAAGGACAGCGGCAAAGGCATTCATCCCGGAAACAGACACCATCATAGAGCTCGGGGGAGAGGATGCGAAGATTCTCTTTCTCAAGCACGGCCTTGAAGTGAGGATGAACGGAACATGCGCAGGTGGGACAGGTGCGTTCATCGATCAGATGGCGACGCTGCTTGGCATCGCGATGGAGGACATGAATGCTCTGAGTGAGAAATCGACGGAGATTTATACAATCGCCTCACGCTGCGGCGTGTTCGCGAAATCAGATATCCAGCCGCTTATCAACCAGGGAGCAAAGACGGAGGACATCGCGTCATCGATTCTTGTCGCAGTCGTGAATCAGACGATTGCGGGACTGGCTCAGGGACGCAAGATCGAGGGAAATGTCGTATATCTCGGCGGCCCTCTTACATTCATACCGCGTCTCAGGTACTTCTTCGATGAAGCAATAAAGACTCACGGCATATGTCCAGAAAACTCACTTTATTATGTCGCAATGGGATCGGCACTCTCGCCTGGCGGGAAGAAAATGAGGCTCTCAGATGTGATCAAGGCGCTTGAAAGCTATAGAGGGCACTCAAGCTTCGTGAAGCTTGACCCGCTTTTCAGCAATCCAGAAGAGTATGAAGCATTCAAAGCTCGTCATATGAAGGCTTCTGTTCCCATAAGGGATCCAAGGACATATACAGGAAGAGCTTATCTCGGAATCGATGCAGGCTCAACAACGATCAAGACATGCTTGCTTGCAGAGAACGGGGATCTCCTGCTCTCCAGATACAGCCCGAACAACGGCAATCCAGTACAGGCGATACATTCATTCCTTTCATCGCTGTACGAGGAATTCCCCGACATCTCCATCGCTGCTTCGGCTTCAACCGGCTATGGCGAGGATCTGATGAAAGCCGCATTTTCCCTCGACTTCTCTCTGGTAGAGACAGAAGCGCATTTCATTGGGGCCAAGCATTTCATGCACGATGTTGATTTCATCATCGATATCGGCGGACAGGATATCAAATGCTTCCGTATCCGCGATGGCGTCATCGATGACATCTTCCTCAATGAAGCCTGTTCATCCGGCTGCGGATCGTTCCTGCAGACATTCGCGAACGCACTGGGAAAATCCGCAGAGGAATTCGCAAAGCTGGCCACGACGGCAGAAAGCCCGGTTGATCTCGGCTCACGCTGCACAGTCTTCATGAACTCCTCCGTCAAGCAGGCACAGAAAGATGGTGCCTCGATCAATGACATTTCCGCCGGCCTTGCCATAAGCGTGGTCAAGAACGCGCTCTACAAGGTTATCAGGACATCGAATCCAGAAGAGCTCGGCAGGAGGATCGTCGTTCAGGGCGGCACATTCCTCAACGATGCCGTCCTCAGGGCATTTGAGAAAGAGCTTGGACTTGAGGTAGTGCGTCCTCAGATTGCAGGTCTGATGGGAGCGTATGGAGCCGCGCTGTATGCCCAGCTCATGGCAAAACGCAATGATCTCCGCTCCTCATCGATAATCCGCAAGGAGGAACTCGATGCGCTGACGCATACAGTCAGGAATGTGCGCTGCAGCGGATGCACGAACCATTGTCTGCTGACCGTAAACTCATTCGGAACCAGACGCCGCCTTATTTCAGGCAACAGATGCGAACGTCCAGTGACCGGGAAAGCACCCGTATCGCAGGATGTATACAATCTCTATGCTTACAAACAGCAGCTGCTGGAAGGATACAGGGAGAGGAAAGGAGGAACAAAAGGTACGCTTGGACTACCTCTTGCCCTCGGTATCTATGAGCTTCTACCCTTCTATGCAACGCTTTTCCAGAGCCTTGGATACGACACTGTCATCTCACCGTTCTCCTCTCGGGAACTGTATATCCATGGACAGGCCTCAATCCCGTCAGACACGGTCTGCTTCCCTGCCAAGCTGATGCACGGACATGTGCAGTATCTTGTCGATCAGAAGGTAGACAGGATATTCATCCCCTGCTCCAGTTACAACATCAACGAAGAGAAGGGGAACAATCATTTCAACTGTCCTGTTGTCGCATACTACGGGGAGGTCATCAAAGGAAACCAGGATCTGGAAGGAATACCTCTTACTCTCGGCTACCTCTCGCTTGAGCATAAAGAACATCTTGCCAAGCGTATCGCAGAGCTTTTCAGCGTAAAGAGGAAAGAGGCTGTGAAAGCTGTTGATAAAGCCTTTGCCGAACTGGAGTCATACAGGAAGAAGATTACAGCTAAAGGCGAAGAGATCATAAGGCTCTCAAGAAAAGAGAACCGTCCGATTATCGTGCTTGCGGGCAGACCGTATCACACAGATCCGGAGATCAACCATGGCATTGACCGCATGATTGTCCAGCTTGGAGCATCTGTCATCACAGAAGATTCCATTGCTCCTCTCACAGACAAGGCGGACTACGGGGTTCTCAACCAGTGGACTTATCATGCAAGGATGTATGATGCCGCGCGTTATGTAAGCCATGAAAAGGATATGAACCTCGTGCAGCTTGTCTCATTCGGCTGTGGTCTCGATGCCGTCACCACCGATGAGGTGAAGGATGTGCTGCGCCAGAACGACAGGATCTATACCCAGATAAAGATCGATGAGATTACGAACCTCGGAGCGGTCAAGATCAGGATGAGAAGCCTCTTCGCCGCGCTTGAGATGGAAGAATGAAAATGGAGAAGAAAGTATTCACTGAGGAGATGAAGAAGGACGGCTGGACGATTGTC
>CASFLH010000025.1 GCA_949295505.1 uncultured Spirochaetales bacterium | reverse complement strand
GTGTCACAAGAAACAATGTTCGTGTTTTGAAGAATCAGGATTTTGTCAAAGCATCTGTTTCTCTGGGAGCTTCCCACATGCACATAATGTTTACCCAGATATTGCCGAACGTGACTACCCCGATAATCATTCTGGCAAGCCAGAAGATCGGTTTCACGATCCTTCTGGAAGCAGCGCTGTCGTTCCTCAGCTTGGGAATCCAGCCACCGATTCCTTCATGGGGAAACATGATCGCGAGCGGCAGGATGTTCATGACTATCTATCCATGGCTGGTCTTTGCTCCTGGAATCGCACTTATGTTCTGCGTTCTTGGATTCAACTTCCTTGGCGATGGACTGAGGGACATTCTTGACCCGAAGAAGAGGAGATGAAGATGGCTACGGATAAGTTATTGGAGATAAAGGATCTTGAGGTATGCTTCAAGACCGAACAGGCTATGGTATATGCACTTAACGGCATAAATCTGACCATAAACAGTGGTGAGTCGATCGGCCTCGTCGGCGAATCTGGTGCTGGCAAGACAACAACTGCACTTGGAATTCTGAATCTTCTTGCGCAGAATGCGATCATAAAAGGTGATGTTCTCTTCCATGGCAAGTCAATGTTCGAGATGAAGAAGGAACTGACTAACATCAGGGGATCGAAGATATCCATGATCTTCCAGAACCCTCTGACTGCACTCAACCCTGTCTTCACAGTAGGAGAGCAGATAGCAATGGTACTTCGTGCCCATAAGCACCTGAACAGGAAGGAAGCAATGAAAGGGGCAGGGGAACTTCTCGAACTTGTAGGAATCCCCGCATACAGGATCCATGACTACCCGAACCAGTTCTCCGGCGGAATGAGGCAGCGTGTCGGAATCGCAGCCAGCCTCGCATGTAATCCTGAACTTTTGATTGCTGATGAACCTACCACTGCGCTTGATGTGACAGTACAGGCTCAGATCCTTGAATTGATGAAGGACCTGCAGAAGAAGTACTCGACAAGTCTTCTCATGATCACGCACAACCTCGGAATCATCTCCGAGCTTTGCGAGAAAGTTGTCGTCATGTATGCGGGAAAATTCATTGAATACGGTCCGGTCAGCAAAGTTTTCGCAAATCCGATGCACCCATATACGAGGGGACTGCTTGGTGCTTTGCCGAAACTGACTGGAGAGAAGAAGAGACTGGCAGCAATACCAGGAAGGATAGCCGATCCACAGAATCTTCCACTGGGGTGTGAATTCAATCCCCGGTGCCAGCATTGCCTTGAAAGATGCCGCTGTGAAAAACCGGTACTTGTTGAAGTCGAGGAAGGACATTTCTGTGCTTGCTTCAACATGGAAAGGGGAGGTGAGGAATGAGTGACGGAAAGACACTGATTGAGGCGAAGAACCTCAAGAAATATTTCAAGATAGATTCAAAGAAGACTCTGCATGCAGTCGATGATATATCGTTTTCGATAAATGAAGGTGAGACACTTGGTCTTGTTGGCGAGTCTGGCTGTGGTAAAAGCACGGTTGGAAACGTTGTCATGCGTCTTCTTCCTGCATCAGGTGGACAGCTTCTGTACAAAGGGAAGGATATCTTCAAGCTCAACAAGAAAGAGAGCTTTGACATCCGCAAGAAGATGCAGATCATTTTCCAGGATCCGTATTCATCCCTGAACCCGAGGAAGACTGTTTATGAAATTCTTTCTGAAGCGTTCAAGATCCATCGCGAAGGAAATGAAAAGCAGATCAAGGAGAAGCTGGACAGAGTTTGCGATATGGTCGAACTTTCCTCTTCCCTCCTTCATCTCTATCCGCATGAGCTTGATGGAGGAATGCGCCAGGTTGTCGGAATCGCGAGGGCACTGTCCCTTGGTCCTGATTTCATAGTATGCGATGAACCAGTATCCGCATTGGATGTATCTGTCCAGGCAAGGATCATCAACCTCCTGATGGATATCCAGAGCAAGTACAACCTTTCGTATCTCTTCATATCCCATGACTTGAGCGTAGTCCGCCATATTTCCAAGAGGATTGCCGTCATGTATCTGGGAAGATTCGTCGAGATAGCAAATGCTGAAGATATATTTTCCGATGCAAGGCATCCATATGCGATCGCTCTTCTTTCTGCGGTTCCTGTCGTGTCGATAGACAAGAAGGTATCGAGGATCATTCTCGAGGGTGATGTGCCATCTCCGATCAATCCAAAGCCTGGCTGCCGTTTTGCATCCCGCTGCTGGATGAGGCATGAGCGCTGCACCCAAGAAGAGCCGCCACTAGTGGAGGTTACTCCAGGACACTGTGTCGCATGCTTCTATGCGAACGAATCACGTGAGAATTCACTTCATGCAAAAACCAGGAGTCTCGATGACAGGAAGGAGGTCATTGATGGGATTCAATGAGTCTTCGTATCCATCTGATCTGAAGATAACCGACATGAAGATATGCCGCATCTCCGGAGTCCCGATGGAATGCTCGATTCTGAAACTTGAGACAAATCAGGGCATATGCGGGTATGGTGAAGTCCGTGATTTCGCTTCTCCTGAATATGCATTTTCCCTTATGCGTCACCTGATCGGCAAGAATCCATGCTCTGTCAAGCGTCTTGTAGAGTCGATCAAGCAGTTTGGCGGGCATGGAAGGAAAGGAGGAGGGGTCAGCGGAATCGAAGTTGCGCTCCTCGACCTTGCCGGCAAGACATACGGCGTTCCTGCCTATCAGCTCCTTGGAGGCAAATACAGGGACAAGGTAAGGCTCTATGCGGATACGGATGTTTCCGGGAAAAATGATTCTTCCAGTATGGCAGAAGCATTGAAAAGGCGTATGGATGCTGGATTTTCGATGCTGAAGATGGATCTTGGAGTCGACCTTCTCCTTGATGTTCCCGGTGCCCTAAGTGCCCCTTCTGGCTGGATAGAGAAGATGAAGGAGTCTGATAAAGAAGATATCTCGTTTGGTTTTGCAAGTGACAGCGAGATATCGATAATGGATATTCCCCATCCTTTCACCATGCTCAGGATCACCGAAAAAGGCCTTGATTTCCTGGAAGAGTATGTGAGGAACATCCGGCAGGAGATCGGTTATGAAGTCCCTCTCGCGATAGATCATGTCGGCCACATCGGATATGGCAACGTGATCCAGCTTGCAAAACGTCTGGAGAAATATTCCCTGGCCTGGATTGAAGATCCTGTTCCATGGTTCTATACGGAGCAGCTTAGAAGGATAAGCAGGGAGACAAGCATTCCAGTCTGCACGGGGGAGGATATATATCTTCGCGATGGCTTCCAGTCCCTCTTTGATGAGAATGCAGTCTCGGTTATCCATCCGGATGTGCTGACAGCAGGTGGTATGTATGAGACTTCATCGATCATAGAGGATGCCGGAAGACATGGGATAGCAGCATGTCTGCATATGGCTGAAACGCCGGTAGGGTGCATGGCTGCTATGCATGTTGCCGCTGCTGCGGGGAAGAACTTCGTCGCCCTTGAGTTCCACTCGTTCGATATCCCGTGGTGGGAGAGAATCGTGAAAGGCGGACGCGGAAAGATCATCTCCGATGGTTATATCGATGTTCCTGATGCTCCCGGCATTGGAATTGGGGAACTCGATGACGACGTGCTTGATGAGCATAGGAAGGATAAGGAAGGACCTCTTTGGGTCTCTGCGAATTCTTATCCGAGCTATTGGTCGCACGATCGGATCTGGAGCTGATCGGAAGAAAAAAAGGAGGAGAGAGATGAATGACAAGGATATGTTTGAACTGATGAAGGAGAAGCTCTATACCCCCGTATTGGGTGACATCCTAGATGCTATGGGCTATTCGCATCAGTTCCTTCCGGCATACATACAGCCACTTGACGACAAGATGAAGATTGCAGGCAGGGTATGTACGGTTCTCGAGTACGATGTATATCAGGCGCAGGAAAAGGCCTTTGGCTATCTTACTGAGGCTCTTGACCAGCTTCAGCCCAATGATGTTTTTGTCGCGACTGGAGCGCATAATAGTGCACTCTGGGGCGAATTGCTCACAGCGACAGCCAAGGCACGCGGTGCAGTTGGCGCTGTCCTGGATGGTTATACAAGGGATACTCCTCAGGTCCTCTCACAGAATTTCCCTGTTTTTGCAAAAGGACGATGGGCCCAGGATTCCTCAATCAGGACTTATGTTGCCCAGTATCGATGTCCTATCGAGATCGGGGGAGTTGTCATCCACGATCAGGATGTGATTTTCGGCGATATTGACGGATGCCTGATAGTCCCTCAGGAAATTGCAGTGGAGGCTGTTGAAAAAGCACTTGAGAAAGCTGCAGGCGAAAAGAAAGTACGGAAAGCCATTGAGGGCGGAATGTCAGCAACAGAAGCTTTCAAGAAATTCGGAATTCTTTGAAAAGGAGATGAGAAAATGATGAATGTAGTCATGACCGACGCTCAGTATGAGTCGGTCGAGATCATAAGAAGCAAAATAGAGGAAGCAGGAGCTTCTTTCAAATTATGCAATTGCAAGGACGAGGAGGAGATACTCAGGGAGACTGAATATGCAGATGTTGTCCTCTGCCATTTCGACCAGATCAATCGCCGTGTAATTGAGAATCTGAAGAAGTGCAAGGCCATCATCAGGGGCGCTGTCGGAGTGGATAACATCGACATCCAGGCTGCAACAGATTGTGGCATCCCAGTTGTGAATGTTCCTGATTACGGCAGGGCCGATATTGCCGATCATGTGCTGATGTTTGCCCTTGCCGCATCAAAGAAGGTCTTCACGCTCGACAGGGAAGTCAAGGAAGGCAAGTGGACATATTATTCAGCGAAGCCTGTCCACCGGTTCTCATCGAAGACAGTAGGTCTTCTTGGATTTGGAGGCATCTCGCAACTCGTTGCAAAAAGGCTTCCGGCTTTTGGCTGCAATGTCCTTGCCTACGACGCTTTCCTCGATGTCGATGCCATTGGAATTCCCGGGATAAAGAAGGCCTCGTATGACGAAGTCCTATCCCAGAGCGACATAATCTCGATCCACGTTCCACTCAACAGCGAGACAAGGAAGATGATCAACAAGGATGCCTTTGGAAAGATGAAGGATGGAGTGATGATCATCAATACTGCCAGAGGTGGAATCATCGATGAAAGTGATCTCTGCGATGCACTTGCATCGGGAAAAGTCTCTGCTGCGTGCCTCGATGTGCTCGAGACAGAAAGCGCGGATGTGAATAATCCATTGTTCAAGTTCGACAATGTGATCGTCACCCCTCATAGTGCTTGGTATTCTGAAGAATCGGTCAATATCCTCCTCAATTCCATCGCCGACGAAGCGATCAGGGCAATCAGGGGAGAGGCACACCGACATGTCGTCAATGGCATCAGGTGAGGGCAATCGTATGGAGAATATGCGTAATCCATTCGACATGAGTGGCAGAGTCGCGATCATCACTGGTGGTGCCACAGGCCTTGGACTTGGAATGACGAAGGCTCTGATAGGATTCGGCTGCCGTGTTGTCATGATGGGACGGAGGGAAGAAGTTCTGAAGAAAGTGGCAGAGGAGCTTGGCCCTCTTGCTGATTACTTCCGCCTGGATGTCACGGACACAGAAGGCATCAAGAATGCTGTCTCATATGTCAGGGACAAGTATGGAAGGATTGACGTTCTAATAAATGACGCGGGAATACAGTTCAAGAGCCGCGCGGAAGATGCAGGAATCGATGAGTTCAGGAAAACATTGGATGTTCACCTGACAGGGGCATTCGCAATGACGCAGGCCTGTTTGCCGACGATGGAAAAACAGGGCAAGGGCAGTGTGATCTTCATCTCTTCGATGGCAGGCCATATGGGACTTACGTATCTTGCTGCATACTCGGCTGCCAAGGCAGGTGTGACAGGGCTTGTCATGAATCTTGCAAGTGAAGTTTCGCACACAGGTGTCAGGTTCAATGCAATCGTTCCTGGCTGGATAGAGTCTCCGATGCTTCTTGCTTCGATGGGCAAGGATGTTCCGCGACAGCAGAAGATCCTCGGCAGGACGCCACTCGGGAAATTCGGTGACCCGATGGACATAGGATGGGCGGCACTTTTCCTTGCTTCCGATGCATCTAGCTTCATCACAGGTCAGTCGATTGTCGTTGACGGCGGCGCACTGATTGGATTTTGAGAAGGAGGTTTTCATGTTACCAGATAAAAGAAAGGCAATGATGCTTACAGGCATAAGGAAGATGGGCGAAGCAGTCCTGGACATGCCTGAGTATGGACCGG
>CASFLH010000024.1 GCA_949295505.1 uncultured Spirochaetales bacterium | reverse complement strand
GTCTCTGCAATAAGATGCCTGTATTCCGCATCCTCCCTGCACCGCCTCTTGTCTATGTCTGGGTAGCCCGAGCTGTTGAACAGCGCGAAGAGCCTGTTGAACTTGGCTGTCTCATCCTCCTTCAGGAATACATGGAAGGTGACGATGGATCTTTCAGCCTGTTCCTCTTCGCTCGGGACTGATACGGTCGGCCACGCCTCCCTCCCCATGTCTCGCCCGATGCAGGCGAGCTTCATCGCATCCGCCTTGTCACTCTTCCTCTGGCTGTCCCAGATGAGCCTGAGCTGTGCTGGATTGAGTACTACGATCTCAGCCTCCGTACTGTTCATTAGGAAGCGGGCAAGGTTGAACGATGAGCTTCCTGCCTCCATAATCACAAGATCCCCATCACTGATCTTCTCAAGAAGACAGGCATAGCCATCTTCTCCTCTTGTCATCTTCCCGGTGAAGTTATGCCGTTTTGTATAGCCTTCACCGTAAAGCCTGCAGCCCGAATAGGTCTGCTTGCCGAGGTCCAGCCCGATTATCGCTGGCCATTCATGATCAGTGTATGCCATATACACACCTCCCCAAGTAGTCTGACGATGTCCAGGAGGCGTCATTTGAGAGATCTGGCAGTATGTGTCCTCATTTTTATTATAGAGGTCAGCCCGGCATGGATGACCATGCACGGACAGCCTCACAAGATACTTCGATGACCAGCGACTTGTGTAATTTTGTGACAGAAGTGATACCTTCCTAGAGAAGTACCCTTCACTGAGTTACTCGCATAGCCACCGGCTCCTGACTCCGTCGAGTCAAGATTACCATCGATACTGCATCCCTGTAATTCAGTCTCCTGACTTACGGGCTCAGTGTATTTTCTCTAACCCCTATTTCGTTTCAGGCGTCTCCGACGCCTTCCTTTCTTCTGTGATTTATAAGGAGAATGAAATGGAAATCATATCCAGAATCCACGCTCTGAAAGATAATGGCATTGAGAGAATCAGGAAATCATCAATCTTTCAATCCATCAGAAGCAATTTCGCGCTTACTGAAAAGGATGCAATTGCACTTGCAATCATAAGGCAGCTTGCTGATAGTCTCCCTGCTGATTTACGTGCTATGACTCCAGAACAAGCCGAAGAGGCAATCAGGAAAAGATTAGGTTCTGGTATAGATATCAAAGACGTAATGGAGGCTATATCATCATGGACTGAGAATGGCATGGTATATAAGCGTATCTCCATACCATCCTGGATAAAGCATATCCTTCCAGAGGATCCGATGCCTTCATGCCTTACAGCAAAAGATATTCCCCTCTCAGAAACTGCGGGATATCTGGAGATGGATAGCCATATTGCTTCAGTCATCAAACATGCAATCTCATCAAGGACTCCGATGATGCTGAGAATTGAGACAAAACTCGATCTTGAAGATCTCTATATCCTCAAAAGAGCGTTATCAGAATATGGGATATCCGCATTCATACTCGATGGTCCAGAATGCGTATCGGCTGCAGATGATTCCATATCCGGAGCTCTGTATGCATATCACCACAATGGGATAATGCTTGTACCAAGCTCATTCTGCGGATTCTCAGAAATCATGGATACAGAAGTCGGCAAAAGACTTTCT
>CASFLH010000023.1 GCA_949295505.1 uncultured Spirochaetales bacterium | reverse complement strand
CTTACTGGGGAGATCACTGTTATTGTCGTGTTTGTTGCCGTCCTCCCTTATTCGCAGTATATCTATGCGGAAGGGATGATATCAACAGCTGAGCCTCAGTGGATCATGGTTAACAACCACGCCCTTGATTACTTTGGCGGCGTTCCGGCCATCGTTGTCTGTGATAATTGCAAGCAGGCCGTAACAGCCAATAAGGACTGGATCGCCCCGGATCTGAACAAGGATTATGCCGCATGGGCGGATCATAACCATACCGTCATTCTTCCGGCAAAAGTCCGCAAGCCCAAATGGAAAAGCAGTGTAGAAAACGCTGTGGGCATCCTGGAGAAAGGATTCTTCCATGATCTGGAAGATAGCCGCTACTTCTCTCTGGAACAGTTCAACAGGGATCTTTGGGCAAAACTGGATGCATTGAACCATGAAAACTTCAAAAAGAAGGACTACAGCAGGTACGACCAGTGGATGGAGGAAAGACAGGAATTGATGCCGCTTCCCTCCGTGCCTTACGAGTACATGGAGAGAAGGACAGCAAAAGTGTCTGGCGATTTCCACATCCGCTTCGACAATGCTTATTATAGCGTAGACAAGGCATATCTGCATAAAAGTGTTATGGTCGCGGCAACAGCATCGACAGTCAACATCTACTCCATGAAAGGCGAGCTGATCGTCAGTTGGCGCAGGGCAACGCGTCGTGGAGAATGGCTGACGAATCCATCTCATCTTCCTGAGAGTTATAAACAGATGTCAGAATGGAATGCAACTTACTTTACCCGTAAAGCAATGACTGTAGGCTCTAACACCGTAAAAGTCATCGAGCACATCCTGAAAAGCCGGGAGCATGAAGTTCAGACCTATCGGCTCTGCCTTGGTATTCTGAACTATACGAAGAAGTATAGTAGGCTTGCTCTGGAGGACTGCTGCAGGCTGGCAATTGAGACGAACCATATCTCGTATTCCTTCATCAAGAACTCGATCGCGGCTGTCGCGGAAGAGATCGGGACTGCCGGTTTCAATACGAAGCTCAACGAAGAACGGAACAAAGGTGCCTTTGTTATGAGCCCGCATGCAGGCGATATAGAGCGCCTTCTCAAGAAGAGCAGCAAACTGGCCGGGGAGGTGCGCGATGAAGAAGCTTGACCGTATCAATGAGCTTGTGGACGAGCTCATTGAATTGAAACTCTCCAACATGGCCTCTGCTCTTGACTTGCTGTATCACTCCGGAAGCTTTGATCATCTGGATGGCGTCTCATTATTAGAACAGGTGGTCGAACCGGAATATCAGGCCAAGACGTCCCAACGGTTCCAGAACCGTCTGAGACGGGCTCATCTGACTGGAGGTCCGCAGTCATTGGATCAATGTAAGGATTCCTCTGAACGGATCTATCTTCCGACGGATATCAATTCAACCCTGTCGTCTCTTGATTTCATTAGGGAAGGCTTGAATGTATGCATTCTTGGCCCGTCAGACAGCGGGAAATCGTATCTGGCAAAAGCGCTTGGAATACAGGCCTGCCTGAATTACCGGGCAATGTACCATCATTGTGAAGAATTCCTTGAAACGATGGTGGCCCTGAAGCAGGCAGACTACACCAAATATCAGAAGAAGGTTCGCTTCTATCTGAACCTGGATCTGTTGATCCTGGATGACTTCCTGCTTCATACCATAACCGATGAGCGTGAAATCAAAGTCCTTTTTGAAGTCATGGAAAAACGCAGTGAATTATCAAGGTG
>CASFLH010000022.1 GCA_949295505.1 uncultured Spirochaetales bacterium | reverse complement strand
GTTAGTAAGTTTAGTTGCTATTTTCGCATAGTTATTATTATCATCAGTATATGTCAAGCCAAATATAGAAAATTTCTTTTGTACTAAAGAAGTTATACTTTTGTTGAGTATCCTTCATAGTTAGTAGAAATAGAATTCAGGTTTTCAAGTGTTGCATCCTTAACTGCAAATCCATGCCTCATACACCCAAACGGATTTGCAAAGGGCAAGCATTCTCCTGCATTGTGAGGATCTTTGACAGTAAAAGGGTAAGCGCATATTAAGAGTCTTTTCACAGGAGGTTTTATATGGAAAACAAAACGACTATTCATGCCCTGCTTCAGGGAACAGAGATTTATGTCCCTGATTATCAGAGAGCATATTCCTGGGATTCAGATATGACTGTATCTGATTCAGCCACCATCTCGTCAAAACAGGTTGCTGTATTTCTGAATGATATTCTGGATTACATAAGTTTTGAGCGCCAGACGCATTACTATCTTGGCCATTTCATATTCGAGAGACGTGATAATAACAGCTATAACATTATTGATGGGCAACAGCGACTTACTACTGTGGAAATCTGTATTTCTGCACTCTTAAGTCGTATTGAAGAACTCAATGAACAGTTAAATGATGATGAATCTACAATAAAGGAAGACATCCTTTCAAGGAGGGCAAAAAGACACTTCCATACTGCGGACTATGATGATTCAGTCTTTGCAGAATATGTCATTGAGGCAAAGCCATTTGACAAGGAATTCATCAGTACACTCGAAACAGAATCACAAAAAAGGCTTCTTTCTGCAATGTTCTATTTCAGGAATGAGTTTTCAAAAATGGAATACGAACAATTAAAATCTGTTCTGGAGGCAATGGCTAATGCTGTTTGCACAACACATGTAGTTTCTGATCAGTCTGAAGCTGTACAGATGTTCATATTCCAGAATGCCAGAGGGAAAGAACCTACAAAGCTTGAGATCCTGAAGGCAAAGCTTATGTATTATGTACATATCTATGCCGAGAAAGATGATGAGAGGACAAGTTGCCTCAGACTGATTTCTGATAAGTTCGCAGAAATATACAGATCGATTTCGATACTGGAAAGATACCACATAGATGAGGACAACATCCTGTCATGTGCCTACAGAATCCATAAGGATAAACTTACCGCATACTTCACCCAGGATGAGATCGATAAAGAGATAGCCGTGTCGTCATCCAAGATTCGCTTTGTCATGCAACTTACGGATACGATTGCTCATAGCTTTAATGCGATAACAGCCTTTGTAAGGCTTGTAGAAACCAGAAAATATGAAGGCATGGAAGATCTCGTCGCTCTTGGATATTTCTCTCTGGCACTGCCTTTTATCGTCAGGTCTTTCGCATTGTCTTCTGAAGATAAGAACAGACTCGCCAAAGCTCTTGCAGATATAATTGCGAGAAACAGCATAATAGGAACTCGTGCAGTTCTTGAATATAGACTTGGCTATGTATTCAATGGAGAGCTTTCCGTTGATAATGTCATAGAGCGTATTGAATGGATGAAAACCACCGATGACGGGTGGTGGGCATATTGGAACAATACCGCATTTAAAATGGCTATCGAAGGCGAGATATGGCCTTCACAGTCTGTAAAATACATACTCTGGAGGTATGAAAACTATCTTCATAGAAACGGAAAAGGAGGATGCAAGTCGCTTTCTCCTGAAGACTTGAGGACAATGACTGTTGAACACATAATGCCTCAGATTCTCCCGGAAGGACCTAATACAGGATATGATTCATTCGATGGAGCTGACGCAGAATCAAGAAGAAAGTCATATACGAATCAACTTGGCAACTATATCCTGATTTCAGGCAACCATAATTCATCAATAAGTAATGGCTGTTTCTCCGAGAAACGTAAGACTTATTGCTATGGATATCAGCAGCGCGAAATCCAGGATATGACATCAGGAAGAAACAATTGGACTTGTGATGATATTGAGAAACGAAGACAGAAACTTGTAGCCTTTGTTCTTGAAGACCTCTAATGTTTCCTTAATGCTTATTGGCTTCTGATTGATGGCCAACAAGTCTTAAAAGCGGTAATTGCTCTCAAAAACAGGCAGGGATAGCCAGAATGGCACTCTAGAGACAGGAAAGGATTTCATCCCTGAAAAACAGTGAATATGAAAGAGTTTACTGGAAGGTTGCGATTCATAAGCGGCGCAAGATAATACGGTTGAGAAAAATGTGTGGAAAGCAGTAGAATAGCGACATCTTAGACAAGGACGTCTATCTCTTACGGGATTGGCGTCCTTTTTCTTTTTGGGAGGGTGGCATGAATCGTAAATACATCTTCGTCACAGGTGGAGTTGTATCTGGGCTTGGGAAAGGCGTGAGCGCAGCTAGTCTCGGACTGCTTCTGAAGCAGAGAGGACTGAAAGTAGCGGCGCAGAAGCTTGATCCGTATCTGAATGTTGATCCCGGGACAATGAGCCCGTATCAGCATGGCGAGGTTTTTGTAACCGAAGATGGTGCGGAGACAGATCTGGATTTAGGTCATTATGAAAGATTCATTGATGAGAATCTCAACAGGAAATCAAACCTGACAAGCGGGAAGGTGTTCTGGAATATCCTTACCAGAGAGCGGAAAGGGGAGTATCTTGGCAAGACCGTCCAGATAATCCCCCATGTTACCGATGAGATAAAAGCATCGATATATTCCGTCGGGGAGATGACAGGGGCGGATGTCGTGATTACCGAAATCGGTGGCACTATAGGTGATATAGAAAGCCAGCCTTTTCTTGAAGCGGCGAGGCAGCTGCGATCTGAAGTCGGAATCGGCAGCTCGATGTTCATCCATGTTGTTCTTGTTCCCTATCTTGCCTGCAGCGGTGAATACAAGACAAAGCCAAGCCAGCATTCAGTGCACGAACTGCAGGGTATGGGAATAATGCCTGACTGCATCATCGCGCGTTCTGATAAGCCTCTCGACGACAGTATCCTTTCAAAGATCGCAATGTTCTGCAATGTGGAGCAGCGTGCCGTGATAGGAAACGAGAACATCAGCCCGATTTATGCATTGCCTCTTCTGCTTCATGAGCGCGGCTTTGATGATTATGTCGTATCAAGGCTTTCCCTTGATTGCGGTGAGTGCAAACTTGATGCCTGGCGTGCGGCTGTTGACCGCATGACACGTGAAAAGAAACGCAAAGTGAGAGTTGCGATATGCGGCAAATACGTAAGGCTCCATGATGCGTACCTATCGATCAATGAGGCCTTGTATCATGCAGCATGCTGGAACGATGCAGATCTTGAGCTTTTCTTTGTTGATGCGGAGGAAGTGGAGAAAAGCGGGCCTGAAAAACTGCTTTCCGCAATAGACGGGATACTTGTCCCCGGAGGCTTCGGCTCAAGAGGCATTGAAGGGATGATCCAGTGTGCGCGTTATGCGCGTGAGAATGATATCCCTTACTTCGGTATATGTCTTGGCATGCAGGTAGCGGTGATTGAGGTGGCACGTTCTCTTGCTGGACTTGGGAATGCGGACTCCAGGGAATTCAGTCCAGACGGCGATGAATGCGTCATAGATCTCATGGATGAACAGCGTAATATAGTTGCCAAAGGCGGAACGATGCGTCTCGGGGCCTATCCATGCAGAATCCTGCCAGGAACCCTGCTTCATGGGCTTTATGGGCAGGACCTTGTACAGGAACGGCATAGGCATCGTTACGAGGTTTCGCCTGTATTCCGTGACAGGATTGCAGGAAGCGGGGTTGTTTTCAGCGGGATGAGCCCTGATGGAAAACTCGTAGAGGCAATGGAGAACCCATCCTGCCGCTTCTTTGTTGCTGTGCAGTCCCATCCTGAGTTCAAGAGTCGTCCTAACAGGGTCCATCCGTTATTTGATGGGTTCATTAAAGCGGCTTTGCATTGATTCATGACGGCAGGATACGTAGTGTTCCTGCCGGATGTTCATTCTCCGCTTTTACCATAGTTTGAGAGTACTCTGGCAGATGGATCTGAAACGCAGCATCCCGGCCAGCTTCTGTTTGGCATCCAGAATCCAGGAATCATCCTGTACTGCCCTGGATAGAAGCTCTCGAAAATCTCCCTGTATAAAAGAGATTCCGGAGTGAATGGCCTGCCGTCTTCCGGGTACTTCATATATTCCGCTTCAAGATCCTTCCCCTCATAGGCTTTCTCGGCATATGCCTTCAGATCATCGACCATGCTGTGTCCCACGGCATCGCTGAAGGCAGCTTTCTCTCTCCAAAGGATATCATCGGGGAGCCATCCACCTTCCTCGAATGCCTTCCGCAGCAGATATTTGCCATGGCCTGTATGATTCATTTTCATCTCCGGGTCGATGGAAAGCACATAGGAAGCGAAATCAAGGTCTCCGAAAGGGACTCTCGCTTCAAGGCTGTTATCCGCAATGCACCTATCTGCGCGCAGTACATCGTATGCATAGAGCTCATGAACACGCTTCTGGCTTTCCTTCTCGAATTCCTCAGGACCGGGGGCGAAATCAGTATATTTGTATCCGAAGAGCTCGTCAGATACTTCTCCTGTAAGCAGTACCCTCACATCTGTATGTTCATGGATGTATCTGCATAGCAGGAACATCCCGATGCTTGCCCTTATTGTTGTGATGTCATACGTCGCCAGAGCGTTTATGACCTCAGGGAGGACATCAATCACGTCTTTTTCCGTCATTGTCACATTGGTATGTTCCGATCCGAGAAATTCGGCGGTTCGCTTTGCATACTTGGCATCTATCGGATCCTTGTCCATCCCGATGGAGAAAGTGCGGATCTGCTTTCCTAGGATTCTTGAGGCAATTGAACAGACAAGAGAGCTGTCAAGTCCGCCGGAGAGCAGGAAGGCGACAGGCGTATCAGAGTCAAGACGTTTCTCAACAGCCTTTATCAGCCGGTTCCTTATGCCTTCTGCAATCTCATCTGTGCTGCTATAAGTGTATTCCCGTACGGCGGAGATATCCCGGTAGCATATGAATTTTCCACCACTGTAATAGTGCCCGGGCGGGAAAGGAATCACATCACGGCAGAAGGGAGTAAGAAGACATGCTTCGCTTGCGAACGCGATACAGCCATCCTTGTCGTAACCATAGAAGAGAGGGCGGATGCCGATTGGGTCCCGTGCAGCGATGAATCCTGCCTCCTTGTCGTATATGACTGTTGCGAATTCAGCATCGAGAAGAGCAAACATCCTCTCCCTGTATTTCTCATAAAGGTAGAGAACTGTCTCGCAGTCTGAATCGGAATGAAATGAATATCCTTCAGCTTCAAGTTCCTTCCTGATATCCCTGAATCCATAGATTTCCCCGTTTGTTATGCTATACATGCCTTTGTATTCAAAGGGCTGCATTCCTCTATCGTCGATTCCCATGATCGATAACCGCTGGAATGCGAGAAACAGGTTTTCCTCCGGAACAAGGATCCTTTCTGAATCCGGACCTCTCCTCCGTGTTCTTTCCATGATCTCATGTATTTCATCCTGTCCGATTACATGACCTTTATAAGCAAATATCGTGCACATTTGATAATTCCCTCAGATTGCAGCATATAGCTGACTGTATGACTTTGATTTATCTGCCTCGATGGCAATGAAGCTGCCCTCAAGACAGCGTTCGGCCTGAATAGAGAAAACGGATGCGAAATCCGTGATTATAGGACGGATGATCCTTTCTTTCTCCTCCGTCGAAACGCTTCGCTTGATAAGCTTGTCCGAAAGATTCTGAGGTACGTTCTCCGTCCGCAGATAGATTGTGCCGGCGTACATTCCATTGCCGCAGAAGTAACCGGTGATGTTCTTTCCCTCATAACCAAGACCAAGAACTATGATGATGCCCCCCGCGAGGTATTCCCCGAGGAAGGACCCGGCCCTTCCGCCTATGACAAGGACACTCTTTCTGTCTTCATATGCCTTCATATGCACCCCAGCCCTGTATCCGGCATCTCCGAGCACATACACGTGGCCGCCACGCATGCCATAAGCAAGCGCATCGCCAGCAGAACCTCTTACGGCCAGAAGACCTGCGTTCATCGTGTCAGCTGCCGCATCCTGGGCATTCCCATCCACATATATTGTTCCTCCATCAAGATATGAGGCGAGGGCGTTTCCTGGTGTCCCTTCAACGCGCATGATTCCTTCTTTCATGCCGCATCCGATATACCGTTCACCAAGACAGCCTTTCACGGTGATTTCCTCGTTTTCATGATTTCTTATCTCATCAAATCCTGTTTTCCTGATATCAAAGACCTTCATCTCATTCTCCTGCATAGCCGACACCGAGAATCTCAAGCTCTTTTGCGTTGAGATCAACTCCTTTGAGGGCCATACGGTTGCCTCTCAGGGCCTCGATGCTGTTTATTCCCATTCCACCCATGATTTCCTTGATCTCGCGTGTCCACGCATTCACAAGGTTGATGAGCCTTTGTGCGCCTTTTTCCGGATCCAGCCTTTTCATGAGTTCCTGATCCTGTGTCGCAAGGCCCCATGCGCATCTTCCTGTATGGCAGGAAGCGCATATATGACAGCCAAGGGCACAGAGAGCGGCCGTTCCGATGGAAACTGCATCGGCGCCGAGCGCTATTGCCTTTGCGGTATCTGCAGAGTTCCTTATTCCTCCGGATACGATAATGCTGACTCTGTCCCTTATCCTTTCTTCCCGCAGTCTCTGGTCGACTGCTGCGATTGCAAGCTCAATAGGAATCCCGACATTGTCCCTGATCCGTTTCGGTGCTGCTCCCGTTCCGCCCCTGTAGCCGTCAATTGCGATTATGTCAGCACCACTCCGGGCGATTCCGGAAGCAATCGGCGCAATATTGTGTACTGCTGCGACTTTCACTATTACTGGTTTCTCATAGTGGGTCGCTTCCTTTATTGACATGACAAGCTGGGCAAGATCCTCAATGGAGTAGATGTCGTGATGCGGCGCAGGGCTTATCGCATCCAGTCCTTCTGGCACCATTCTCGTCTTAGAGACATCTCCTATGATCTTCTTCCCTGTGAGGTGCCCTCCGATTCCAGGCTTTGCGCCCTGTCCTATCTTTATCTCGATAGCGGCAGCTGTGTTGAGATATGTAGCATGCACACCGAATCGGCCGGAAGCAACCTGGACTATTGTGTTCCTCTTATATGGATACAGGCTTTCATGAAGGCCTCCTTCGCCAGTATTCCAGTAGGTCCCGAGCGACTCGGCTGCATATGCAAGCGCTTTGTGGACATTCAGGCTTATGGCGCCGTAGCTCATCGCAGAGAACATTATCGGGGTTCTCAGTTCAAGATGCGGAGGAAGGTTGTCAATGATGTTCCCCATGTTATCCCTCTGTATCTTCCCAGGTCTCTGCCCGATGAATACTGCCGTTTCCATTGGTTCTCTCAGCGGGTCAATCGAAGGATTCGTAACCTGGCTCGCATTGAGGAGCAGCCTGTCGAAATAGATTGGTATGTTCTTCCCTGCGGCCCCCATGGATGACAGGAGAACGCCGCCGGTTTCTGCCTGAACGAGTATTTCCTTTATGTCATTCTCGCTGAAGACAGCATTCTGCCTGAATCTGTTCTCATCCTCTGTGATGTAAATCGCCCCTGTCGGGCAGAAGGATACGCATCGCTGGCAGTCTGTGCATCTGTCATGATGGAACGAGAGACTGTTTCCGTTTTCTATCGTTATAGCTTCGAATGAACATTCCCTGGCGCACCTGAGACAGGAGATGCAGCTCTCGTCCTTCCTGATCCTGTATCTTCTCATCATCTTCCTGCCTCCTTATCAAGGGTGACAATCACAGCTTCTCCGCCTCGAGGGGCCCAGATTCTATCAGGATTCTCTTCGATGACTCGTATCGCCGCTTCCTCGGAACTGAAATAAACAGTCTTCCCTTTCTCCGCTGCGACAAGGCTCCTGAGCTTCAGCCTGTCATTTAAGGCCATCATTCCGCATTTGAACCCTACAAGTATTGAGAATGGACCTGTGATGAGGAATGAAGAGAACATCTTCCTCAGGTAGGATAGCTTTTCTGCCTCCTCTTCATTTTTTGTTGCAATGGTTGTCCAGAATGGAGCTGCAATGACTTCAGAGCATTCTTCAAGAGTGAGGCCTTGTTTCCTTGTCAGATAGTCGAGTATGTATGTGATGACCTCCGTGTCTGTCAGGAGATTGCATGAGTACCCGTACATCTCGACAGCCCGGCGATTCGCGTCATATGAGGATATCTCCCCATTGTGCACGACTGTCAGATCGAGAAGTGAGAATGGGTGCGATCCAGCCCACCAGCCGGGCGTGTTCGTCGGATAGCGGCCATGCGCGGTCCATGAATAGCCTTCATATTCTTCAATGCGGTAAAAATCGGCAACATCCTCAGGATAGCCCACAGCTTTGAATACGCCCATGTCTTTACCACATGAGACGACATACGCCCCGTCAATTGAAGTGTTTATCTTGATCATCGCCTTTGATGTGTACTCATCTTCATCAAGCTGGCTGTCCTGCAGAATGTGCGGAAGGGGGGCGATGAAGTAGCGCCATATCAGAGGGGAATCTGTTATCCCTGACGTTGGCCTTACCGGTATCTTCGACAGGTTTATTATGTCGAAGCGCTTGTCCAGAAACCTCTCTGTCTCTTCCCTGGATGTCTGCGAATCGTAGAATATGTGCAACGCGTAATATTCCTTGTATTGCGGATAGATGCCATAAGCGGCGAATCCACCTCCCAATCCATTTGATCTGTTATGCATTGTCGCGATGCTTTTCTTTATTGCTTCGCCTGTGATACGGCGCCCGTCCCGGCAGAATATCCCGCTTATGGAGCATCCTGAACTGATTCTTACTTCCCCTTCTTTCCTCATCCGGCAACCTCTGAAAAAGAAAAAAGGACGCACTAAGATCACTCTTAGAACGTCCTTGTTCCCTGATGAGGTACTTTTACGACATATTATTCGTGCTTGTCAATTGTGTGTATGGATATAGTGTGAATAAAAATACGA
Organism: uncultured Spirochaetales bacterium; assembly: GCA_949295505.1. Classification (GTDB taxonomy): domain Bacteria; phylum Spirochaetota; class Spirochaetia; order Sphaerochaetales; family Sphaerochaetaceae; genus Ornithospirochaeta. The sequence goes on along the minus strand of CASFLH010000022.1, from coordinate 31,597 downwards.
TACATTGAATAAAACCTCTTGACTATTCTGCGCCGGATTCCCTAATATTCTGCCATGAACAGCAAAGGCGCTGCAGATTTGGAGTATCTGCGGCGCTTTTTCAGTTAATGGGAGGGATTATGGATGTAAAGGATATCAGGGAGCTGTTAGCGGAATATGAGATAAAATTCATCCGTCTGGCTTTCTGTGACATCTCCGGGAGGCAGAAGAATATCGCCATAATGGCCGATGAGCTTGAGCATGCGGTAACACATGGTGTTTCCTTTGATGCTTCGGCCATAAAGGGTTTTCTGAATATAAATGAGTCCGATCTGCTTCTCTTTCCGGATCTGGATACATTCTCCGTTCTTCCATGGCGCCCATCTGACAGGGGCGTTGCAAGATTCTATTGCTATATCACATATCCCGACAGGAGACCATTTGAAGGCGATGGGAGGTATCTCCTTTCGGAAATAGAAAGGAAAAGCGGCAAATCAGGATATTCCTTCCTTGTCGGACCTGAATGTGAGTTCTATCTTTTCCAGACTGATGAGAAAGGTTTGCCGACATTAGTTCCCTTTGATGAGGCTGGATATTTCGATATGGCACCTCTGGACAGGGGTGAGAATGTAAGGCGCGAAATATGCTTCGCTCTGGAGAATATGGGTCTTAAGCCTGAGAGAAGCCATCATGAGCATGGGCCAGGGCAGAATGAGATAGACTTCCGCTGCTCATCTCCTTTGAAGGCTGCAGATGACCTGATGACATTCAAAACTGCCGTGAAGGCAATTGCACAGCAGCATGGGCTCTTCGCTTCCTTCCTGCCAAAGCCTTTTCCTGATGAAAGCGGCAGCGGTCTGCATATCAACCTCTCACTCTATGAGAACGGCGAGAACCTGTTCAGTAAGAAAGACGCGAAGGCTTCTTCCTTCATGGCGGGAATACTCCGGAGGATGAGGGAGATCTCATCATTTTCGAATCCTCTTGTGTCATCCTATGAAAGGCTCGGACAATTCGAGGCCCCTTCGACTATTTCCTGGAGTCACCAGAACAGATCTACTCTTGTCAGAATACCATATGCAGAGGGGCATGATTGCCGTATGGAAGTCCGTAGCCCTGATCCTGCTGCAAATCCATACCTCCTTATTTCCCTTCTTCTTTCTGCAGGCTTTGAGGGTGTTGCAGACAGACTTGAACCAGAACCGGAAGCAGCAGGGGATATGCTTTCATCACCGCTTTCGGAGAGGCTTCCGCAGAGCCTTTCCGAGGCGGTTGATGAGACACGTAAGAGTTCTTTTGTCCATCGCGTGATCCCGGAAAGGATCGTTGAAGGCTACCTGAACGACAGGGCTTGTGAAGCGGATGAATATGAAAGATGCGGCAAGGACCATGACTATCTTATCCGCCGGTATTTCAGATTCATATAGGGAGCTTTTATGGAAATGGTGCTTTTGGTCGCAGAGCATTCCCGGTGCGATGAGATAAGAAAGCTTCTCTGCCTTGGCGGATATGCGTTTATCAGGGCTGAGAATGAGAAGGAGGCAAGGATGAAAATCCTTGATCTCCAGCTTTCGCTTGTCATTGTGGATGCGATGCTGCCTGGAAGCACAGCGAAGAATGTTTCCGTATTCGCGGCTTCTCAGGATGTAGATACGGTGCTCATCGTGCCTGATGAGCTTGCCAGCCATGTTGCCCTGGTAATGCGCAAGTATGGTGTGTATGTGGGTGCTGCGAACAGGGATAGCCTTGCGGCCGTACTTAATGCAATCAGCGTCGCTAGGGAGAAAATCAGGAAGGCTGATGAAAGGAACAGGAAGCTTCTTGATCGTCTCCGGAATGAGAAGCTGCTGACAGAGGCCAAGTGCCTTCTTGCGGGAAGAAGAGGAATGAGCGAGGAAGAAGCTCATTGTTATATAGAGAGAAAGGCGATGGATTGCCGCATAAGCCTTGCGGATGCAGCAATGAGCATAGTCAGGGAATTGTCATAGGAGGGATACATGAACGTACCTGAAATGTTTGGTTCTATGGTCTTCAATGACCATATAATGAGAGAAATGCTACCGAAAAAGGTATATCAGTCACTTCAGAATACCATGATTGAAGGCAAGGCCCTTGATGAGGATGTCGCTGATATCGTTGCCGCTGCGATGAAAGAGTGGGCGGTCAGCAAAGGCGCGACGCATTTTACCCATTGGTTCCAGCCGATGACGGGAATAACTGCGGAAAAACATGATAGCTTCCTGACTGTCGACAAGAATGGATGTGTCATAATGGATTTTTCCGGTAAGGAACTCACAAAAGGAGAGCCGGATGCCTCCAGCTTCCCTTCTGGAGGGCTCAGGGCTACTTTTGAGGCCCGTGGATACACCGCATGGGATCCCACAAGCTATGCATTCATAAAGGATGATACCCTCTGCATTCCCACGGCTTTCTGTTCTTATACCGGACAGATTCTCGACAAGAAGACACCTCTTCTCAGAAGCATGGATGCGATAAGCAGCGAGGCAGTGAGGGCTCTCGCTCTCTTCGGCAAGCATGTAAAGAGGGTCAATGCCACTATCGGAGCGGAGCAGGAGTATTTCCTCATCGACAGGAAAGACTATGCCAGACGCCTCGACCTCCGTCTGACGGGACGGACTCTTCTCGGTGCCCCGGCAGCCAAGGGGCAGGAGATGGAGGATCATTATTTTGGTTCGATAAGGCCAGGAGTGAAGGCATTCATGGCTGATCTTGATGAGGAGCTTTGGAAACTTGGTATAACTGCCAAGACAGAACACAATGAAGTCGCCCCCTGTCAGCATGAGATGGCCCCGATTTTCGATAATGCCAATAAGGCGACCGATGCGAATCAGCTTACGATGGAGATGATGAAGAAGGTTGCAGAGAGGCATGGCTTTGCTTGCCTCCTGCATGAGAAGCCATTCGAGGGCATAAACGGATCCGGGAAACATAACAACTGGGCGCTCAGTACGGATGAAGGCGAGAATCTTCTTGATCCGGGAAGAACGCCGAAGGATAATGCGCAGTTCATGCTTTTCCTGACTGCTGTCATAAAGGCCGTGGACGAATATCAGGATCTTCTGAGAATAAGTGTCGCAAGTGCTGGAAATGACCATAGGCTTGGAGCTAATGAGGCCCCTCCTGCAATTGTCTCGATATTCGTCGGCGATGAACTTGAATCTGTAATCGAATCGATTGTCGACAGCAAGCCATACAAAGGCAAAGTCTCTTCATCACGCCTCGATATCGGGTCAAGCGTCCTCCCGAAGCTTGCACGCGACAATTCAGACAGGAACAGGACAAGTCCGTTTGCGTTCACTGGCAACAAGTTTGAGTTCAGGATGCCTGGTTCCTCTTTCAATATCGCCTGCACGAACGTGATGCTCAACACAGCAGTAGCTGATGTGCTGAGGGAATTCTGCGATGAGCTTGAAGGGGTAGATGACTTCAATGCAGCTCTGAACATTCTGATAAAAAGAGAGCTTGGAGCGCACAGACGGATTCTCTTCAATGGAAACGGATACAGCAAGGAGTGGGAGGCGGAAGCTGCGAGAAGAGGCCTTTCGGATTATAAAAGGACTCCGGATGCGCTGATCCATTATTGTGATGACAAGAACGTGGCTCTATTCAGGAGGCATAAGGTCTACACGAAGGAAGAAATGGAATCCAGGCTCGAGATATCACTTGATGAGTATCAGAAGGCTATACACATAGAAGCTGTGACTATGATTGAAATGCTCAGGCGGCAGATTCTCCCATCTGCCCTGCGTTTCTCCTCTTCATTGGCTTCCTCGGCGCAGGTCAAAGAGGGCATAGGAACAGTGGCAGATGCTGACAAGGCTCTTTGCATGAGGGTGAGTTCTCTTTGTTCGGACCTCCTTATGAGGATAGACGAGCTGGATGAATGCATCGCCAAGACGCCTTCCGACACAGAAAAAGCGGCTTTCTATGCAGCTGACAGAGTCATCCCCGCGATGAAATCCGCCAGGGAACTCAGCGATGAACTTGAGAAGATCGTGGATAAATCCTTCTGGCCGATACCGACATATTCAGAGATTCTTTTCTATGTATGATCACCTCAGCCGCGAGCAGGAAATCTGCTTGCGGCATGAACCATAATGCGGAGAATGATGGCTTATCAATGCATGAGTATGTTCAGAAGTTTCTTTTCATGTACAGCAGCGGATATGGATTACCTTGTTCGTCCTGTTCCGTACGCTTGAAGACAGAGAAACCCATATGCTCATAGAAGGCTTTGGCCTGGGGATTCTGCTCGTTTACAGCGAGGGTGTTTAATGAGTATTCTCTGACACCCATTTCCATAAACGTTCTCCCCAGTCCTTTGCCGCGTTCCTCCGGCCGTATGAAGAGCATCTCAAGAGAGCCTTCCTGTATTCCCATGAATGCAACAGGAGAGTCTGTATCATTTTCCGCTATGATAAGGTGTTTTACGCCTGTTAAAGCTTCTGGCACAAACTTCTTTATCCTGAGGATCTCAGATTCTGAAAGAAAAAGGTGGGTGGCTCTGACAGAGGACTCCCATACTTCAAGAAGGCTGTCTATAAGATTGCTGTTTCTTTCTGTTGCTTCGTATATCTTCATAATCAGAATGCTATCAATCCCGCGTCTCTATGCAAAGCTCCGGCTGAGGCGTCAAAGCAGCCATTGAGAAAATGCCAGATTTTCCGATGAATGACGCAATAATCGTAATGAGGGAATCATATCAGGAGGAATACCTTCGAGAAGAATGAGGCAACTGTTTCCGGTTTCTCCTTCATTCCTGCCGCTACCCACCATTCAATGGTTGAGATCAGTCCGCTTGAGAGCATGTCAACTGCATAGCTCCAAGGGACGGGAAGGGTGCCTGCCTCATCCACAATCGTTGCAAGGTAGAGGGAGAACCTCTCCCTGAAGCTCCTGAGGAAAATCATGGAACAATCACTTGAAAGTATCCTTGAGATATTCATGTTATTGTCGCGGATGTGATAGAGGATATGCGATATCATGCGCTCAACGCTGACTTGTCCTGATGAGAAATCATGTGTTCCTTCATCAGCCAGAGAGGTTGAGAATACATGATCAAGTATCTCATTTGACAGCTCTTTGAGAAGATCGTCCTTCGTTGGGAAATGGGCATAGAAGGTGGTTCTTCCCACATCTGCTTCACTGATTATCTCCTGCACGGTGATAGAGGAATATGATTTTTCTGCCAGAAGTGTATTGAACGCGGTGAATATTGCTTTCCGGCTTTTTCTCTGTCTTCTATCCATACATTTCCCCTTTTTTGTTCGTTAACATATTAAATGGCGAGACTGGCCATTTCATTTCATCCCGAAATGACAGATATTCTTTACAGAACATATGTTCGATATTATTGATTGTAACGTTTGTCCGTATCGTGTCAAAGACTGGAGGGATAATGATCAGGAAGATAAATGATTTTCTTGCGGGGATTCCGATGACAATAACAGGAGGTCTGTTCCTCCTCCTGAGCCTTTATCTGTCGATTTCAGATATTGAAATGCCGATTGATCCGGCATGGGTTGCCGTCATCATATGCGGTATCCCGCTTGTTTACCTTGCTTTATGGCGGATTATATATAACAAAGGTATTGCAAAGATATCTTCTGCATTGCTTATTTCAATTGCGATGATTGCGGCTATTGCTATCGGAGATCTTTTTGCTGCAGGAGAAGTCGCTTTCATCATGGCCATTGGCGCAATCCTTGAAGACAAGACGACGGAGAGAGCCAGGAAAGGGCTCAGGAATCTTATAAGTCTTGTCCCGGATACTGCAAGATGCATATGTGGCGCACAGGAAAAGCAGGTTCCGTTGGAAGCTGTCCGCGTAGATGATATTATCCGTATTCTTCCTGGTGAGAGGGTGCCTGTCGATGGTGTGATAATCTCCGGCATGACATCCGTAGACCAGAGCGTCATGACAGGGGAATCGCTGCCGATTGACAAAGGTGTTGGTGATGAGATCTTCTCCGGGACCATGAATTTATATGGCTCCGTTGATATAAAAGCATCGAAGGTGGGCAAGGATAGCTCGCTTGAGCAGCTCATAAGACTCATGCAGAAAGCCGATGAGAAGAAGGCTCCGATCCAGCGGATTGCTGACAGGTGGGCCAGCTGGCTGGTGCCGGTTGCCCTGCTTATTGCGGTTCTCGCGTATATGTTCACAGGGGATGTCGTGAAGGGCGTGACTATTCTTGTCGTCTTCTGTCCCTGTGCGCTTGTGCTGGCGACACCGACAGCAATAATGGCTGCAATAGGCCAGGCAACGAAGAATGGCGTGATTATCAAATCAGGTGAGGCTCTTGAGAAAATGGGCAGGGTCGATACCATCGCGTTTGATAAGACCGGAACGCTTACGTATGGCAAGCCAGCTGTCTCTGATGTCATCATACTTGATACGGCTTACAGTGAGAGAGAGTTCCTACGGACGGTGTCAGCAGCAGAAAAACGCAGCGAGCATCCTCTTGCCAAGGCTCTGATGGTGTATGTCTCGTCTCTTGGGCTTGAAAATGCGGATCCAGATTCCTTTTCCATGGAAACAGGGAAGGGGATAAAGGCTGTCATAGGCAAGTCTGATGTCCTCTGTGGAAACAGGCGTCTGATGGAAGAGCACGGCATCTCTCTGAATCCTGCGGAGGTGGGGATAAAACGGCTTAGTGATGAAGGGAAGGCCATTATCATAGTCGCTTTCAATGGAGTCGTAGCCGGCCTCATAGGATTCTCTGATGAACTCAGGGCTGAGGCCGCTGATGTAATCCATTATCTTTCTGGAATGAAGGTGCAAAGTGTTCTGCTTACCGGTGACAACAGTCGTGCGGCGGGCTATATGGCAGCGAAACTAGGGATTGCGGATGTGTATGCGGAGCTTCTGCCTTCGCAGAAAGTCAAGGCGATATCCGACCTGCAGAAGAATGGGCATGTTGTTGCAATGATAGGCGATGGCGTCAACGATGCTCCGGCTCTCAGGACTGCCGACACTGGTATTGCGATGGGGGTGATGGGCAGTGATATCGCGAACGAGGCAGCCGATGTCTCCCTCATGGGTGATGATATTCGGAAAATTCCCTATCTTAAGAAGCTTTCCAACGCTACTGTGAATACAATCCGGCTCAGTATCTCTCTTTCTCTCTGTATTAATACAATAGCCATCATATTATCATTGATGGGATTGCTTACGCCGACGACAGGCGCACTTGTGCACAATGCGGGGTCTGTATTCGTGGTCCTTATAGCGGCGCTGCTTTATGACAGGAGATTTTGAATGCCTGACGCTCATATATAATCTGATGGATCCGGCAGCGGCAGTTCGTCTGCCTCGGCGATTGCATTCAGGGCTAGCTGGAAGCCTTCTGATTGCACTTTACTGAGGGGAATGCCGAAGTATGTCTCCAGATATTTCCAGAAAGGGTTTCCGCCAGCATTCTCCTTTCCGGTTGCTGTTTCATAGACAGTTGTGAGTATGGTTGGAAAGAACATTTTGCCATTCCTTGTGATATAAAAGGCATTTGTGACTGTCTCTGCATACTTGCCACCGGCTTCCGCGAAAGGCCCATCTGCCTGACTGCTGAGGAAGAGATTGCTGATTTTCCCTTCGAAAGGAATTCTGGTTCCGTCTTCCATAAGCACGGAAATGGAGGAACTGCTGATGGAGCTCACATCTTCCGGGAGGTCCCAGTACGCATACTCTTTCCACGTGTTACTGACATCGGCTTTATCAGGATAGGGAAGTTTTTCCCCAGCCTGCATTATCAGAAGTTCCAGCATCCAGTCAGGGTTCTTCGCTGCGGTATCCGCATTGATCCCAAGATATTCCTCGAGATACCAGCGGAAAGGATTCTCGGCGTGTCTCTCAGTACTTCCATTCCCTGATAGATATTCGCTTTTGACAATCTCCGGAACATATACCACATAGTTATATGCGTTCCCATCGGGATCTGCGGCAGCTTCTGTGAGGAAGAAGACATAGAAGGTATTCTCGTCGTAATGTTCGATTCCGCTGTCCGGTGTATTGCCGAACCGTATCAGAAGCCCGATTGAAGGATCTCCTTCTGGCAATGTGCTTTCCGTCCTGATGCCTGAGATGTTGCTCACAACGCTTAGATAAGACTTGTCGGCAGGATGTCCTGTGCAGCTGCAGATTACTGCTATTGTGAAAATAAAAGGGATAAAAAACCGTTTCATGCTGTCTGTATTATATCTTGCAGTGAGGAAAGGTACAGGCGATTTGCATATTAGAAGCTGTAACGCAGCAAAAAAGCATTCTCAGCAGGGATGACACATTATTCCGGATAGAAATTTCAGTGAAATAAAAAAGAGCCCCCGCGCGGATTTGAACCGCGGACCTCAACCTTACCATGGTTGCGCTCTACCGACTGAGCTACAAGGGCATTGCATTGGCTAACATACCCAAACAAGGGACATCTGTCAATATCAGTGTTTTTCCGCTTCAGCATGGGGAAGAGAAAGAGCAGCAGGAAACTGCCTTGGAATTTTCATTGCCTGTCGTCTTGGTTTTACGCATAATGATTGAAATACGCGATGTGCCATATGCATGATGCTGTTTCGGCACATTCCCAGGAGGGTTTCATAATGGCTGATATCCAGAATGCTTTCTATGGAAAGGATTATCCTGCGCTTCCTGCAGGAGAGGGTGTGACAAGGAAGATTCTTGCTCATTCTGAGAATCTTATGGTGTGCGAGATGCATTTCCAGACAGGCGCTGTAGGTGCACCTCATAGTCATCCGCATGAGCAGGTTTCCTATATCATTTCAGGAAAATTTGAGTTTACGATCGGTGGCAAGAAGATTGTTGTAGGACCTGGCGACACGACATACAAGGAACCGAATGTTGTTCATGGGGCTGTATGTCTTGAAGAGGGCGTGATGCTTGATATCTTCACCCCTGAAAGGAAGGATTTCCTTAAGTGAGTCTGATGGCGGGAACGGTCTGGTTTCCGCCATATTTCTATTAGCAGAAGCAAGTTTCCTCCATGTTTCCAATCCAAGCTTTGAAATGAAGCATTTTTCCGTATTTTGTTTTTGTAAAAAAATTGTTAAAAGATTGTAAAAAAAACTTCCTATGTTAAAATCTAAACCAAATATCAAAGGAGGAATTGATGTTCAGAAAGATAATAGCAGTCCTGTCAGTTCTTATCATGGTGACCGGATTTTGCTTTGCTAGTGGTTCAAAAGAGTCAGCTGAGGGATCAGTCGCTGACGCTATCGCAAAGGCTGAGAGCATGACGCTTGAGGAGCTCGAGGCTGCTGCAAAGGCAGAGTTTGAGGCTGCAGGAATCCAGTTTACGGCAAAGGGACCTACTTCTGGTATGAAGAAGGTTCTTGCTGCATTCCAGGAGAAGTATCCCTGGTTCAAGTACAATGAGTTCAGCTCATCCAAGGATCAGGCTCTCTATACAGAGCTCACAACAGGTATCGGACAGGGACAGTATGTTGCTGATGTCGCAATGGTGCAGGATGGTTCATCCCTCCAGTCCATGATCATCGACACAGGATATATGCTCAACTATGTGCCGAAGTCTGTGCAGCTGGCTGAGGGAGACAAGGATCCTCTTACAGCGCTTTATGTCAACAAGAACTTCATCTGGAACAAGACAAACCCTGAGTATGGCCCTGATTACCTGCAGAACGTATGGCAGCTTACAGGAGCTGACGGTGTATCCCTCAAGGGAATTCATCAGCTTTCCTTCCAGAATCCTGCCACAGAAAACGTAAACATGAACTTCCTGATCATGCTTACAAGCGATTCTGCATGTGAGATGCTCGCCTCTGCTTATGAGTCATATTTCGGAACCCCGTATGCTGGAAACGATGGTTACCAGAATATCGGATACAAGTTCCTTACAGAGTTCATCAAGAATGTCACAACATGGCATAGCTCTGATACAACAGCTGTAAAGAACATGACGACTATGACATCTGGCCAGGTCATCTATGCTCCGCTTAACAAGGTAAAGGATTACCCAGAGACCAATGATTACCACAATGATCTCGCAATCTCCGGCTGGAACGTACCTGTTGAGGGATTCAAGTCATTCCTTTACAAGATGTGGATCATGATCCCATCAACATCGAAGCTGCCTTATACAGCATGCCTCTTCATCGAGTTCTTCAGCACTCCTGAGGGATTCACAAGCGGCTGGGATTCAGAGGGTTACTATTCAGTCAATCCGGAGACTCCGGCAGTTGAGGGCGATCATACTCTCGTAGAATGGCAGGAAGATAGCATCATCGAGGATATCAATTACATCAACTCTGTTTACAAAGAGGCAAGCACTTATATCAGAAGCCTTGTGACAGTCTGATTCCCGAAGTTCGCTAATTGATTTATGGACATAAGAAGGAGGCATCGTCCTCCTTCTTATTGGAGAGATATGATGGCAAATAAGAAAACCATGCGGGCGTTGAATAATGTACGGAGCTATATATCAAAGCCTGCTAACGTAATTACAATACTTTTCTTCATCATCCTGCTGGCAACAGTCTGTCTGCCGCTTCTGACCCTGGTAAGAGATTCCGTGGTTGTTCATTCGGGAGAGATCAGGGATATAGGCAAGCCAGTTGGATCGTTCACGATGTATCACTGGACAACACTGCTTTTCGAGAAGCTGTATAATTATTCCAGAATCACTTTCTGGCGTCCGCTTCTCAACTCCGTGATGATGGCAATTGTCTCGTGTATCGTTGCTGTCGGATTTGGCGGGACCGTTGCATGGTTCATAACCCGTTCCGATATACCTGGAAAGAAATTCCTTTCGACTATCTTTGTATTCCCATATATTATGCCTAGCTGGTCGATAGCGATGTTCTGGGAGAATTTCTTTAAGAACAGCAATATAGTGGCGTGTTATAACCAGGTTGGAATGCTTGAAAGCTTCACAGGACTGTGCGTTCCGGAATGGATGCTCTATGGCTTCTTCCCGTGCGCGATGTGTCTTGGTATACATTACGCGCCTTTCGCATATCTCCTGATCGGAGGCATTCTCCGGAATATGGATGCGAACCTTGAAGAGGCAGCTACCGTTCTCAAGGCGTCCAGATTCAAGATTATCAGAAAGATAACGCTGCCGATTGTCATGCCGGCGCTTATATCAACAGTTCTTCTGGTCTTCTCAAGCAGTATTTCCAGTTACACTGTTCCTTCGTTCCTGAACAAGAATGGCTCATTCCCAACGATTTCAACAACCATGCGTTCGCTCTTCAATACAGCGTCAATGCAGGGGCAGGGATTCGTTGTCGCAATCATCCTTCTTGTTTTCTCCGTCGTGATTCTGAAGCTGAACGACCGTTTCACAGGAAAGAGAAAATCCTTCACCACTGTCAGCGGCAAGTCAGGACAGGTATCGCTTGTCAAGCTTGGCAAGGCAAAGATGCCGATCACAGTCGTGATAATGGCCCTCTCTGTTTTCTTTGCAATCGTTCCACTTGTCTCATTCGCGCTCGAGAGTCTTCTTGAGGTTCCTGGAGATTACTCCACGATATCCCTCTATTACTGGACGACAAGCAACACGCTTGAGGATCGTGTTTTCGGCTCTTCGCAGGGCATTCTCCGCAACCCGACAATCTGGTATGCGCTTGGGAGAAGTCTCCTGCTGTCGCTGATCGTTGCCCTTATTTCCGGATCCTTCGGAATCCTCATCGGTTATGCAGCTGCAAGGAAGAGGGGCTCCAGACTCGCAAGGTGGGTATCCAACATGGCATTCTTCCCATATCTGATTCCTGCAATGAGTTTTGGCGCTGTCTATCTTTCTGTTGCGTATACCAACACGTTCTCATTCCTAAGAGGATCGCTGCTCCTTCTCATCATAGTCGGCGGCATCAAGTTCCTGCCATTTGCTTCCAAGAGCGGCGCGAACTCGATGATGCAGCTTTCTGGAGAGATTGAGGAAGCTGCGCTCATCATGGGTGTACCTTGGTGGAAGAGAATGCTGAAGGTTCTTTTCCCAATCCAGAAAGCAAGCTTCATTTCCGGATATCTCCTGCCATTCATCTCATGCATGAGAGAGCTCTCTCTCTTCGTGCTTCTGGCAGTTCCTGGATCCATCATCACTGTTGTTCTCCAGGATTTTGAGGTCAACGGACTTACGCAGATAAGCAATGGAATAAATTTCCTTATCATCATGATTGTTCTTCTTGTCCAGCTGATTACCAACAAGCTCACTGGTGCAAGTATCGACAAAGGTATAGGAGGGTGATATATGCCCAGGATTGTTCTTGAACATGTAACAAAATGTTTTGATAAATTCGTCGCTGTGGATGACCTGAATCTGGTTATCGACGATCGTGACTTCATTACGCTTCTCGGCCCATCAGGCTGCGGCAAGACTACGACGCTCAGGATGATTGCCGGGCTTGAGACGCCGACAAAAGGACGTATAACCATCGGAGACACTGTTGTTTTCGATAGTGAGGAAGGCATCGACATCTCTCCGGCAAAGAGAGACATTGGATTCCTTTTCCAGAACTATGCGCTATGGCCGCATATGACAGTCTATGACAATATCGCATTCGGTCTGGAGAATCTCAAATGGCCTAAGAAGAAGATTGAGGAACGCGTCAAGGAAATGATGGCAATGCTCAAGATTGAGCAGTTTGAGAAACGCTTCCCAAGCGAGCTCTCAGGAGGTCAGCAGCAGCGTGTGGCTATCGCCAGAACCCTGGCTCCGAAGCCGCGTGTCCTCTTCATGGATGAGCCTCTTTCAAACCTTGATGCGAAGCTGAGGCTGGAAATGAGATCGGAGCTCAAGAGACTTCATGTCGATACCGATTCCACATTTGTCTACGTTACTCATGACCAGCTTGAGGCTATGGCTCTCGCAACGAAGATCTGTCTTATGAACAAAGCCGTGCTTCAGCAGTATGATCCGCCTCTTGTTGTCTACAATAAGCCAGTAAATCTCTTTGTTGCGGATTTCGTAGGAAACCCGACAATGAATTTCATCAAGGCCACTGGGTCCAGAAAGAGTGCGAATGACGTAGCTATCCATATGCTTGGCAAGGAGCTCACATTCCATAGCGCTGAGCCAGTTGATGGCGATCTTTCCGACCTTGTCGTTGGTGTAAGGCCTGAGTTCGTCAAGCTTGGAGAGGGCAGCTTCTCCGGTGTCATCTACACAACACTTCCATCAGGTATGGAGACAACGGTAAAGGTCAAGCATGGAGATGATATGGTGACCTCGGTTGTTTTCGGAAGCGTTGATTTCTCTCACAGCCTTGATATGCCATTCAGCATTGTCGGTGACAATATCATACTGTTCGAGAAGGAGAGTGGAAAGCGTATCGCAATCGGTTCGCTTTCCTGAGGAAGAGAAAATTATGGACACCTGTGCCAGCATGTTCAAGGCTTTTGATATCAGGGTGAAACATAGTAACCTGACACAAGCATCCCTTTATGCATTGGCCAGGTCCATAGCGCGTTATTATGCAGAGGATGCCGGCATCGCGTCTATTGTCATAGCTCGTGATGCCCGGCTTTATAGCCCGGAGATGATGGAAGCTCTCATAGATGCTTTTATCACTGCCGGGGTGAATGTGCTGGCAAATCCCCTGCAGATATCCACATGTCAGTTCTATTTTATGTGCATGCGCAACCCCGAGTGCGGTGGCGTCATGATTACGGCAAGTCATAATCCTGCTGAGTACATCGGCATCAAGCTGGTTGGGAAACAGTGTTCTCCCATTGCCTCTGGGTATGGTCCAAAGGGTGGAATAGAACGTATCAGAGAACATTATCTGAATGATTCTGACCTGCATGGCAAGAGCCGTGGACGCCTCAGATATCTGATGATGCAGGATGAGTATGTTGATTATTCAATGAAGCTTGCCGGAGTGGGAGAGAACAGCCTGGCGGGTATGAGAGTCTTCGCGGAATTCCTTTCCGGTTCCGGCGGCTCTGATTTCCTGATGGCATTTGATAGGGCAGGCGCGGATCTCACTCTTTCCCACCTTGTCCCGGACGGGCTTTTCCCATCAGGCGATCCTAATCCCATTATCGAAAGCTCAATTGCCCCAGCCAGAGAGAAGATGCGGAAGGGCTGCTTTGACCTGGGATTCTGTTTTGATGGAGATGCGGATCGTATGGATCTTATGTATCCGGATGGTCAGCAGATTCTTCCCTGTCTTAACATGTCTCTGCTTGTTCCTTACATCAGTGATATATTCCGGGCTTGTGTGCCGCGCCTCAGGTATTATGCCGATGTTAAGGCGGCGCCTCCCGCTGTCATACGGATAGCAGAAGCGGGAATGGAGCCACATATCATCAGAAACGGTCATTCTTTCATCAAGGAAAAGCTCCGTGAAAACCTGCGTGAAGGCTTCATGCTCTCTGGGGAGGAATCAGCACACTGCTACATGAATTTTCCTGTTGATATCGATGATTTCACGCAAGGGTTTGTCGCTTCGGAGAATACGCTGTTCTTCTCATTGCTTTCCGCCAGAGCACGGCTGGAGCATGCAGGAGAATGCGGTGCCGTCAGGGAGGTCCAGGACTCTATGTTCCGCAGCCGGGAATGGTCCCTGCACTTCCGTTCACCGGAGCTGATTGATGCCCTGATGCATGATGTGGAAGGCGAGATGCTGAGGCGGGGTGCCTCTGCGATCAGGAATATGGATGATGGAGATTCTCTTGATGCTGTGTTGCTCCGCTCAGGGATTCCCTCAGTGCTTTCTGCGGACTCGAAGCTGGATTCCGGGTGGTGGCAGGTAGCTGGCCGCGTGTCGCGCAGTGAGGATGCCATCTGCCGCTGGGAAGTCCTTTCGGGAAAGAGGGATATTGCACTGGAACTTGAGGAAGCTATCAAAACAGTCTCCAAGCCATATATTGAGCGTGGAGCAGCATACTGATTTTTTCATTTGACATTCCTCCTAAACAGCTTATTATGAAATTATGATTACATTTGAAATCAAAATTTGATAAAAAATGTAATAAAATATCAAAAGGAGAAACAAAATGAAGGCTATCAGAAACGCTGTTTGCATTCTTCTGCTTGTTGCCATGGTTATGCCGGCATTCGCAGCAGGAAGCGCAGAGAAGGCCCCTGCAGACGGAGGAAAGCAGGAAGTACGTGTTCTGCTTTGGGATTCTATCTACAACTCTACAATCGAGCCAAATGGGATAGAAGCTAAATTCGAGGCCGCTTATCCGCAGTATGATGTCGTATTCGACCGCATTGATTACGACAATCTTGATAAGCAGATCCTTCTTTCTCATGCCTCAGGGAATGACTATGATGTAATGTCAGTCATTACGACATCCCTCAATCCTCTCTGGGCAGGTGGCGCTCTTGCTCCGATGGATGAGTATCTTGAGGACTCGACACTTGATTTCTCAACATATTCACCAGCAGCAATCGAGGCGGGTATCATCGATGGGCAGACATTCGGTCTTCCATTCGACCCGGACTGCCGTATTCTTGCATACAACGTGAAGATTCTCAGAGAGCTTGGCCTTGAGCCGCCTAAGACAACTGACGATATGCTCGAGATCGCAAAGGCTGCATATGAGAAGCTTGGTGTCTATGCCATGGCAGGACAGATCAGCAAGAACGTTTTCTGTATGTACGACCTTGGCGGTTTCCAGCTCTGCTTCGATTCCAAGGTATATGATCTTGTCGATGGCAAGTATACAGCTCTCCTTGATCAGCCAGAAGCTCTTGATTTCGTAAAGTGGGCTGTCGAGATGTATAAGTACATGCCGAAAGATACGAATATCAATGATACGCTTGCCCGTTCAATGTTCGCACAGGGCAAGGTAGCAATGCTCTGGTGGACTCCTTCCCAGATCAAGAGCGTTATCCCTCAGTTCCCGAACAGAGAAGATCTTGACTTCTCCGTCATGCCAGTCGGACCTACAGGCGTTTCCGGCTCCGCAATGGGTGGTTATCACTGGGGTCTTGGCTCTGGTGGAAAGAACAAGGAAGGCGGAATGGCATTCATCGAATTTGCACTTCAGCCAGAGAATCAGGCTCTGATCGCACGTGGTCTTCCTGCTGATACCAAGGCATTTGATTACCCACCGTACAACGTGCCTGACTACAACATGTTCCGTGAACAGCTTGCCACAAGCTCCTACCCAGCACCTCTCATTCCTGTATTCACACAGGTAGCAGAGACATGGAACAGACGTTTCCAGGAAGCCCTTCTTGGAATCATAACTCCTGAGGAAGCCTGCGCACTCGGTCAGGGGGAGGTTCAGGCAATCCTCGATACATACCAGAATTAAGGGAGGACTCTGATAAGATGGCTCTGAGCAGAAGAAACAACGCGGCTGGTTATATCCTTATCCTGCCTGCTGTGATTATGCTTGCGGTTTTCGTGATTTATCCGATGTTCATGAACATCGCGATGAGTTTCAGGAACTATAGTCTGCTCAGGGTCGGTGATCAGAATGTCGGATTGCAGAATTACCGGGACCTTATTGGTGACAGCAGGGTATGGGCAGCTGTGTCACGCACATTCGTCTGGACGATTGCGAATGTTGCTGGTGCTCTGCTGATAGGTCTCGGTTCTGCACTCCTTCTCTTCTCCGGATTCAAAGGTTCTGGTGTCATCAAATCGATGATACTCATACCTTGGGTCCTGCCATCAGTCATTACCGGGTATATCTGGTCGCTGATGCTGCAGGAAGACGCTGGAATCATCACATACATCCTGAAAAGCCTTGGGGTGGTTGCCCAGGATTTCTCATGGTTCCGTACAGGTCCTCTTTCGATGACCGCGGCTATCATGGCAAATATGTGGAGAGCATTCCCGTTCTTCTCACTGATGATTTTTGCGAAGCTAAGCTCGGTTCCTCAGGATTATATCGAGGCATCGGAGCTTGAAGGGGTGTCTCCGCTGCAGCGTTTCAGGTATGTGCTCTTCCCCTTCATCAAACCAACTGTTGCAATCTGTACTTACCTCTGCTTCATATGGTCCTTCAACGCATACGATATCCTGAAGGTCATGACTAACGGAGGCCCGGCCGAACTCACCACCACCATGTCCATCATGGTCCAGAGGGAGGCCTTCCAGTTCTATGAGATAAGCAGGGCTTCTGCAATGAGCATCATGATGTTCTTCATCATGCTTGCGGTTCTTCTGATTGCGAAGATCCTATTCTCAGTCATAAGGAGGCTTGCAAATGGCAGATAAGCACCCATCTCTAGGGAGAAGATACAGAAGTCTTAAGGGCCGGATCTGCATCGGGTTTTTTGCGGCACTGCTTTTCGCAATTGTCTTCTTCCCGTTCTATTGGATTATCCTTTCATCATTCAAGTCGTTCCTGGAGATATTCGAGACTCCTCCAAGGGTCATTCCGGTAGCACTTGATTTCACAAACTATGTTGAGGCCTTCACCGAATATGGCGTGGGCACGTTCATAGTCAACAGTTTATTCGTAACGATAACAACAGTCTTTGTGACGACTATAATATCGATTTGTGCATCATTTGCGGTTTCCAGGCTGGATTTCGCAGGCAGGGATCTCTTCCGTTCATTTCTTCAGACGACGCAGATGTTCCCTGTTGTTGTCCTCCTTGTTCCTCTGTTCCTGATGTGCAACAAGCTGGGTCTCTATGGCACGAGGTCATCGCTCATACTGCCTTATATAGCGCTGCAGATTCCTGTTTCTGTAATACTGCTTTCCACTTATTTTGCGGATATACCTGCGGAGATGGAGGAAGCGGCTCTTATTGATGGCTGTTCGCTTCCGCAGACATTCCTCCGCATAATGCTGCCTCTGGCTGCCAGCGGAATAGTGGCGGTAAGCATATACACATTCATCCAGGTATGGCAGGAATTCCTTATCGCATCCTCTTTTATTACCAATCATGATTTCTATACACTGACTGTAGGGCTTACGACATTCAAGGGAGAGTTCATCAACTGGGGCGGGCTCATGGCTACAAGCGTCATTATCGCTATTCCGGCCATGATACTGTTCTCGGTATCGCAGGACTTCTTCATCAACAGGCTCGCAGGAGGAGTTAAAGAATGATTTCCGACACGAAACTGTACGAAGTGGCATATTCCTATTACGTGCAGGGCCGGAGGCAGCAGGACATTGCCAGGGAACTCGGGGTGTCGCATGTGCAGGTTAGCAAGTATCTCAAGCTTGCAGAGGAGAAGGGAATAGTCGAGATTACAGTCAATCCGCCATATGTCTCGAATGAGATCAGGCAGAGACTGAAGGATTTCTTCTATGAGAAGTTCGGTCTCGAGAATCTGGTTCTCGTTCCAGAGGCAAGGAGCGAGCAGAACAAATTCGCATTTCTTGTGCGGGGCGCGATGGATTATATGCTCAGCACATATTCAAATGAGGCTTTGAACATCGGCTTTGGTCTGGGACGCACGATGACCGAGCTCTCGCAGTCCCATGTGAAGGTTGCTGACAGACGGAGCAGGTGGAAGTTCTATCCTGTCCCGAATTACAGATTCTCACGTGATAACAGGGATAATGAGTATTTCGGTTATCTCAGCATCGCGCAGAACTTTGCCCGCTGCTGGGGTGGTTGTGTTGATAAATGCTTCTCGAGACTGGCAGATTCAGACAATGGGGATGCCGTTATATCAAATCTTGTTGATAGCGATATCTGGTCATCGCTTGATGTTGTGATAGGTGGTGTGGGAATCCCCCTTTCCAGGGAGCCGAATGTCAGGGAGATGGTATTCGGTCATAATCTCGCGAAGCAGCTCGCGTCAAAGGATATCAGAGGGGACTATCTGAATTATTTCTTTGATAGCGAAGGCTGCATATACGTATCGGAGGAGAATGCTGCTCACATGGTGCCTCTTGATACAATTAAAGCCGTTCCTCACAGGATGGCGGTAGCATGCGGTTATCAGAAAGTGCTGAGCATTCTCGGACTGCTTGAATGCAAAGTTGTTGATACGCTTGTTACTGACGTTGAGACCGCAAGGCTTATAATGGGGTACATGAGATGAGGACAGGCCCGAGCATCCTTATCGTATTTTCAGGCCAGCCCGGAACCGGTAAGACAACAGTCGCCCGGAAGCTTGCCAGGGATACTGGTATTGCTTATCTGGACTACGATACGCTGGTCCAGCCATTTCTCCGTGGTATCGAAAAAGAGTATGGGCTTGGTGAAAGCCGCCTGGAGTTCTACAGGAAGTGGCGGCAGCAGAGCTACGGCACGCTTGTTGCGGCAATGCGGGAGAATATTTCCCTTAACTGTCCTTTGATTGTCTCGGCACCATTTTCGGCGGAGATGATGGATCCGTCCTTCTTCTCTTCCCTTCGTGAAGAAGATCTGGATACACGTGTGATTTCATTCCATATGGTTCCTGATGATGCCGTTCATCTGGAGATGCTCCAGCGGCGCTCGTCATATAGGGATGAGGAGATTCTTGAGGATTGGGAAGGGTATCTGGCATCCCACAGGAACGAGAAGCCGCTCTGGAATGCAGATGCGGAATATGAAATTGTCTTCTCGGACACTGAAGAGGCATATAAGGCCGTGTTGTCGGCCATTGATGAATGCAAAAAAATCTGGAGGTAGAGATATGGCATTAGTTACTCTCAAACATGTGCTCAGCAGAGCATGCAAAGAAGGATATGCAGTAGGTGCATTCAATTTCTTCACGCTTGAGAATCTTATCGGTCTTGCGAAAGGCGCAAAGGAAAAGAACAGCCCTGTTATCGCAATGGCATCTGTCGGCGCGATGAAGGTAATGGGTGAGAAGACAGTTGTCGGCGCATGCGAAGGTGTCGCTGGCGACTTCGGCATCGATATGGTGCTTCATCTTGATCATGCAACGGATTACGATGTTATACGTCGCTGCATCGATAACGGATTCACCTCTGTAATGATTGATGCATCCAGCAAGAGCTATCAGGAGAATGTTGATATCACGGCACGCGTCGTCGAGTATGCCTCACGTTATGGTGTATCCGTCGAAGCAGAGCTTGGCCATGTCGGTGGAAAAGAGGATGATATCTCTGTCGATGAGAGAGAGGCTCTCTTCACTGTCCCTGAGGATGCAGTACGCTTTGTCAAGGATACGGGAATCGATGCTCTTGCCGTTGCTGTAGGAACCGTTCATGGCTTCTATAAGAGTGAGCCGAAGCTTGATTTCCCGCGCATCGCGAGAATCCATGAGCTTCTGCCTTCAATGCCGCTTGTTCTCCATGGTGGCACTGGTGTTCCGGATGATGATTTCAGAAAGGCTATCCAGCTTGGTATGAGGAAGATCAATGTCGGCACGGAGCTCAAGGTCCATGGGGTGTTCGATGTGTCCAGAGAGGCATATGATACTGAACCAAGCCATGATCCGAGAAAGGTCGCCACGAAAGTGATTGATGCATGCGCGAAAATCGTCGAGGAGAAGATCGACGTCATGGGATGCGCGGGAAAGGCATGAGATGAAAGAAAGGCTTGATGAGCTCGAAGCAGTCGTGTTCAGCTGCGGTGTTGAAGCGGCGCGGTGTCAGAAAATAGTGTCGCATCACCTGAAGGCAGATGGTACTGTTGTCACCGATGAGGATCTGTCGATAACAGAACGTCTTTCAGCATGCATCGGGAAGCTGTTTCCGGAAGCAAATGTGGTTTCCGAAGAGAAAATCATCAAGCCTTTTGATGAAAATGCCAGGCTTACATTCGTGTTTGATCCTATTGATGGCACGGATTCCTATAGTCAGGGAATGCCTCTCTGGTGTATCGGAGTTGGCATTCTTGATGGCGACAGGCGTCCGATAGGATCAATGATTTACCTTCCTTTCCCGGGTGATGGCGTCATTGTCAGGACAGATCCTGATAGTCCTGATGTCTTTATTGCCGGAAGGAAGCTTCAGCTGCCTGTGGAGAAGAGTGATGATCTCAAAGAGATTGCCATTGGATCCTCTGCGATAAGAATGCTTCCTCTGCAGCGCCTTTCATGTCGTTTCAGAGCTTATGGCTCGGCGTTGCTGCATTCGCTGATGCCTGTCATTTATTATGGCATAGATGGAGGGATAACACCTCCCTGCTATGTCTGGGACATCGCTCCTGCGCATGCGGTTGTCATTAAAGCGGGTCTGGATTATCAGTATATCGACGGGGAGGATTTCTCTTATGATGATGAGCTGCTGATCCACCGCAGGAAGTTCCAGAAGCCAATAGTCATCGGTGACGAAGGCTTCAGGAAACGCATCATAGATGTTCTTTCATGAACCGGGGGAAGATATGCTGCCAGTAATCTGTGTATGCCTCAGTGCCACGTTCCAGTATACGATAGTCTTTGATGAGCTGAAGATGAATGAGGTCAACAGAACCGACGTGCATTTTGTCAGTCCTTCTGGCAAAGGCGTGAATGCTGCGCGGATCCTTGGCTCCGAAGGGTGTCCTGCCAGGGTCGTCACGCATCTCGGTGGGCCACGCACGAAGGAGTTCCTTAGCCTCTGCAGACGTGACGGTATTGATGTCGTCTATGCCCCTACAGATGTTCCGATCAGGACAAGTACCACGCTTGTGGACAAGAAGACCGGGACAAGCACAGAGCTCCTGGAAGAAACCTATGAAGTGCCGCAATCACTTACGGATGCTGTACAGAATATATTCAGGGAGGAAATAAGGCAGTGCTCAGCTGTCGTTATATCTGGGTCGCGCCCAAGCGGATATCGGGATGATGTCTATTCGAAAATGGCAGAGATGGCTTCCCGTCAGGGACTGTTGACAATACTCGACATGAAGGGAAGGGACCTTGTAGCCTGCCTGGAGTCACGACCTTCGATAATCAAGCCGAATCTCCAGGAGTTCGCCGAGACTTTCCTCGGAAATTCCTCAGTACTGGAAAACGAACCTAATGAGGAACTCCTTCCGGTTGTCAGGGAAAAGGCGGCTGATATCTACAGGCGCTTTGGAACAAAGTGCGTCATAACGCGAGGGCGTTTCGATACCTGGGTATATGATGGAGAAGATCTCCAGATAGTGAGGAATATCGACGTGCCTGTCATCAATACAATAGGCTGCGGTGATACGCTTACGGCATGCATGACGGCTTCTCTCCTAAGGGGAAGCAGCCTGCTGGACGCTGTCAGCCATGGTATGGAGAAAGCAACGGAGAGAGCCTCTCATGTTGAGCTGATATGACAGAGTATTACGGGAGTCTATCCTAATGGATGCATATCTTGGTATTGATATCGGGACGACGAATTCCAAATGCCTGATCGCAACGGAAGAAGGTATTGTATCCGTTGTCTCAAGGCCCACGCCAAAGAAGCGCATCGATGGCCATCTTTTCTTTGATATCCATGGCATTGAAGCGCTTGTCGATGCATTCATTGGTTCTGCTTCTGATGAATATAGCGTCCGCAGTGTCGGATTCTCGTCAATCGGAGAGTCTGTTGTTCCTGTTGCCGCTGGGTGCGCGGTGTCTGATGCCCTTATGTGGGACGAGAAGATTCCGGGAGAGGATGAGGGTAAGGCCTCTGTGCTTGCTGAGAAGTGCAGCTACAGCGTTACAGGAACCCATGACAACGGGCTTTTCTCTGTGCATAAGATTCTCTGGATGCGGAGGAACGGAATGGCGGATGGGGCAGAGGCGTTCCTTCCTGTGTCATCCTATCTTGCGTATCGCAGGACCGGAAAGAAGCTGTGGGATTATTCCCAGGCAGCAAGATCCTATATGTTCTCAATCAGGAACCGACGCTGGATCGATGGCCTTCATGAGGCTCTCGGGATTCCTGATGATTCTGCGATAATGCCCATGGGGTCATCTATGGGAGAACATAATGGCATTGTGTATGGTCTTGGTGGTCATGATCATATTGTGGGTATGTATGGTATCCGCAGGATTTTCTCCCATCTGTTCCCTGGACATACTCTCTATTATTCATCTATGGGTACTTCTGAGGTGATGGCCGCTTCCATCAAAGGTGAATCAGTACTTAATCAAATTATCGATTCCGAGAATGGATGTATTATTCCATCTTCCAATGACGAATACATAATTACAAGGTCTTTCCGGATGTTCGGACGATTCCTGTCTAGGATTATGGACATGCTGGGTATCGCGGATTTCTCAGCGCTGCCAGACCACATCAGCGGGAATGCCAGGTGCCTCTTCTGCTGTGACGGTGACTATATGATGGGTAACCTTGGTACCGGGGAGATCAATATGCTCCAGATGGAGAATGGAATGAAAGGGTCCGATGTCCTGGAGGCTGCTTATATCTATCTTGCCGCGGTTTCCGAAATACTCCGATCCAGCATCGAACATGATGCTGCGCTTGGGCATGATTTCATTATGGCAGCCGGTGGTGGCATCACGGACAATCATTGCTTCATGCAGCTGCTAGCGGCAGCATTCGGCTCTCCTGTACTTGTGCTGGATACGCCTGAGATCAGTGCCCTTGGAGCCATGCTGACCGGTCTCGCCGCGCTGGGGGAAGTGGAAAAGACGGATGCCGTGATTTCCTCTATCGACTACCATGAGATCATGCCGGATTCCAGACTTTACGGCATTCTTGCAGATGCGGGACGACGCTACAGTGGCCTTTCTGTGAAATGTTCACAAAATGTTAAATAATTATTAAAAAAGTGTTAAGAAATTTGTTGTGTTGTGACGTGTCTCTGTTATAATGACAAATCATATTATGGAGGCGCGGCATTGCTGGAATCTTTAGCTGCTGATTCAACATATCTTCTTCGTATTCTTCTGAGCGCAGTTTGCGGAGCACTGATCGGTCTTGAGCGTGAGAGACGTTTCAAGAATGCAGGAATCAGGACGCACATAATCGTTTCCATGTCATCAGCTCTGATGATGATCATCTCGAAATATGGATTCTTCGATGTGCTGATGTATGAAGGAATCAGCGTGGATGCCTCCCGTGTGGCGGCAGGTGTTGTTACTGCTATAGGATTCCTTGGTGGTGGTGTCATATATATCAAGAAGGAAAACACAATCGGACTCACTACTGCAGCCGGGCTATGGGCGACAGTTGGAATCGGCATCGCGCTCGGAGCGGGGATGGTTTATATAGGAATCGCGACAACGCTGCTGATCCTTTTCTTCCAGACTATGCTGCATATCATGAGATTCCGCGCGATAACGCAGGCTACAGCCGCAATAACCGTGAATCTGACCACTTCCGGATTGTCAATTGATGATATAGCTGAGTTTTGCCGTGCGCAGAAGATCTCACAGCGCGGTATCAGGCTGACAAAGGATTCCGATGGCAATATCATCTATTCGTCATATGCGGTCTTCCCGCGCAAGATGGATGTCCACAGGATTCTTGATATCCTGAAGGAAAGCCCGATACTCAACGCTATTGATATATCAATGAGTGTGCATGTCTAGAATGCGAGCATCGTCAGCAGCGCAGTGACTATCCCTGAAAACGACAGCGCTATGCTGCTTATCGCGCCGATATCCTCTCCGAGCTCCAAGGCCTTGGATGTCCCTACCACATGGCTTGCGGTTCCTATGGCAACGCCCTGTGCGACTCTGTTCCTGACACGGAAAAGCTTTATCATGAATGGTGCCAGGATATTGCCTGAGACTCCTGTGATCAGAAGGGAAGTCACTGTGACCGATCTTATGCCGCCAAGTGTTTCGGAAATAGCGACAGCAATCGGTGTTGTCACGCTCTTCGGGATAAGCGATGAAGTGAGATCCTTTCCCAGGCCGAAAAGCGAGGACAGAATGATGATTGTCAGGACTGAAGCAATGCTTCCAGCGATTGTTCCTGCAAGAATTGACACGAAATGGCTGCCGATAAGCTTCCGTTCCCTGTAAATGGAATAAGCGAGAAGGGCTGTTATCGGGCCGAGGAACATGTTTATTATCGCCCCTCCGCTGTTATATGCGGAGAAAGGGATGTGGAAAACAATGAGGACAGCGATGATGAGGATTTCCGCTATCAGAAGAGGATTGAATATCGCTTTCCCAGTTTTTTTGTTGGCTTTAAGCCCGATATAATAGCTCAGTATGGTGATTGCGGCTCCGAAAAGGGGGCTTTCCGTAATGAGTTCCTTCATTCCTTCCTCCTTTTCTCAAGTAGCCATTCTGTGATCTCAACAGTCTTCGCAGCCGCCAGGAACGTGGTGAAAAGAGAAGCGATCGTGATAATGAGCAGCGGCAGCCATGAACTCTTGAGCAGCTCCAGATTCTCGACGAGTTCCACGCCGGCAGGGACGAAGAACATTGCCATATAGCTCTGGAAGAATCCAGCGCTTTCTGCAAGCTGTTCTTCCTTGACCGCCCCTGTCATGAAAAGAAGCAGGAGCAGGAACATTCCTATAAGCGTTCCGGGAAATGCGAATGGAAGCATTTCCGAGATCACTTCGCCAAGAAGCGTGAGAATGAAGAGAAAAGATATCTGGAGCAGTATTTTCATGGTTCTGGATGATAGCTTTCCGCATAGTATTTGTCACTATGCGGAAGAGGGGATTTCTCCCCTCCGTTCCTCATATTGCCATACGTTTCATGAAGCGCAGGATATTATCCATCGTGAGCTTCATGTCGCTCTCGGCACGCGTACGGGCTTCCTTGTATGGGATAGCAACCCTGTTCGTGGAGAAGATTCCCGAAACACCTTCGTCATATGCTGCATCGATGTCATCTCCGATGTCTCCTACCACGGCAATGACAGGGATATTCATCTTTCTGGCTTTTCTGGCCACGCCGATGACAACCTTGCCTCTGAGGGACTGTGTGTCGATCTTTCCTTCTCCCGTGAATATCATATCGGCCCCGGAGGCCAGTTTCTCGAAGCCTGTTATATCAAGAACGGCATCGATTCCCATCTGCATCCTGGCGCCGAAGAAGGCTTTCATTCCGCCTCCCATTCCTCCTGCCGCACCGCTTCCAGGTATTTCCTGCAGCTCGATTGAGAGTTCTTTCCCGATGACCTGGGCCAGATGCTTCATCTTGCCGTCCAGGAGTGCAACCATGGCTTCGTCGGCACCTTTCTGCGGTCCGAATATCGCCGCGGCACCTGTCGGTCCGTAGAATGGATTGTCGATATCGCACATTGCAGTGATAGGAAGGGCCTTCACGCTTTCATCCATTGTCGTGATATCGATTCTCTCTATCTTGTCCAGAGTCTCCCCGACAGGCACGAAGCGGTTACCGTCCTTGTCCAGGAACGATACGCCGCAGGCGGCTGCCGCACCGCATCCCGCATCATTTGTTGCACTGCCACCGAGACCGATCACAAGCCTTTTAGCTCCGGCTTTCGCTGCAGCCAGAATGAGTTCTCCGACACCATAAGTGGTGGTCTTGGAAGGATCTTTCCGGTCTCCGACCTGTGGCAATCCTGCAGAGGCCGCCATCTCGATGACTGCTGTCCCGTCGGGCAGCATGCCATAGAAACTCTCTATCTCCTCTCCCCATGGGCCTTTTGTCCTGACATGGATCTTCTCTCCTCCAAGCGCCGTGAGGAAAGCGTCAACACTGCCTTCTCCGCCATCAGCGACTGGAATTGAGACAATCTCGCACTGTGGATGGTAGGCGAGGATGCGTTCTTTCATGATTGAGATGATCTTTTCACTGGACATTGTTCCCTTGAATGAATCGGGAATCAGCACAGCTTTTTTCATAGAAACTCCTTTATTTGGAAAACACTGATATAAAAACGGAGATTCCCATTGAGGACATCTCCGCCTGATAAAAGGACGGCCCTGCCATTATCGGTGAGCCATCCTGCAGTTTCAGATAAGGAACAGTGAAAGGATGAATACGAAGATCATGCCGATGACGCCCATGATTCCTGTCATTGCCGACTGTGTCTTGTAGCCATCTTCCATTTCGATGTGACCGAACTTCGTGACGACCCAGAAGTATGAGTCATTAGCATGAGATACTGTCATTGCACCTGCTGCGATAGCCATGACGGTGAGCGTACCTGCCATCGGTGTCGTGAGGCCAAGCAGCGACATCATTGAACCCGGATCGGTGATCATGCCCATGATACCTGCGGTTGTCGTGAGCGCGACAGTCGAAGAGCCCTGAGCGGTCTTGAGAATTGCGGACACGATGAACGGGAAGAAGATGCCGATCTTCGAGAGTACTGCAGCATGTTCCTGCATATAGCCGACGAATCCAGCCTCCGAGATGACCTTTCCGAGAACGCCGCCAGCTGCTGTGATGAAGAGAATCGGTCCGACAGTCTTGAGCGTTTCATCAACGATGGAGTAGAAGTCCTTCATCTGGTGTCTCTGCCCAAGCAGGATGACGCCGAATATCGTACCTACTGCAAGAGCGATGATAGGAGTTCCGATGAATGTGCAGAGTGTCGCGAATGCGCCTGTCCAGCCGGCCATCGAGGAAATCGAACCAAGAGCCATACAGATGATAGGGATGATAATCGGAGCGAGCGCCATGAATCCGCCGGGGAGCTTTCCGAAGCTCTTGAGAAGCTTCTCGTACTCTGCCTGGCTTACTTCGTTCTTGTCTTCGACAGTCTTTACGCGCTTGCCGATATAGTTTGCGTAGAAATATGCCGCGATGAGACATGGAATCGAGACGAGGGCGCCGATTCCCATGACCATGAGGAGGTGATCTCCAACTCCGAGAGAACTTGCGGCTGCAATCGGACCTGGTGTTGGCGGAATGAATACGTGCGATGTGTAGAGACCTGCGGAAAGAGCGACCGTAAGAGCGACTGATGAATAACCTGTCCTTTTCTGCAGAGCGCTTCTGATCGGGTCGAGGATGACGAATCCGGAGTCGCAGAATACAGGAATGGAAACAACCCATCCCATGAGCTCTACTGCGATGTCTGGGTGCTTCTTGCCGACAAGCTTGACAACCATCTCCGCAAGCTTGAGAGCGCCGCCTGTCTTCTCGAGGATCGTGCCGATAAGCGCTCCGAGAATGATGACGATACCGATACTGGTGAATGTGCCGGAGAAACCAGCGCCGATCATATTCGGTATGTTGGCGAGCGGTATGCCGACAACAATTGCGAGGATGAGAGAGATTCCCATCAGCGCGATGAAAGGATGAACCTTGAATTTGCTGATAGCGATGATCATTACGATGATTGCTATCACGAACGAGATAATCAATCCGATTCCAGACATTTTTTCCTCCTGGATTAGTTACGGAAATTGTATTTCTCCTGTACTGCGACTGCAACAAAATTATAAACAAATGTATATCAGACGTTCTGTTTCTGCTTCTTTTTAATTTTTCTGGCACTTGCAGCAGGGCGGGGCAGCCCATATTATAAGGAGCATCGTGCTGTTGGGTGCCAAGTCTATTGACTTACCTTACGACTTTGGCTAAGATGAACCGACGGTAGCTGAAGACATGGAGGGGGAAGTGTCCCTTTATGTTTTCCGTTCACGATAAAAAACGGCAATGCCGAGGAGATAAAAGATGGCTAGTTCAAAGAAGAAAGGTCCTGTAGAGAAGATTGCTCTTCAGTGCACAGAGTGCAAGCAGAAGAACTATACAACTCAGAAGAACCGCCGCAATACACCTAATAAGCTCGAGCTTATGAAGTATTGCCCGTTCGAGCACAAGCACACGCTGCACCGCGAGACAAAGATTAAATAAGAGCTGAGCTCATTTTCGGGGTGCGAGCAGGTCAGTAGCTCCAACGGCTAGAGCACTGGTCTCCAAAACCGGGTGTTGTAGGTTCGAATCCTACCTGGCCTGCTGGCACTCCGAGAGAAAGGGATTAAGTAATGAAGAAGATCGCAAGATATTTCAAGGAATGCTGGTTCGAGATGAAGAATGTGTCCTGGCCTACAAGGTCAGTCGTCATCCATTCAACCTGGATCGTCATCATCTCCACGATAGTCTTTGCAGTTGTACTCGGTCTTGTAGATACCGTACTCGGTCTCTGCCTTGACCTTATATTCTAGGAGAGGAAATGGCCAGAGGCTGGTACGTCGTCCATACATATTCAGGCTACGAGCAGAAAATAGAGAGAATCATCAATAAGCTCCGCTCATCAGACGCGGAGTTCTCTGCTTACTGCACGGGAGTAAGCGTTCCGATGGAACAGGTCCCGGTAGTGAATGATAAGGGCGAGAAGAAAATCGAGCTCAAGAAGGTCCTGCCAGGATATATCCTCGTTGAGCTTGATCTCCCTGAGAACACATGGCGTACAGTGACTGCCAAGATTGCGAGAATCCCGGGAGTCACAGGTTTTCTTACTGCAGACAAGACAGGAAAGAATCCTCCCAAGCCGCTTACACAGCGAGAGCATACGGACATTCTCCGCCGCACTGGCGAAATGCCGGAGGAGAAGGTATTCCGCCCGAAGCAGGATTTCGAGAAGGGGGAGGAGGTCAAGGTCATTTCCGGGCCGTTCGCTTCCTTCAATGGTACTATCGACGATATCGATCTTGCAAAGGGAAGGCTCCGTCTTTCCGTACAGATCTTCGGCAGATCGACACCTGTTGAGGTCGATTTCTCGCAGGTCGAGAAGGTTCTGGTCTGACCAGAATCCGTTTTTTGACATCATAATTGATATCTCCCCCGTTACAGGGGTGGGAGCTCTTCGTTGAAGAGCGTTAATACCAGCGCGGAGCAATAGCTCCAAAGCGTAAGGAGAAAAAAATGGCAAAGAAGAAGGTTACTGCCGTAATCAAGCTGCAGTGCCCTGCCCAGAAGGCCACACCGGCACCACCAATCGGACCGGCTCTTGGACCTCATGGGGTAAGCGCCCCTCAGTTCGTCCAGCAGTTCAATGACAAGACTAAGGGATATGAACCTGGACTCATCCTTCCTGTTATCATCACTGTCTATCAGGATAAGAGCTTCTCTTTTATCCTCAAGACTCCTCCAGCAGCTGTTCTCATCAAGAAGGCACTCGGTCTTCAGACAGCTTCCGGTCAGCCTAACAAGGTGAAGGTCGGCAAGCTCACTGATGCACAGCTTACGGAAATCGCCAAGACCAAGCTTGAGGATCTCAGCGCCAACGATCTTGATGCTGCTAAGAGAATCATTGCTGGTACAGCCCGCTCAATGGGTGTAGAGGTGGAGAAGTAAGATGAAGAGAGGAAAGAAATACCAGGAAGCTGTCAAGAAGATTGACAGATCCAAGGAGTACACACTTCAGGAAGCTGCAGAGCTTGTAAAGAGCGTTGCATATGCGAAGTTCAACGAGACAGTTGAGGTTTCCGTTGCTCTCTCACTCAAGAAGAGCCAGTCTGTAAGGGATACAGTTGTCCTTCCTAACCAGTTCATGGCACAGAAGAGGATTCTTGTCTTCGCAAAGGGCGAGAAGGCTGAGGAGGCAAAGGCTGCTGGCGCCGCATACGTTGGCGATACTGATCTCATCGATAAGATCAGAGGCGGCTGGATGGATTTCGACATCGCTGTCGCTACTCCGGATATGATGAAGGATGTAGGTAGACTCGGACCTATCCTTGGTAGAAGGGGACTTATGCCGAACCCGAAGACACATACTGTCACCAATGATATCAAGGAAGCTCTTGAGGAGCTTGGAAGGGGTCGTGTTGAATTCCGTTCTGACAAGACAGGTGTTGTCCATATGGCAGTCGGCAAGGTTGACATGGATCCGGCCAAGGTCGCTGAGAACGCAAAGGTGACTATCACGGAAATCCTCAGGAAGAAGCCTGCCGATGCAAAGGGAGACTTCATCGTATCAGTGGCTCTCTCATCTACGATGGGTCCTGGAGTCCGCGTGAACTACAAGGAAGCTATCGATGCTTCTGCAGCAGTGTAATGGAGGGATGACATGGAGAATTATCAGACACGTGTAACCCCGGCAAAGGAAGATGCTGTCGCAGCTCTCAGAGATGAATTCAAGGATTACAGCGGATTCATCTTCACAGATTACAGAGGAATGACAGTACAGCAGATCACCGACATCAGAAAGGCTCTGAGAAAGGATGAGGCTGCATATCGTGTAGTAAAGAACCGCTACGCAAAGATCGCTCTCAAGGACCTGGACAAGACAGGTGCGGAGGAGCAGATGAAGGGACCTACAGCAGTTGCTCTCGTCAAGGGTGACACAGCAAATACGGTCGCCAAGGTTCTTTTCAATGCGAACAAGGATGGTGTGAGCATTCAGGTCAAGGGAGCTCTTCTTGATGGAAAGTTCATGTCAGCCGAGGAAGTTGAGGCACTCTCGAAGCTCCCGACCAAGCTCGAGCTCATCGCTTCCCTCATGGGTACGATGAAGGCACCTGTACAGAAACTCGCTGCTACACTCCTTGCTTATGTCGAGTCAAAGGGTGGCGCACCAGCAGAGGCTGCTACAGAATCAGAGAACTAATACGGTCCTAGTCTTCAAGTAACCTGCTAGACCGTGGTTTTTATAAGGAGAAGATAATATGGCTACAAAGGAAGAAATCCTTGAATCCATCGCTCAGATGAGCGTTATGGACGTTGCGGACCTCATCAAGATGATGGAGGAGAAGTTCGGTGTCGTTGCTGCTGCGGCAGCTGTTGCCGGTCCTGCAGCTGGTGCTGCTTCTGATGCTCCCGCAGAGGAGGAGCAGACTGAGTTCACAGTCGTCCTCAAGAGCGTGGATGCTGCAAAGAAGATCGCATGCATCAAGGAAGTCAGGGCTGTCACAGGTCTTGGTCTCAAGGAGGCAAAGGATCTCTGCGAGAACGGCGGCAACATCAAGGAAGGCGTCAGCAAGGAAGAGTCTGCTTCCATCAAGGAGAAGCT
>CASFLH010000021.1 GCA_949295505.1 uncultured Spirochaetales bacterium | reverse complement strand
GTTGCTATCGGCCGCATATATGTGCGGACGAAAGAGAAGGAATTGGTTGACAGGAAATGTTCCGACATCGAAAAGGAACTCAAAAGATTTGAAGAGGCAAAGGAGACAGCGAGAGCCGAGCTTTCAGCCCTCTATGACAAGACCGCTGCCGAAATCGGAGAGGAACAGGCTGCTATCATAGAAGTGCAGTCACTATTCCTTGAGGATCTTGATTACCTGGAGGGAATAGAGGCCATGATTAAGTCGGGAAGCGATGCCGCGTTCTCCGTACATGAGATAGGAGATGCTCAGGCAAGCGCCTTCGCCGCACTGGATGACGAATACATGAAAGCCCGTGCCACTGACGTGCGGGATATCTCAGACAGGCTCATCAGGATTCTCACTGGAGCTGACCAAGGCTTCAGAATGGATGAACCGGGTATCATAGTCGCAGAGGACCTGACCCCAAGCGAGACGGTTGCCCTCGACAAGGATAAGATTCTCGCTTTCGTAACAAGGCAGGGCTCTTCAAACTCACATACCGCGATTCTTGCAAGGGTCATGAACATCCCATCCCTCGTACTTACAGACATTGACATAGACCCCTCCCTCAACGGGAAGCTGATGATTGTCGATGGTTTTTCTGGAAATTACTATATCGAACCCGATGAGAAGACTCTTTCTGAAATGAAAGCGAAGCAGAAAAGCGCTGGAGAATACAAGGCGGGGCTTGAGCAGTACCGGGGCAAGGAAAGCGTATCCCGCAAAGGGCGCAAGGTGAAGCTCTTCGCAAACATCGGAAGTCCTTCCGATATAAAGTACGTCATTGACGGTGATGCGGAAGGCATAGGACTGCTGAGAAGCGAGTTCCTATACCTTGGAAGGGATGACTTTCCAAAGGAAGATGAGCTCTTTGAGGCATACCGCACTGTACTAGAAGCGATGAATGGGAAGAAGACCGTCATACGCACTCTGGATATCGGGGCAGACAAGAAGGTCGCCTATTTCAATCTTGATGCGGAGGAGAATCCTGCACTTGGATACAGAGGCATCAGGATATGTCTTACACAGAAAGACATCTTCCGCACCCAGCTGAGAGCCATATACAGGGCAAGCGCATACGGAAATGCGGCAATAATGTTCCCGATGATCATCTCCGTTGGAGAGGTCCGTGAGATAAAGGCTTTCTGCAAGGAAATCCAGGATGAACTCCACGCAGAGGGTATCAAAACAGGTGATGTCGAGCTCGGAATCATGATTGAGACCCCGGCAGCTGCTATCATAAGTGACCAGCTTGCCCATGAAGTCGATTTCTTCAGCGTGGGAACAAACGATCTGACGCAGTATACTCTGGCGATAGACCGACAGAATGAGAAGCTTGATGCCTTCTACGATGCTCATCACCCGGCGTTAATGCGTCTGCTTGAGATGATTGCCAGCAATGCCCATCAGGCAGGTATATGGGCTGGAATCTGCGGGGAGCTTGCAGGAGATCTCTCCCTGACAGACGAATTCCTCAAAATGGGATACGACGAACTTTCTGTCGCACCATCGAGGATACTCGAATTGAGAAAGAATGTAATTAACAGTGAGGTGTGAATATGAAAACATTCGACTATACGATTAAAGACGAACTGGGAATCCATGCACGTCCGGCAGGACTGCTGGTTAAGAAGATCGCAGGCGTGCATAGCAGCGTCACGATCGAGGTGAAGGAAAAAGTCAAGAGTGCGGATGCCAAACGCCTCATGGCCGTAATGAAGATGGCGGT
>CASFLH010000020.1 GCA_949295505.1 uncultured Spirochaetales bacterium | reverse complement strand
GCTCCACGCTTTCTCTCTTGATATCAATCATCCGGAGACGGGGGAGAGAATGCATTTTGAATCACCCATGCCGGAACGGATGACACAAATGATCCAGAGGCTTTCAGATCCTTCTTGAGAGTCTGCTCTCAGATTCATATTGCAGCAGATCCTGATTCAGCATCTTCTCAATCCTGAGCTTTGAGAGAGCCCCGTGTCCCGGGTAGAGTAGCGTGCTTCCAGGGAGTTTCATCACCTTCATCTCAAGCGACCTGATCAGAAGCGCGCGTTCAACGAAGCTATGTGTCCTCGATATCGATCCGGAAAGGAGCGTGTCTCCCGTGAATAGCGCGGCACCATTTATCAGATAGACAAGGGAATCAATGGAATGCCCGGGGACATGAAGTGCTTTCACTTTCAGTGTTCCTATCATAAGTTCCTCGCCATCTGGCAGGGCTGTAGCTGGATAGCCATCTATATCGGAGGAATAAGCATAAATCGCTGGATTGTATATCTTCATTAACGTGCCGAGTCCGGCTGTATGAGATCTATGCTTATGAGTAATGAGAACAGCGATGAGATTGCTGCAGAAATTGGCTATCATCTCCAGCAGCTCCTTATCAATATGCGCGGGATCGACGATGATCCCATTCCGTTCATCATCGGTTATGAGATATACGTTTGAAAGTCCTTCCGCTGAGAAATGTGGCATAATTCTCATATGTCCTCCTTGTGGAAGTAAGCTTCCTCGGGATTGGAGTATCTGAATGTCACGCCTTTGGTCATCGCTGAACGGAAACTTGTACGCTTGAGGTTGCAGTCATCAAGCGAGACATTCACAAGCCTGGAAAGAGAGAAATTGCTGTAATAGAAGTCGTTGCCGGAGAAAGAGCAGTTATCAGCCTCAATGCCCATGAAGTTGGAATGAATGATCACGGAGTCCGCGATCTCGCATTCGGCGAAAGTGGAACCGGCAAAAACGGCGTAACGTCCTTCCGTGCCAATGAACGAACAGCGTGTGAAGAGGCAGAAATCAAAGAACGCAGAAAGCATTATGGTCTTGTCAAAAACGCAGTTGTCGAAGACGCAGAAAGAGAAATTCATTCCCGTGATCCTGAGTCCTTGGCGCATCCTTATATTCCTGAAATCAGCGGCAACGATGGACATGTCCCGTAATGCATGGGCGCTTTCCATCGCATTCGTGATTCCCTTCCTGATATTTTCCTTCGCAGGCGAATGATGATAGCAGAACTCACCTCCATCGAAGGTGTACGCATTGCATCCACTGGCACTGCATCTCTTGAGCGGGAACATATATGAATACTTACCCAGCAAATCCAGATTGTCAATTCTTCTGATAAACTATGATTCTGCTTTCGAATTGCCAGTAGAATGATACGATTTGAAAATCATATACATGTCAAACAAATCTTTACAGAGGCAAATTCATACATAATTTATGAGTTACAATATAAATATATGAATAAATTATATCAAAACAATAAATAAATTCTATGTACAATATAATCTTAATACAAATATTCCAAACTAAAAGCCTGTCATGGAGCAAAATCTGTCTTGATGTTATAATCCTTTTTTCAGGAGACAGATAATGGATGCCAGCTTGAAAGTTATGAAAGCATTTTCAGTACAGGAGATAGCCTGATGCGCTTCCAGATCCGCCGCGCGATCAACAATATATATATGGCTTATTCCGTTGATGACGGGAAGATTTACACAGCCCGTATCAAAGGGAAGGTACTGAAGAAAGATGAGGCTGAGTATAATCCTGTCGCTGTCGGTGATATCGCAGTGGGGGAGCCTTATTCCGCTGATGAGGCGCTTATCACATCCATTGAGGAGAGATACAGCGCATTCTGCCGATGGAATGTCAAGAAGGAAATGAACCAGACGATTGCAGCCAATCAGGATCAGACTGCGATTGTAGTATCCTCATCCTCACCACCGTTCAGGCCACGCTTTCTGGACAGGGCGATCGCATGCTCCTCGGGTTCTGATCTGATCATCATCATGAACAAGTCTGACCAGGGAATCGATGAAGGCATATGGCTTTACAGGGATATTGGTTTCCCTGTTTTCCCCGTATCCTCCCTGACGGGTGATGGTATTCCTGAGCTGAAGGCTAAGCTGGAGGGTAAACTTACGGCCTTTGTCGGACAAAGCGGAGTGGGGAAGTCCACCCTGATCAACACGCTCCTTGGATCAGCTCAGAGAACTGGTGCTGTATCAGATAAATATAACAGGGGCCGGCATACCACGAATCACTCGCTCTATCTGGAGAAAGACGGCATCCGTGTGATAGACACTCCTGGTGTCAGGGAAATAGAGGTCCCGTTTGAGGATCTTTCAGCGGTCAGGGAGTCTTTTCCGGAATTCAGCAGCGCAGATTGCTTCTTCCAGGGCTGCCTCCATCACGGAGAGGATGGGTGCGCACTCCCTGGGATGGTTGAGGATGGAAGGGTTTCTCCAGAGCGGTATGAAAGCTACCTGCGGATTCTGCAGGCGCTTGAGGAGAGAAAGCCGCTGTATCTGAGGAATAAGAGGAAATGATCACTGAGCGTACTGTGAAGGACACGGAACTGGATAAGGTTCTGGATATAATAAGGTCGAGCGCGCTTTCTCCTGAGGGAAGGGAACGTATAACGCCTGCACTTGTTTCCGATGACAGGGCCGTCATTGCAGGAAGAGCCCGCCGCATTGAGGAATACCTTAATCTGCTTTCAGGTGCAGCTCCCGATCCTTTTCCCCGTATCTCGGATATCTTCACATATGTGGAATCAACGCATGCGGATCTTTCCGGAGAGAGCATATACAGAGCCGGTGAGTTCCTCCATTCGTATATCGCAATGCTGGTCTTCCTTGAGAAGGAGGATGAGATACATGAGGAGGACAGGAAGCTTTCCGAAGAGATTCTCTCCTCCCTTGATTCAGATGGAAATGTCCATGAAGATCATCCTCGTTTGCTGCCTCTTATCCGGAAAAGGGATGAGATCAGGGCTGAACGTGTGCGCTATTCATCGCGTTTCATAACGGAACACAGAAACCTTGTGCAGCAGAGTGAGGCGATGTTCCGCAACGAAAGAGTGGTCATCCCCATCAGAAGCGATCAGAAAAGGATGTCAGGCTGTTATATATCGGGGGCATCTTCATCCGGCAATACCCTTTTTGCAGAACCCTCTGAGCTGCTTATGCTGAATAACGAGGCAGTCATCGCAGAAGAGCGTATCAGAGCCGAGAAAGCAAGGATCCTGCATGATCTTTCCGATGCTGTGCGCAGCATGGTGCCAATCCTTTGCGATATGCTCGAAGTTGTCATTGACTTCGATTTCCATTATTCCTTCGCACTGTGGGCAAAGCGCGTGAAAGCAGTCCAGCCGAGAGAAGGCAGGCATCTGTCCCTGATTGCAGCAAGGCATCCGCTGCTGGGAGATAAGGCCGTGCCGATTACGATCTCGCTCTCTGCGGATGTGAGGGCACTTGTCCTTTCCGGTGCTAACGCGGGCGGAAAGACTGTTACAATGAAGACAATCGCGCTGCTGTCGCTGCTGAATCAGATTTCGGGATATATCCCGGCTGACCCTCATTCCGTCCTTCCCGTGTACTCATCGGTCTATACTGATATCGGAGACGGCCAGTCCATACTCGATGCCGCTTCCACATTCTCCTCCCATATGAAGAACATCGCCGCAATCTGCAGAGCGGCGGATTCATCGTCCCTGATTATCCTTGATGAGCTCGGTTCGGGTACCGATCCGGAAGAAGGAGCGGCTCTCTCAAGGGCAATTCTTTCTTATTTCTCAAAACATGCAGCGCTGACCTGTATCACATCGCATTATTCCCAGGTCAAGAGCTTCGCGTATTCAGAGGATGGGATGATGAACGCTTCCATGGAGTTCGATGAGAGATCTGGAATGCCGACATACAGGGTGCTGGAGGGAATCCCGGGAGACAGCCATGCGATTGCAACGGCAATCCGCATGCATGTTCCGAAGGAAATTACCGATGCCGCTTCCCTTGAGCTGAGGGGCGGGAATGCTGAGACAGGGAAGATCATCAAGGCCTTGATATCCAAGGAACGTACTCTAGACAGAAAGATCACTGAAATCAGCATTCTCCGGAAAAAAGAAGAAAACGCCGCAGCTGAGTACGAACGCAGGGAAAAGGAGCTGGAGAAAAAGGAAAACGAGCTCAGAAAGGAAGGGGTCCGTGAGCTGAACCAGTATCTGCGGCAGACAAGGAAGGATCTTGAAAAGCTTGTGATGGATGTCCGTACCGGTACCCTGACGCCCGAGAAGACGCGTAAGGTCAAGCAGTACATCAGGTCCGTTGAGGAGAAAAAACAGAAAGAGGAGAGCCTTGTCACCGAAGAGGAGGAACTCCTTGCCGATGATACGCCTCTAAGCCCTGGAGATAGCGTCCTCTGCGGCAGTTCCGGCACGAGGGGAAAGGTAATCGCAGTCAATGAGAAGACAGTATCCGTTGCGCTTGAGAATGGACTGAGGATGGACATCAGGCGCTCGATGGTGCATAAGGCCCCTGAAGAGAAGAAAAAGACCAGCATTGAATATGGCGTGCAGCAGAAAAAGGCGGACTACCAGATAGATGTGAGAGGTCTGACGCTTCAGGAAGCGATAGCCAGG
>CASFLH010000019.1 GCA_949295505.1 uncultured Spirochaetales bacterium | reverse complement strand
CTTGAAAAAATAAGCCCTCAGAAAGACTAGGTTCCTTAGGAACGCATGGCACTGGGCCCACTTTCGTCTAACGAGGACTCTGGTTTATTCTTACTTTCATATATAACAAATGTCAATTTGTACTTTGCTTCATTTGGATATCTACAGCATAAATTAACAATTATGTTGGAATTTATCTCCCTAGAAGCGATTCAGGAGCTTTATCTGCAGCCCTCTTCATTTCCTTTGCCCCAGTCTTGCAATAACAGAGCAATGAAGGCTGCCACCACGTGAGCAATACCTACGGATATGAAAAAATCCTTCTGCTGTTACCAGAAGAAGGATCTTTTCCGAGTGCGGTCGACTGGACTTGAACCAGCACAGCTCTCGCCACTAGCACCTCAAGCTAGCGTGTCTACCAATTCCACCACGACCGCTCGACAGTCAAAGAATTTAGGTTATTTCAGGACTTTCGTCAATAGAATCAGCAGCAAAATTTTCTTTTTTGTACACTGCTGATTCTATCTTCTTTCAAACCCTGGAATTACAGAAGCGAGAATCCTTTTGACAAGGCTTCACGCCGCGCATCTTCCTGCCAGATGGAGGCCTGGACTTCCCCTACATGTGCCTTATGGAGCAGGAACATGCAGAGTCTGGACTGTCCTATTCCACCTCCGATTGTCTGTGGATACTCACCCGCAAGGAGACGCTTATGCCAGTACAGATCCTTCCTGTCCATGCAGCCGCGGATCTCAAGCTGTCTGAGAAGCGCCTCCTTATTCACTCTTATCCCCATGCTGGAAAGCTCCAGCGAATCCTGACGCACCGTATCCCAGACGATGATGTCACCATTGAGACCATGGTATCCGTCCTCTGTCTCAGTTGACCAGTCATCGTAATCGGGAGCGCGGCCTGAGTGAGGAGGATTGCCGTATCCGATTCCTATCAGGAATACAGCACCATATTTCCTGGCAAGCTCCTTCTCCCTCTGCTGAGGCGTCAGATCAGGATACTGGGCGGCAGCCTCCTCCGTGTGCACGAACGTAATTGATTCCGGCAGCGTGTCGTGAAGCTGTGGATAATCTTCCTCGAGGAGGAATGCCGTGCGCTTGATGGCGCTGTAGATATCACGAACGGTACGCTTGAGGTAGTCAAGATTCCTCTCGCTCTCATCCATAACCTTCTCCCAGTCCCACTGATCGACATAGATGGAATGGATCTCGTCTATATCATCATCAGGTCTGAGCGCGTTCATGTCCGTATATATTCCCTTGCCTGGCTTCACGCCGTAATCAGCAAGCGCCATTCTCTTCCATTTAGCCAGGGACTGGATAATCTCCATGTTCTCACCGCCGAGATTCTTCACGCTGAAGCGCACAGGATTCTCAATGCCATTAAGATCATCATTTATACCGGATCCCGATGGAACGAAAATCGGTGAAGTCACTCTTGAAAGCCTCAGGGCTCCCGAAAGTGAGCGCTCAAACGTATCCTTTGCATCCTTTATGGCCTTCTCTGTCTCGTGCTGGCCGAGAAGAGGCCTGTAATTTTCTGGAAAATACATAAAAACTCCTACCGCATTATTGCATTTTACTTTATTTCTGTTTAGAGGTTCACACGCATATGTTTTTAATATATAGTTGCCGCTGTTTTGGGAGTAAATATTTATGAAAGACACAGGTTTCTTTGCTGAATTCAGGAAGTTCATATCAAGAGGCAGCGTCATTGATATGGCAGTAGGTATCTCTGTAGGCGCTGCATTCACGGCTATCATCAATTCTTTCGTGAATGATTTCATCAACCCGGTCATCGGGCTTCTTGTCGGAGGCATTGATTTCTCATCACTGCAGATTGTCCTCAAGCCTGCAACTGAGACGACAGAGGCTGTTGCCATCAGATATGGACTCTTCATCAACTCCATCATCTCATTCGTCATCATCGCTTTCGCTCTCTTCCTCGTCGTCAAGGCATTCAACAAGCTCAAGGACGCAACTCACAAGAAAGAAGCAGAGGCAGCAGCAGCCGCGGCACCGGCAGCACCTCCTGCAGACGTACAGCTCCTGACAGAGATCAGGGATCTTCTCAAAGAGAGAAAATAAGTTGCAGTTTCTGCCACAATGGACCTTCGGGTCCATTTTTTTTGTTGTTATTATATTCTAAGAAAAGGAGTTAACACGCTCTTCTTATGAATTTTGCATAAAATATATTGACTATAATACCACAAAGGGACAATCTATAGCCGACAAAAGTGAGGAACCTTAAGAAGGAGTCAGATATGACAGATAACGAGAGGATCCTTGTAAGAAAGATTTCAGGAAAGGATGTTCCCGGAGAGGAGAATGCCATCTGCGGAAGCATCCAGAATTACAGAAGGATCGAACGCAGAGCAGGAAGGATACTCTCCTTCGAGGATGCTGCCCTGGAGTGGAAGGAAAGGATCTATGATCCTATCATCAGGACACTCAGGGAGGACCCCGCTGCCAGCCTTGCAGTCGGAAGAAACATCAATCCTGCATTCTTCTCGGCGCTCTACAATACAGAGTGCAGCGGCTTCAGGTTCGACAGGGACCTGGTAAGAAACGTCGCCATGGAGAAGGCCCATGGTATCAGAGCCTTCATCTCACGGCTGATCGCTTAATCCTTGTAGCAGATAGCAGCGCGGGTCTTTTCCGCCGCATCTGCTCCGGAAAGCAGCTCTACAAGCTTCAGGCCAAGGTCAAAAGCCCAGCCTGCGCTCTTTCCCGTCACGATATTCCCGTCAACGACAATGCCTGATGAGGAGAAGACCATATCAGGCGCATAGCTCTCGCATCCCGGGTAGCAGGTCGCATTGCGTCCCTTCAGGAGGCCAAGCGGAGCAAGGACAACAGCAGGAGCTGCGCAGATAGCGGCAACGATGCCTGTCTGTGCAGTGCTGACAATAATCCTGTTCACCTTCCAGGACTGAGCGAGATTGACGCTTCCTGGCATTCCTCCCGGACAGAACGCAGCGGAGAAAACCTCATCATCAGAGACATCATCAAGCGCGATATCTGCCTTGATGGTGACACCATGGGAAGAAGTCACATACTCACCATCCACGCCTGCAAGCAGAACCTCAAGACCAGATCTTCTCATAACATCAACAGGACAGAGAGCCTCTGTCTCCTCAAAGCCTTCCGCAAGGAACACGATAACCTTCATAGTATTTCCACCTTTCCGCCATTCTTCCTCGCCTCTCTGACGAGTCCGGCGGCGTTCTTCACTATTCTCTCCGTCTCTTCCCATCCTATGCAGCCATCTGTGACGGAGACACCATATTCAAGCATGGACGGATCAGAGGGGATCTTCTGCGCGCCCTCATGGATATTCGACTCAAGCATGAATCCCCTGATATGCCTTTCACCCCATCTCACCTGGTCAATCACAGCGCGGAGAACCCTCTTCTGTCGCGTGAAATCCTTATGGCTGTTCTGATGGGAGCAATCAATGATGATACTCGGCTGAAGACCTGCTTTCGTCATCATTGCCGCAGCTTCCTCCACATCATCCTCATAGTAATTCGGTCCCTGGTCGCCGCCACGGAGGATGAGATGCGTGGCATCGTTTCCTGCAGAGCGGAAGACTGCAAGTTTTCCATCCCTCCCTACACCAATGAACGATGCGGGGCTGGCGGCAGCCTTTACGGCATTGACAGCAGCCGTGAGATCGCCTGAGGTGCTGTTCTTGAAGCCGACAGCGACAGAAAGACCCGAAGCAAGTGAGCGATGCGTCTGGCTTTCAGTTGTGCGGGCACCGATTGATGACCAGCTCATGAGCTCATCAGTGTACTGCGGGACAATAGGATCAAGCACCTCGCATCCGACTGGCAGCCCTATATCCGTGATGTCTATCAGGAGGCGGCGCGCGATCATCAGGCCCTTGCCGATATTCCCGCTGTCGTTCATATCAGGATCGATGATGAGACCTTTCCACCCCAGTGCCGTCCGGGGCTTCTCAAAATAGGTGCGCATGACGATGAAAAAGACATCGGAGACCTCATCGGCAAGCTTCTTCAGCCTCCTGGCGTAATCGAGGGCAGCCTTTGTATCATGAATCGAGCATGGTCCGATGACAGCAAGAAGCCTGTCATCCTCGCCTTTAACAATGGCGCTGACAGCATGACGGTATGATGAGATTCTTGCCGCCTCTTCCTCTGATACTGGACAAAGCTTTTCCATATCAGAGGGAGTGAGAAGCGGCTCTATTGAGCGAATCCTTAAGTCCTGTATGTTGTTCATAGTGACAGATTCTAGCGCTTTTCCTCGTCCTTGTCCCCTTTCCTCTTACGCTCAGGGTAAAGGAAGCGCTTGATCTTCTGCGTAGGCGTGCGCTCGAAAGGCTTCTCCTGCAGCCTCACCGCTGATATCTTCGAGAAGGCCGAGAGCTGCGAGTTCACGTTCTTGCGGATTGAGGCGATGTACTTCTCCGCCTCCTTCTGCGCCTCCTGCACGGAGATCTTCATCTTGTCCGCCATCAGCGCGATATCGATCTTCACAAGAGCAAGGAGCCCTCCATCCTCTGGAACGACAAGGGACTCCTCGACGAAATCGAGGTTATTGATCAGCGTCTCTATCATCTCAGGATAGATGTTCTCCCCGCCCGGTCCGAGTATCATGGTCTTGACCCTTCCACGGATCGCAAGACGCCCTTTTTTATCAAGATACCCGAGATCTCCGGTACGGAAGTATCCATCCTCCGTAAAGACCTCCGCAGTGAGATCGGGACGGTTGTAGTATCCCTTCATCACATTCGGACCCTTCACCGCGATTTCCCCGACACCTTCTGCATTGCAGTCAAGGAGGATAACATCATCATCCTTCACAACAGGTCCTATGAAGCCAGGTTTCTCATCTGAGTGCTTCGAGCCGCAGCCGGCGACGAGGGGGGATGTCTCCGTGAGACCATAACCAAGGGCATACGGGAAATGCGCCGCATGGAGAAATGCCTCGACCTCGCTGTCAAGCGGGGCGCCTCCGATTCCGAAGAACTTGAGCCGATGCCCGAAAGTCTTCCTGAGCTTACGGCCTATTGTCCTCATGACAAGCCCTTTAGTGAGAGGATTATGCGCGAGCTTTGCTATCCTGCCATCTCCCTTCAGTACCGGAAGCACAGCCGCCTTATAAACCTTCTCGATCAGAAGGGGCACGGAGAGCATGACATGGGGCCTGATCTCCGAAAGAGCCGGAAGCAGGATGGAGACAGCTGGCTGGCGGCCAAGGAAGTTTATCTCCAGACCTTTCATCATCGGCAGGATCTGCCCTATCGTGAACTCATAGACATGCGCCATGGGAAGGATTGACAGCACCTTCTCCCCAGGATTGAGCTTGACATATACATCGCTTGCCAGGTCCGCGCATCGCAGAATGTTCATGTGCGAGAGCTCCACGCCTTTTGAGGCGCCGGTTGTCCCCGATGTGTAGATGATGGACGCGCTGTCGCTCTCCTCTGGACGGGAAGCCTCCAGATCCTTCATCTTTATCTTCTGCGTCCTCAGCGGGAATCCGGGAGCATCCGCGAATGATGAGTCCTCGGGAATCGCCGGAATGTGCACAAGGTCATCAAGCCTGAAAAGGAAAAGCGGATGCGCGTCCTTTATCTTCGGGAAATGCTTTGTATTGACCGCAGCGCCTTTAGCCCCGCTGTCAGCAAGGATGGAGAGCATATCGCGGGAAGGGAAATCCGGAAGGATGGGCACGGCAACAGCGCCAATGGAGACAACGGCCAGATACATCACCATCCACTCGGGAGAGCTTTCCCCTATGATCGCTATCCTGTCTCCCTTTCCTACTCCCAACGAAAGCAGATAGGATGCAGCTGCCTCCGCATACCAGACAAGCTGGCTGTAGGAGATATCATTCTCCTCTCCGCTGCGGAAGACTCGGTAACATGTCCGCTTCGGATAGCGCGAGGAGATGGCAGCCATGAAATCTGGGAAGGTATACCCCTTCACGGTCTTCATCTTAAGTCCGTCGGGACGCTTTACATGCCGGCATTCCTTTTCTGTGATCTTTTTAATCTTACTCTTATTCCCCATAGAAACCCTCGAAAAGCTCCCCGCGCTCACAGACTTTGCAGAAGATACCGGATGGAATCTCCGAGCGCGCAAGCTCCCTCACAATCTGAGGAGCGTTGTTGTTGGCGCTGAGGTGCACGAAATACAGGCTATCCCCCAGATTCGACGTGCGCTTCGCAAAAGCGATGGCATCGGAATTGGCAAGATGGCCATAGGCGCCTCTTATCCTGTCCTTGAGGAACTGAGGATAAGAGCCTGTGAGGAGCATCTCCTCATCATAATTAGATTCAATGAACTTGATTCTCGCTCTCTGAGAGAGATTCCACGCCTCATCAGGGATGATGCCGGTGTCAGTCATAAGGAAGACTGAAGCATCGGAAGAAGAGAACGCATACCCTGCAGAGCCATCGGAATCATGGCTTGTCGGAAAGGGATGCACCGTAAAGCCCGGAACGGAGATATCCTCCCCAAACTCGTATGTCCTGATAAGACTCCTCTCTATTTTCTGGCGGATGATGATGCTCTCATTCCGCTCAGCGGAAAGTGAAGAGATGTAGACTGGGATGCCGAGCTTTCGCTGCAGCACTCCGACGCCTTTTGAATGATCCGGGTGCAGATGCGTAAGGAAAAGGGCACGGATCGTATCTTGCCCTATGCCGCGCTCCGCCATCTTCTCCGTTATCTTCTTATATGTGACCCCGTCATCGATGATGATCGTATCGCGGCCTGTCGTGAAAATATAACAGTTTCCG
Source organism: uncultured Spirochaetales bacterium (assembly GCA_949295505.1). Classification (GTDB taxonomy): domain Bacteria; phylum Spirochaetota; class Spirochaetia; order Sphaerochaetales; family Sphaerochaetaceae; genus Ornithospirochaeta. The sequence continues at coordinate 4,873 of CASFLH010000019.1, read as the reverse complement.
CAGCTGCCTGTGGTGATCACAAGATAATGCATTGTGCCTCCTTCTTTCCCCTGTCTTACGATTTTAATGCCTCAAGATGGCACATACAATCCTATATTGCTGGTAGATTTTCATCATTTTCCCCCTGATAGCTATCTCTGACTACTCTCTTTTCCTCCCCTTCGTTGCAATTAAGCGCCACTTTGCGTAATAATTCCGGTATTCCTAGGAGAATGATTATGCAGGATAGAATAAAGGCAATACTCCAGCTCGAGCCTTCCGATGCGACGGTGAAGGCAGAAGGATGGGTAAGGACAAAAAGAGACAGCAAGAACGTGTGCTTTCTGGAAATCAACGATGGCTCATGCCTCAAGGGTCTCCAGTGCGTAATAGACAAGGCAAAAACCGACACAGCCCTTCTTGACAGGATCGGGACAGGTGCCAGCATCACCGCGGAGGGACGGATCGTCTCATCCCAGGGCGGCAACCAGAAGACCGAGATGGCTGTGGAAACGCTTACGCTCATCGGAGAGTGCCCTGCAGACTATCCGCTCCAGAAGAAAAGACACACAGTCGAGTTCCTGAGGGAGAAGGCATACCTGAGACCTCGCACGAACCTCTTCGGCGCCGTGATGAGAGTGAGGAGCACAATGGCTTATGCGGTCCACTCATTCTTCCAGGAGAATGGTTTCGTATACGTCAACACTCCCCTCATCTCCGCATCAGACTGCGAGGGAGCCGGAGCACAGTTCCAGGTCACCACGCTGGACCTTGAGAATGTGCCGAAGACAGAGGACGGCAAGGTGGATTACTCCAAGGACTTTTTCGGGAAGATGGCGAATCTCACCGTCTCCGGACAGCTTGAGGGCGAGACATACGCCACGGCGATGAAGAACATCTACACCTTCGGGCCGACATTCCGCGCAGAGAACTCCAACACGGCACGTCACCTCGCCGAGTTCTGGATGATCGAGCCGGAGATGGCTTTCTGCACCCTTGAAGGCGACATGGAATGGGCAGAGAAATTCCTCAAGTATGTTTTCTCGTATGTTCTTGAGAAGAACGCGGAGGACATGGAGTTCTTCTCCAAGTTCGTCCTCGACGGTGTTGTCGATACGCTCCGCCATGTCATCGAGAGTCCTTTCGCTCATATGACATACACAGAGGCTATCAAGGTTCTCGAGCCGGAGAACGACAGATTCGAGTTCCCTGTGAAGTGGGGTGTCGAAATCCAGAGCGAGCATGAGAGATTCCTCACGGAGGAAGTTGCAAAGCGTCCTGTCATCGTCACCGACTACCCGAAGGACATCAAGGCATTCTACATGAAGATGAACGATGACGGCGAGACTGTCAGGGCAATGGATGTCCTCGCGCCGAGGCTGGGAGAGATCATCGGCGGCTCTGAAAGAGAGTATCGTTACGATGTGCTTGTCAAGCGCATGAACGAGCTTGGGCTGAAGCCGGAAGATTACTGGTGGTATCTTGACCTCAGAAAGTATGGCACGGTCCCCCACGCTGGATTCGGACTTGGCTTCGAGCGCGCAGTGCAGTACGTGACAGGCGTCGCCAACATCCGCGACGTCATCCCGTATCCGCGCTATGTGAAGAGCTGCGAGTACTGATTTCCACCGCGACAAGCGCGTAAATCATCAGCTGCTCAGAGGATACAAGCCCTGTCTTACGCATCAGGCGCTCCTTCATTCTTCTGACGGAGCGCTCCGAGACGCCAAGCCTTGCGGCAAGCTCCTTGCTGCAAAGCCCATACGGCAGTTCCTTGAGAGTCCGCTTCTCCTTCTCGGTGAAGCGGATTTTCTTTTCCTCACGGCAGCGCAGATCTTCCTTTCCGATCCGCTCAGAGTCATCAAGTATCACGGCAGAGGGAAACACAGCCTCGAAAAGAAGCCTCCTGAAAGGTTCCACTATGGCAACGAGAGTGGCCTTGGAACCGCTATCTGCAATTGCCCTCTCCTCATCCAGCATATCACCGAAGGTTGGATGCAGCACCACTACGGCATCCGGATTTCCTCTGATCTCATGACCTGAAACGACGTTCACACGATAGCCTGGGCAGCTTTCACGCAGCGCTGGTATCTCTGTTCTTGCGATTATCTCCTTCATACAAAGGAATACGCCTCAGATACCTGTTACTGCAAAGATTATCATCGGGAAGAAGCCCACTCCAGCGCGGCAAGAAGCCTTGAATCATCTCCGCTGAGGAACGCATCGTAAGAGAAAGGAACCTCCTCATCGGGAACAATACCCTTTCCTTCGCGAACGCGCCCCCCATCGCCCCTCACCTGCATTGCTGCCATGGAAATGGAGGCATCGGAGGACAATGCAGAGGATCCTGTGTAAAAGCCAGGCATCCCAGCCGTTTCCTCTCCGAAGATTCTCAGAGCACACCTGCCGTTTCCTGAAAGCGCCTTGAAAAGAAGCAGAGTCCATTCCGAAACTGACCCCGTGGTGCCATTCACGATGAGCGCTGTGGGAAGACCCGACTTCGTCTGCGACGCCGAAGTGTCGCGATAGACTGACAACGGAATCCATGGCGTGTAATCCGTCATTCCATCCCCTGCTTTCCGCCGGGTCTCTCCGATCTCGGTCTCCAGCACGCCCGTGCCGATGAAAGGACTGAAGAGCATCGCGATCTCATCTGCAGAGCCATCGCCACAGCCCCTGAGGTCAATCACGACAGCTGACGTGTCGCTTGCCGCAGCCTGTGTCCTGAAATGCTCAGCGATGACTTTGGCGTCCTCATGGCTTTCTATGCTGAAATCGGAGAATGCAAGGTAAAGGACACCATCCACTGTCCTGCCAAGCACGATTGAGAAATCATCCTCCTGGAAGTACTCAAGGAAAGAAAAACCCAGAGCCGAGGCCTTTTCCGGAATCATACCATCATCCGCACTCAAGGCGCCGCTCCCGTCTGGAAGACCAAGGGAGAGGGAAATGATGGATGAGGCATTCTCAGCCGTCATCGCATCAAGCTTTTGCATCTTCTCAGATGGAACAGCCTGGCTTTCGCCCATCAGGAGACTCACAATCTCATCCTCGCTCAGACCTGCCTTCCCATACAGAGCCAGCATGTATCTGGACACCAGCACATCACCAATCTGGATCTGGTGATGATTATCGCTCAGACCGCTCATGATGCGGCAGAAATACCTTACAGCCTCGCGGGTGCTGTCACTCTGAGACGCATCGCCCTCATTGCCGTGGTCCAGAGGTCCCAGTTCCTCGAAAAGCGGCCTGTATGTGCTTTTGACGCTGTTCCAGTCTTTGCCGCTGCTGTAATCGGAATCCCAGAAAAGATAGCTGGTGCTCATTCTCTCCCAGTAGACATCGAAAAGCTCCGCCCAGGTCTCCGGTTCAAGATGATCTGAATAATCAAGCTGCGGCAGAGGATGGCATGATACAAGAAGAGCAAAGAGCAGGAAGAATCCTATGAAACGTCTCATTCCCCACCTCCTCCGAGCGCAACCATGATACCAAGCGTGATGCTCACATCATCAAAATACAGCGGGCTATGGACACCCTGTTCCCTCATGTAATCTGTAAGGCCATAGCGGTACCGGCAGGCAAGATATATCTCCGCAAAGTCTGCAACCGAGACTGCGGCTCCAGCCTCCGCCTCCAGTCCTGCTGCGAAGCGGCAGTCACCTTCCTCAAGCTTCCTGACAGCGCTGACATCCACCAGCTGGAATCCATCATCCGCTCCGGGCGTGACCTGCATCATGCTGCCTTCCGAGTAATCGAAAAGCCTGATACCGACAAATCCCCCGACGCCTGCGAATCCCCGGAACACACGGCTGCCGAATGAGAAACGTGCCATCAACGGAAACTCGATAAGATAATGCATCTTCGTGTAGTCATCGATAATAAGATCATCCACTCTCCTCATATATTCAGAGGCGTTCATCGCAAAGCGCACGCCGCTGCGAAGAGAGAACCATGGAGTGAATCCGTACTCAATCGGTATCGTGACATCAAAACCGCTGCCGTTATCCTCCCGGACTCCCTGCAAGCCGTTCTCTGTCGACACGAAATCGTATCTGTAACTGCTCTCAATCCCGATACTCCAGTCAGCCATCGCAGACAAGGAAGCTACAGCCAGCAGCAGGAGTGAAAGCATCAGCAATCTTCTCATGCGGAAAGTATCTCATGAGAAGAAGATTATTTCCATATTGCATGAATACGAAGCAGATAAAAGCAAACACCTGTTACGCAGAGAATACCGATACTGCCCTTCATCTAAGATAGTCCAGGGGATTCCCGAGCAGGAATTCCTCCAATGGAATTGCCATCGAACCGGAATCAGCTCTTGCTGCTACGGAGAAGACCTTACTTTCCGGATATCTTCTCAGAAAGGCATCCATCCCTCTGCCATATGTTCTTCCACCGCTTTTCACCGCGAATGCGACTGTGGAATATTCATTGCAAAGAACGAAATCCACCTCATTCTGTTTCTCTCTCCAATAGCCGAGACTGACGTCTTCACCTGTCACCGAGTTTACAAGATGCGTCCCCACCGCTGATTCCACAAGGCGGCCCCAGAATGTGTCATCTTCCTTTGCCATTGTGAAATCCATCGGATGTCTTGATGACATCAGGGCATTGGTGACCTACTCTCCATCCTGTCTCACATTGTAGCGAGCCTGAGGGTGGAGCTTCTTCTCACTCAAGACGCCTGATGGTGCCAGTATCAGTGAGCTATCCCCGCTAGCCCAGCGGTTAAGGATGTCTTTTCCCTCATCCAGCAGGTTTTTACAACTGTTCTTGTCTCTGTCATGATGTGTACCACAGCTCTTGCATGTCCACTCACGGTCAGAAAGCTTCAGGTCGTGATTAACCTCATGACACACTGAGCATCGCTTGCTCGAAGGGAAGAACTTAT
>CASFLH010000018.1 GCA_949295505.1 uncultured Spirochaetales bacterium | reverse complement strand
CAGAAGGTTCCCAGTCCGTTGTCGAGGCTATTGTCATCAACGGCCTTACGAAGACAAGGCCATATGTCCTTGAAAGGGAGATCACGCTCAAGGTAGGTGATGTCTTCTCACGATCGGCCCTCATCCGAAGCCAGCAGAACATGATGAACACAGGACTTCTCTCCACAGTCCGGGCTGATCTTCTCTACGGCAACACACCCGATGGCGTCATCATCGAGTTCACCGTTGAGGAAGGAAACCAGATGGAGCTTCAGTTTGGCGCGACGTTCGGAGGTACGGTTGACGGGTTTCCCATCTCCGGATTCCTTCAGTGGGCTGACAGGAATCTGGCAGGAACTGGCCGTGATCTCGCCATCGCCACTACACTCTCTCCCGATACACAGTCTGTTTCTGTATCACTTTCTGATGATTGGGTGGGGGACAGAAGATGGGCGAATTCAGTCTCTCTTTCATTAGAGAGAAGCAGCCGTGACAACACACTGCAGAAGAACCCGAACTCCGCAATGTTCGATGGACGTGACAAGAACAAGGTGACATTCCCTCTTGGATATAACTCAGCTGAGGAATGGTATGCTACGGATAATCCTCTTTACCCGTCGGATGCATACCTCATGTCTTATGACTATTATCGTATCGCGCTTGGCTATACGACAGGATATACCTTCGCCTTTGATGCGGGTTCGCTGACATTGTCTGCAGGTATCTCGCTGGGTATCAACCATGCTGTCTACAACGATCAGATGTTCACTCCTTATGAGGAGCTGATCTACAAGTATCATCAGGGCTGGCAATGGTCAAACAGGCTCACCCTTTCCGTCACATGGGACGGTCGTGACCTGAGACAGAACACGACAAGGGGATATGTGCTTTCCGCTTCATACACCTATGCAGGAGGCATTCTCTTCGGGCTTTCAAACTACAACAGGGTTTCCCTTTCCGGAGCGGTCTACCATTCGATCTACTCCTTCACAGATGAGGAGGATCGTCCGATGAGTCTTGTCCTCTCTTACTCGACGAACGTCTCTTTCATGTTCGATCAGTTCTGGAAGAACGATGGCAAATGGGGCTGGCATAACGCAAAGGAAGGCGCGACACGCTATGAGATGCTCTATATCGATGGAATGAATATCGGACGTGGCTTCGATGTCATTTATGATAAATCATTCCTCTGGCATAATCAGATAGACCTAACATATCCTCTGATTTATCAGATGCTGGCTGCTGAGGCATTTGCTTCTGCCACCGGTGTGACGGACGAGATCTCCGAGCTCTCCTCTTTCAGGAATATCGACTGGTATTTTGCCGTAGGAGCCGGAATAAAGATGCAGATACCGGGTTTCCCGCTGGGTCTCTACCTTGTTGAGAACTGGACATGGGACGACAGCACTGGCGGCAAGTGGGATTCCTCTGGTATCGGAAACACCGGCCTCAAGCTTGTGCTTGCCATCACAACGTCATATTATTGATTCAATGGAAAGCAAAGGCACTCTGACGCCGATGATGCGTCAGTATATGGAAATAAAGGAAAAGCATCAGGATATGGTGCTTTTCTTCCGTTTAGGCGATTTCTATGAGATGTTCGGATCAGACGCCGAGGAAGTCTCCAAACTCCTTAATCTCACCCTCACGCACCGTGGCAGCGAACCGATGTGCGGCATACCGTATCATGCCGCCAGAAACTATCTTAAACGCCTGCTTGATGCGGGAAAGAAAGTCGCGATATGCGAGCAGCTCTCGCTCTCTGATAATCCCCGTGAGCTTGCAAAGCGCAGCGTTACGGAGATATATACTCCGGCAACAGTTGTGGACGAGGAATATCTTGATTCGCTCTCATCATCATTCGTGATGGCCATAGACTGCTCTGCAAAAGGCATCTATACAGCCTGGGCAGATATCTCTACAGGTGAATTCCGTGTGCGCTCGCTTCCGCTTGAGAAGGATTATCTCAATCTTGAATCGCTTCTCTCTTCCGTTTCTCCAAAGGAGATCGTTGTCTCAGATGATCTGTATTTCACGGAAAAAGCCTTCAGGTCTGTTCTGGACAGGAGCGCTGCAATCATAACAAAACTCCCTGCCTGGTATTTCACGGTCAGGGAAGGAAGAAAGGAAGCCGTAAGGCAGTTTCCTGAAGCCGCGCTCCGTCTCTTCGGAATTGCGGACAAAGATCCTCTTCTCTCTCCCATCGGCGCTCTCCTGCACTATATTTCCGAGAACACGAAATCAGAGATGCCCCAGCTGCGGGCAATAGAGCGCATTGATGACGAATCCTATCTCATGCTTGACAGTGCAGCTGTCAGGAATCTCGAGCTTATTTCTTCGCTATCAGACGGGAGGACACAGGGGTCGCTTTTCGGCACCCTGAACAGGACAAGGACCGCATCCGGCGGCCGCTTCCTCAAAGATGCGATTCTCCATCCGCTTGTCAATCGCGGCGAGATAATTAAACGGCTCGACTGGGTATCTTTCTTTGCATCTGACAGGACGGAGCTCGATCGTGTCAGGAAGCTTCTCTCCTCATCTTCCGATCTTGAAAGGCTTTCCTCGAAAGCTTCAATGAGAAAACTGACACCTCGGGATATCATTGCAATAGCGGATACCACCGCTGCGTTCTTTTCCCTTGTCAGCGAGAGGAAGGAATATCTCACGCTGGCAGAAGATTTCTCCGCGGAGGCGGAAGCGGTGATTGACTTCTCTTCCGATGCCCTCCGCGCCGTAAACAGGGAATGCACGAATATCCTCAATGAGGGGACTATCATACTTGATGGTTTTGACAGTGAGCTTGATGAGGCCCGAAGGTACCTTGCCGGCGGGGAGAGCATGCTTACCGGCTACATGGAAAAAGTAAAATCTGATACGGGAATCCAGAACCTGAAGCTGGGTGAGAACAGGATCATCGGAGCATATTTCGAGATTTCCCGCTCGAATCTTGATCGGGTCCCCGGGAATTTCATCCGCCGCCAGACCCTTGTCGGAGGAGAACGCTACACGACAGAGGAGCTGGAGGAGATGAAGGCGAAGATTGCGGGAGCGAGAGAGGAAGCTGCCGTGCGTGAGAAAGCCGTCTTCTCATCATTTCTTGACAGGGCAAGGAGCATTGCAAGGGCTATTGAGGATATGGGCAGGATCATATCACTTCTTGATTTCTATTCATCGCTTGCATATCTGGCCCTTGAATGCGGTTACACGCGTCCTGAGATTGCAGAGGGTGCGGAACTCGAGATCGTGAATGGCCGTCATCCCGTAGTGGAGGCCTTTACAGGAAGGGAGAACTACACTGCGAACTCCTTCTCTTCATCCGCCTCGCGCTTTGCCCTCATAACGGGCCCGAACATGGCTGGCAAGAGCACTTATCTGAGAGAAGTCGCCATCATCGTTCTGATGGCGCATATCGGATCATTCGTTCCAGCAGACAAAGCCATGATTCCTATTACTGACCGTATCTATTGCAGGGTAGGCGCAAGCGACAATCTTGCAAGGGGGGAATCAACATTCCTCGTCGAGATGACGGAGACAGCTGCTATACTCCGCGGCGCTACCGAAAGATCGCTGATCATCATGGATGAGATCGGAAGGGGAACCTCAACCCAGGACGGGATGTCAATCGCCTATGCTGTCATGGAATACCTTAAGAAACTCGGGGCCGTGACGCTTTTCGCAACTCACTACCATGAGCTCACGATGCTTGACACATCCGGCATGCAGCTGCTGCACATGGCTGTGAGAGAGGAAAAGAGCTCAATAACGTTTTTGAGGAAAGCGGAACCTGGAGTCGCTGCTTCATCGTATGGAATCCATGTCGCTAAGCTCGCAGGGCTTCCGAAAGATGTGGTGAAGGAAGCCGTATCATTCCAGAAGAAGCATTTTGCCGATTATTCCTTCGATTCTGCGCAGGGAGATCTTTTCATTGACAGCAGGGATGAAGAGGATGAGAATCCTATCGCAGAGGTGATTGATGAGATCGAGGCATATGACACTGACACATCGACACCGCTCGAGGCTCTGATGTTCATTACTGATCTGAAGCGTAAACTCGGGAAATAAGGAGGCTGTATGGCAAGAGAGCGGGAATGGGCACGAAAGAAAGCAGAAGCGCTTGTGGGAAAGATGACGCTGAAGGAAAAAGCTTCGCAGCTTCTTTTCTCGGCACCAGCGATTCCCAGGCTTTCTGTTCCTGAGTACAACTGGTGGAATGAGGCGTTGCATGGCGTTGCCAGGGCAGGTACTGCTACAGTCTTTCCACAGGCCATCGCGCTTGGCGCCTCCTTTGATCCTGATCTCCTTTCACGCATTGCTTCCGTCATAGCCACGGAAGGAAGGGCGAAGTACAATGAGGCCTCGAAACGCTCTGATCGGGATATCTACAAGGGCCTTACATTCTGGTCTCCTAACGTCAACATATTCCGTGACCCAAGATGGGGAAGGGGGCAGGAGACATATGGAGAGGATCCGTACCTTACATCGCGGCTTGGTGTTGCCTTTGTCAAAAGCCTGCAGGGGGATGGCAGATTCCTCAAGGCGGCGGCATGCGCAAAGCATTTTGCTGTCCATAGCGGACCCGAGGACCTGAGGCATAGTTTCAATGCCGAGGCTTCGATAAAGGATATAGAGGAAACATATCTACCCGCATTCAAAGCACTTGTGGAAGAAGCGGATACAGAGGCAGTGATGGGTGCCTATAACCGGCTCAACGGAGAAGCATGCTGTGCCTCCGCATTCCTGCAGGATATCCTTAGAAATAGATGGGGGTTCCAGGGTCATTTCGTTTCTGACTGCTGGGCGCTGAGGGATTTTTATCAGGGACATGGTGTTGCGAAGAATGCCACGGAAGCTGCAGCGCTCGCGCTGAAGCTTGGCTGTGATCTCAACTGTGGCTGTACCTATGAATCCCTTCTTGATGCTGTAAGAAGGCACCTGATCACAGAAGAGGATATAACGGCATCGTGTGTGAGGCTTTTCACCACGCGCTATCTTCTGGGAATGGGGGAGAAGACAGAATGGGATGATCTTTCGATCACTGATGTAGATACAGCCCAGAGCAGGGAGCTTTCGCTGGAGGCGGCAAGGAAAGGCATCGTGCTGCTTTGCAATGATGGGATCCTGCCTCTTGTGAATGTAAGGACTCTTTCAGTCATCGGCCCCAATGCTGATAACCGCGTGGCACTTCAGGGCAACTATCATGGTACGGCATCCAGATACATAACCCCTCTGGAAGGAATCGAGGATGAAGCTGAGAAGAGAGGTGTCAGGGTTCTCTACAGCCTTGGCTGCCGTATGACGGATCTCAGGGATGAGCATCTCGCGAAAGAAGATGACAGATTCAGCGAAGCGCTTGCTGCAGCAGAAGCCTCAGATGCCGTCGTACTCGTGCTCGGCCTTGATGAGACGCTGGAAGGCGAACAGCATGACAACAGCAATTTCGGATGGGGCGCTGACAAGACAAGCCTTGCTCTTCCTGGTCATCAGGAGAAGCTGCTCACTCTCCTTGCGGAGACCGGAAAGCCTGTAATCCTTGTCATTGAGGCGGGTTCGGCTGTTGATCTCTCTTATGCCTCCGAGCATTGCGCAGCCATTCTTGATCTTTGGTATCCCGGCGCCATGGGAGGGAAGGCCCTTGCTGACATTATCTTCGGTAATGTCTCGCCATCGGGAAAGCTTCCTGTCACTTTCTACCGTTCCCTTGATCCACTCCCTCCATACACGGATTATTCGATGAATGAGAGGACATACCGCTACGCGTCATCCGCGAACGTCCTCTTCCCGTTCGGGTTTGGTCTGACATATGGAAAAGCTGAGGTTGTCAGCGCAGAAGGAAGATGGGAAGGAGATTCGCTTTCCGTAAAAGTCCTCCTCAGGGCGGACAGGGACATGGAGGATGTCCTGCAGATTTACGTGAAGGATACCGATTCGCCGTACTCTCCGCCCAATGCATCGCTGAGGGCTTTCAGGCGCCTTGAAATGCACGAAGGAGAGCAGGAAGCTCTGTTCACGCTGCCTCCGGAGGCTTTCGAGAGTGTCGATGCGGAAGGAAGACGTGCAGTATATGGCTCCCGCTTTTCAGTCAGCGCTGGTTTCTGCGGTCCTGACGAGAGAAGCGCACAGCTTGCTGTATCATCTGCTATATCATTCATTGCAGAGAAATAGGTGTTGACAATCAATCTCTGTTCTGGTATACAGTTCACAGTTTCATTAAAGCAATTTAAAGGGACCGGCTAGGGTCCCTTTATTCGTGTTTGGAGGAATATGCTGACAGTAGATGCGAAGGAATCTGGGCTTTTCCAGGAAATAGGGGAGCTTGTGAAACCGCTGGGACTCTGTCTCGTGGAGTCTTCGGATGCAGTTCACCAGGGCACACATCATATGCGTGTCGTTGTCTGCCGGCCAGATGCCGAAGTCAATACGGATGATCTTGCGTCTGCGTATAATATCATCTATCCGCGCTACAGTGTCATCTTCGGAGACAGGGATCTTGAGCTTGAAGTCTCTTCTCCAGGGCTTCAGCGCTCTTTCAAGGATGTCATAGAGTTCAGCATATTCAATGGTAAGCTCGTAAGGGCTTATAGCGTATCGCTTTCATCCTATGTCACCGGCAGGATCATCGAGGCCGGTGAAGAGTCGGTGACACTGGGGGATGCAGAGATTGAGAATGGTGGGGATAAGCGTGATCGCATCACGCTTGCCTATAGCGATATATCAAAGGCAAAGCTCGAATACAGATGGGAGGCATAGAACATGCTTGACTTGACTGATGAAATCAATTCGATGATTACCGAAAGACATATGGATGAGGAGAAGGTTCTCTCCCTTATCCGCGACATGCTTGTCAGCGCTTACAAGCGTAAGTTCGGCACAGATGAGAATGCTGTTGTCCGTTTCTTTCCTGGAAAGACCGGCGAGGAGAACAGGGCTGTTGAGATCTACTCCGTCAAGGATGTCGTTGAGGAGGAGAACTGGTATGACAGAGTCAAGCAGATCCCTGTTGATGAAGCCCAGGCTCTTGTTGAAGGCGTAGAGGCTGGAGACTCTCTCGAGATTCCGCTTGATCCGAAGAACTTCGAGTATTCCGCTGTGCAGTCCGCGAAGCAGCGCTCGCAGCAGGTTGTCAAGGAATACAACACCGATCGTGTCTATGTCGATGCGAAGGCAATGGAAGGAAAACTTGTCATCGGTGAAATCAAGAAGGCGACAAGGAACGGTGATTACCTCGTGAATCTCAACCTTGAGGATACAGATGCCATCTTCCCTGTGCGCGGTCAGTCTCCAAGGGAGACATATGAGATCCAGGAAAAGCTCAAGTTCTTCGTCGAGAAAGTCGACAAGGGCGAAGAGAGCAGGGGCGGAAGAGATGGCAAGGACCGCAAGAGGAAGGGCGGCGTGAGGATTCTCCTCAGCAGGGCTTCCAAGGAATTCGTAAAAGCTCTCATCGAGAACGAGGTTCCTGAAATCTCCTCCGGTGATGTCGAGATCAGGGCTATTGCAAGGCATGCGGGTATCAGGACAAAGGTCGCTGTGGATACAAGGAAGACAGACGTTGATCCTGTTGGCTCAACTGTCGGAAAGGCAGGCACAAGAATCCAGACCGTCATGACAGAGTGCGAAGGCGAGAAGATCGATGTCGTCAGGTATTCCGATGATCCGCTTGTATTCATCGCCAACGCGCTTATACCGGCGCAGGTGAAAAGGGTTGTAACCATTGATCCTTCCACAAAGCATGTCGTTGCCATCGTCGATGATAATCAGCTCGGTATCGCAATCGGGCAGGGCGGTGTGAATGTCAAGCTTGCGAAAATGCTCTGTGACTGGAACATTGAAGTAAAGACCCAGGATCAGTTCAATGAGATGGAAGAGACGATGGAGATATACAGGAATGTCGACAATCTCTTCAAAAGCGAAGAAGAGACTGACGAGGAAATCCATCTTTCCAATGACGAAATCGGTATTGATCCCGATGACACGCCTCTTACCGATATCGGTCTCCCGGAAGCCCTTGTTGAGAAGCTTCATAATATCGACATCTGGTCCATCCAGGAGTTCTTCGATTACAATGATGACGAGCTCAGGGAGGCTGGTCTGACTGATGATGAGATTTCCACTGTCAGGAACAGTGTTGAGATTACAGAGGAAGAGGAGGATGGCGGCAGCTTTGAATGCCCGATCTGCCATACCGAGCTTCCTGCCGGAACAGAAGTCTGTCCGAACTGCGGTGCTGAATTCGAGTTCGAGTGATAAAGGATGAAAATGGCTGAAGAGAATAAGAACGACGAAAAAATCAGGGTGAATGTGATCAAGAAGGCTGTACAGCCCGCCCCCCAGCCTCAGAAGAGCGCGGAGAGCGAGACTGAGGTTGAGAAGAAGCACATCATCCTCAAGAAGAAACCGACTATCGTTGTGAAGGTCAAGGAAAAAGAGGAGGAGAAGACAGAGGCTCCGAAGAATAATGAGGAGCGTCCTCTTTCCGAGAGCGGTGCCAGGACTCCTAAGGTCATTCCTTATGACAAGAGCAAGCTCCCTCCGATCAATCCAGAGCCGAAAAAGCCGCAGAATGCCGTGAAGCAGGCTGAGCCGGAGAAGAAGGATTCCCAGCATAAGGAGAATGTCATCCTCACTGGCAAGAGCTTCATGACCAATACTGCAGTGCATCATCAGAATTCGAGGATCCAGTCACCTCTGCACAACGGTCCTGTCATCATCAAGAGCGCCGATCTTCCTCCTGTTCCCGGGCAGAAGGTTGAGGGTAGTTCATCTCCGGAGGCTCCGCATAAGCCAAGGGTCGCCGGTGTTGTCGGTGGCCGCCCAGCAGGAGGCACAAGACAGCAGAACGGCCTCAAGCGTTTCCAGAACGGTCGTCCCCAGTCCGGTTTCCAGCGTCAGGGACAGGGGCAGAGGATGCCGCGTCCCGGCCAGAGCTATACACCTGGCAATGACCGCCCATCGTTCAGGCCTGGTCAGAAACCTGGTTTCAGCCGTCCGGGCTTCCAGCGCCCTTCAGCCGGTCAGGGTGGTCCCGAAATCAACCAGAAGGGACCAGGGAAGAAACCGCAGGCCGCTTCCAGAAGAAAGGATTACTCCGACAGATATCAGAAGGACGAGGAGCTTGATTTCCAGTTCCAGAAGAAGAAGAGAGAGGAGCAGAAGCTTGCTTCCGTACCGAAGTCCATCGACATCATGGAGTCGATTACTGTTTCAGACCTTGCCAAGAAGATGAACCTCAAGGCTTCCGATATCATCTCCAAGCTCTTCAACATGGGCCTTATGGTGACAATCAACCAGCAGATCGATCACGAGACTGCTGAGATCATCGCTTCTGAATATGGCTGTGAGGTTCACCTTGTCTCGCTCTATGATGAGACGATCATCGCACAGGATGAGGACAATCCTGAGGATATGGTGCCAAGAGCGCCTATTGTCACTATCATGGGTCATGTTGACCATGGTAAGACGAAGCTTCTTGACGCAATCCGTTCCTCCCATGTCGCGGAAGGTGAATTCGGTGGAATCACGCAGCATATCGGTGCATACAAGGTATCTGTTCCTGACAAGGGTGACATAGTGTTCCTTGACACACCGGGCCATGCGGCCTTCTCAATGATGAGAGCCCGCGGAGCTCAGGTCACGGATATAGTTGTCCTTGTGGTTGCGGCTAATGACGGTGTCATGCCTCAGACTAAGGAAGCCATCGATCATGCAAAAGCCGCCAAGGTTCCTATCATTGTCGCAATCAACAAGGTGGATCTTGCGGATGCGAACCCAGACAGGGTAATGCAGCAGCTTTCTGAGCTCGGTCTTGTACCTGAGGAATGGGGTGGACAGACTCTCTATTGCCGCATATCAGCACTCAAGAAAGAAGGTATTGATGATCTTCTTGATACAATCCTCCTCCAGGCAGAGATGCTTGAGCTCCAGGCCAATCCGAACTGTCGTGCAGTCGGTAAGATCCTTGAGTCGAGAATCGATCAGGGAAGAGGCATCGTAGCCACTGTCATCATCGAGAAAGGCACTCTTCATCAGGGTGACTATTATGTGGCCGGTATCTATCCGGGCCGCGTAAGGGCTATGTTCGATGACAAGGGAAAGAAGATAAAGAGCGCAGGGCCTTCCGATCCTGTTGAGATCATCGGACTTTCTGACATCCCATCAGCAGGTGATCCGTTCCAGGTCACCGAGGATGAGAAGCAGGCAAGGATGGTTGGTGCCAAGAGACAGGAACTCGAGAGAATCGGTGAGAGCGGAAAGAACAACAAGATCACCCTTGAGAACATCAACCAGAAGATCATGGAAGGTCAGATCACGGACTTCAATGTCATCATCAAGGGAGATGTACAGGGCTCTGTAGAGGCTCTGCAGGGAGTTCTTCAGAAGCTGTCCAATTCCGAGATCCGCCTCAATGTGCTCCGTGCTTCCGCTGGTGCCATCATCGAATCCGATATCACCCTCGCGGCGGCTTCCAATGCCATCGTCATCGGCTTCAACGTGCGTCCGACCCCAAGGGCACAGGCGCTTGCCGAGCAGGAGAAGGTTGAGATCAAGAAATACAACATCATTTATGATGTTGTCGATGATATCCGCGACGCGATGGAGGGCAAGCTCTCTCCGGA
The DNA here is from genome assembly GCA_949295505.1 of uncultured Spirochaetales bacterium. Lineage (GTDB taxonomy): Bacteria > Spirochaetota > Spirochaetia > Sphaerochaetales > Sphaerochaetaceae > Ornithospirochaeta. Next base: position 6,453 of record CASFLH010000018.1, on the reverse strand, counting down.
GATCAAGGAAGTCGATATCGGAAAGGTGGAGGTTCGCGAGACATTCAAGGTTCCGAAGGTCGGACTCATTGCCGGATGCTATGTGACGGAAGGCAAGGTGAAGCGCTCAGCTCTTGTGCGCGTGATCCGCGATTCGATCCAGATCAACAAGGATATGATAAAGATCTCCTCGCTCAAGCGTTTCAAGGACGATGCCAGGGAAGTGGCGGAAGGCTACGAATGCGGTATTGGTCTCGAGAACTGGCAGGATCTGCAGGTAGGCGATGTGCTTGAGATCGTTGAGACTGAGGAAGTCAGAAGGAAGCTGGAAGTAAATGAGTGAGTTTTCACAGCAGAGACTTGAACACCGGATCATGGAGGCGATAGGTTCTCTTATCGTCTCCGGAGCCATCAAGAACCATCATCTTTCACCGTTTACATCAGTTACCAGAGTTGAGCTCTCTCCGGATAATGCCGCTGCAACGGTATATGTATCTTCTGTTCCGGAGAACCGCATTGATGCCTCCGTCAAGGCGCTTGAAAATGCAAAGGGTTTTATTCAGGGGCGGCTTGGTTCCATCCTCAAGACAAAGAATACGCCTGTGCTTTCATTCCGCCGTGATGACAGCTACAGGGAAGCGGAGAAAGTCAACAGACTCATTGATGAGGCAATGAAGGAGATCGATGGCTGATTCTTTCGCCATCCTTCTTCTTGACAAGGAGAAGGGTGTCACATCATTCGAATCACTTTATCCTGTGAAGAGAGCGCACCGTGGAGTCAAGATCGGACATGCGGGCACTCTTGATAAATTCGCTTCAGGCCTGATGGTTGTCCTCCTTGGGCAGGCTACCAGGCTTACTCCGCTTTTCTCATCATTTGACAAGGAATATGCAGCTTCTGTCCGCTTCGGGTTCGAAACTGATACGCTCGATCCGGAAGGGGAGATCATAGCAGAGGCCCCTATTCCTTCAGAAGAGGCCCTGAAGGCTGTAATTCCATCATTTATCGGTGTCCAGACACAGATTCCTCCTGTCTACTCAGCAATCCATGTGAATGGAAAGCGCGCATACAGGGAAGCAAGGAAAGGCAATGACATCGATATGCCTGAGCGTGAAATACGCATTGACAGCCTTGATCTCCTATCGTTCAGCGGAGATGAGGCTGTTTTCCGTGCCTCTGTCTCGAAAGGCACTTATATAAGGGCTCTTGCACGCGACATAGCGCTGCGTGCCGGGTCGAGAGGGTATCTTACTGAACTCAGAAGACTTCGTGTCGGTCCCTGGACGCTCTCCGATGCCTCACTATCCACGGAAGAGCTTCTCAAGAAGACTGGATTGCTGTCTGATATCATGCTTCGGCCAGCGGAGAAGAAGCTCATCGACAACGGCACCATCAGGAAAAGCGCGGTGATAAGCGATAGTGATCCCGAGAAACCATATGCGTTCCTTTCATTCGGAGACGGAATCTATGGCATCGGGGCAAAAGCAGATGGTAAGCTGTCCGTTCTTGCGAGGCTGTAATGCGTACAGTATCCTTTGATTCACTACTGAAAAGCGGGGAGTACAGGAGCGTTCCATCTGTAATCTCCATAGGGGTTTTCGATGGAGTTCACAACGGGCACAGGTCAATACTTGAAGCCCTTATGAGGATGAAGGAGGAGAAGAATGCAGCGGTCGCTGCGGTCATCACGTTCTCTGTCAATCCAAAGGGAGAGAGCGCTCAGCTCGACACACTGCGCCTAAGAGAGGAATACATGGCATCTTCTGGCGTGGATGTCCTTGCGGTGATTGACTTTTCTCCTGTATTCAGTAAGATAACAGCTTGTGAGTTCATAGCACTTCTGAAGAGAGCATTCTCAGTCAGGGGGGCGGCTGTCGGAGAGGATTTCAGATTCGGGAATCCAACCTCCCAGGGAGACGGAAGGGATCTTGAGCGTCTTCTGAGAAAAGACGGAGTGGACTGCACATCGCAGATTGTTGATTCGGTCAACGACAGTGAAGGGATACGGATTTCCTCGACACGTCTGAGACAGATGATAATAAAAGGGGATCTCGGGTGTTTCCCGAAGCTCTCCGGTCAATTCTACAGGGTGGATCTTGTGCCGTTACCTTACAGATCAGGCTCTGGAGAACTGATTTACAGCAGAGAATCGATTCATCAGCTCCTGCCGCCACCAGGTGCTTATGATGCCGCTCTCTCTTCCATCGACGGGAAGAAGCATTCTTGCATTGCTGAGATCGGAGATAACGCTCTCCGTATCCTTCCTCTTGATGCTGGACTCTGCGGGAAAGATGATCTGCTACCCGATTCTTTATATCTGGAGAAGAGAAGATGATCACAAAGGAACAGAAGAAGGAAATCGTGGTCAAGTATGGCAATGATGCCAGGAACACAGGTGACGAGAAGGTGCAGGTTGCGCTCCTTACAGCAAGGATCAATGATCTGCAGAACCATTTCAAGGTCAACCCGAAGGACCATGCCTCTAGACGCGGACTTCTGAAGCTTGTCGGTCAGAGAAGGCGCATCCTGAAATACATCAGGAACCGCGACATCAACGAGTACCGTCAGCTCATTGCAGACCTCGGTCTGAGAAAATAAAATGCAGAAAGCCAGCTTTGTCTGGCTTTCTCTTGTGTAATAAAAGAACATAAAGAACTGAAAAAGAACAAGAAGGATTATTTATGGCAGATGTACATTCAGTATCGGTGAAGATAGGAGATATCGATCTCGTATTCGAAACCGGGAAAATCGCCAAGCAGGCGAACGGTGCCGTCTATGCCCATTACGCGGGAAGCGCTGTCATCGCGACAGTATGCTGCGGAGACGCACCATCAGAACCAATCGATTACGTTCCCGTATCGGTTGAATACAATGAGAAATATTATGCGGCAGGAAAGATCCCTGGAGGCTTCCTCAAGAGAGAATCCAGACCGAAGGATAAGGAAATCCTGGTTTCCCGTCTTATTGACCGCCCGATGAGACCTCTCTTCGACAAGGCGTTCGGACGCGAGATCCAGATTGTACCTACGGTTGTTTCCTCCGATATGTCACATACACCGGACATCGTGGCAATCAACGCCGCATCATGTGCTGTCACGATTTCCGACATCCCATTCTATGGTCCGATCGCAGCTGTTCGTGTAGCCAAGATCGGCGATGAGTTCGTCATCAACCCGACATTCCAGCAGATTCCGAATGCAGCTCTGGATATCGTTGTTGCCGGAACTCATGACGGGATCACAATGGTTGAAGGCGGTGCGAAGGAAGTCTCTGAGGATGATATGCTCGGAGCAATCGCGGCTGCCCAGCCTGTTATCTCAAGAATCTGCGAGGCTCAGGATGAGCTCAGGAGAATCTGCGGCAAGGAGAAGCTTCCTCTGATGGAAATCGAGGAGAAGGACCTTTCATGGATGGAGCCTATCAAGGAATATGCCTATCCACTGGAGAAAGAAGCATCCTTCGTCAAAGGCAAGATGAACCGCTATGCAGCTCTTGAGAAAGCCCACAGCGAGATCAAGGCAAAGTTCGCGGATCTTATCGCTGAGGACGAAAAGAGAATGGGTGAGGTCGATAAGATGTTCGAGGATATGGAATACAATATCCTTCGTTCCTCCATTCTCAATGACGGTGTAAGAACAGATGGAAGGAAGGTCACGGAAATCCGTCCGATCACATGTGAAGTGGGTCTTCTCCCGTGTACGCATGGCTCTGCTCTCTTCACCCGTGGCGAGACACAGTCCCTGGCGGTGACAACACTTGGAACCGTTCAGGATGAACAGCTCTTTGATACAATTGACGGCGAGAAGACATATTCCAACTTCATGCTTCACTATAACTTCCCTCCATACTCAGTAGGTGAGGTCGGAAGGCTTACGACAGGAAGAAGGGAAATCGGTCATGGACACCTTGCGCAGCGCGCTCTTGAGGCTGTGATCCCCAAGAAGGATTCTTTCCCGTACACGATCCGCGTTGTCTCCGAGATCATGGAATCAAACGGATCATCCTCAATGGCTTCAGTCTGCGGCGGCTGTCTCTCCCTCATGGATGCAGGTGTTCCTATCAAGAAGCCTGTCGCCGGTATCGCAATGGGACTCATCACTGAAGGTGCTGATTACTCACGCTATGTGATTCTCTCTGACATCCTCGGAGAGGAGGACCATCTTGGTGACATGGACTTCAAGGTAGCGGGAACAAAGGATGGTATCACGGCATTCCAGATGGATATCAAAATCGCAGGTGTCACACCGGAAATCATGAGAAAGGCTCTTAACCAGGCCAAGGAAGGACGCATGCACATCCTTTCCATCATGCTTGATACGCTTCCCGCTCCAAGAGCAGAGATTTCTGAGCTTGCTCCGAAGATTCTCTCACTCAAGGTACCTGAGGACAAGATCGGTGCTGTCATCGGTACAGGCGGAAAGACAATCAAATCCATTGCTGCTCAGTCAGGTGCTGAGATCAACATCGATGATGATGGCACAGTGATGATTTATGGCCGCAACAACGCTTCTGCCCAGGAAGCGAGGAAGCTAGTTCTCTCTATCATCGAGGAACCGGAAGTCGGAAGGATTTACAATGGAACGGTAAAGAGAATCGTCGATTTCGGCGCATTCATTGAGATCCTCCCAGGAAAGGAAGGTCTCTGCCATATCTCCAAGCTTGCGCGCACAAGAGTCAAGAACGTCTCGGATGTCCTCTCTGTTGGACAGCAGGTCGACGTCAAGCTCATCGAGATTGACAGAATAGGACGCCTCAATCTTTCATACATCGATGCCCAGCCGGATGCCGGCAAGGACGAGAAGAAGGAAAAGAACAGCTGATGACAATCCGGATCAAGGCGGAGAAAGGCGCAGTGCTGCCTCATTACGCAACAGAAGGAGCTGCCGGTGCAGATGTATCGGCGTTCCTTTCTGAGCCCATGATTCTCCGCCCCGGAGAGTACGGCGCAGTACCTACGGGCCTTCACATGGAGATTCCTGTAGGCTATGAAGTGCAGGTCCGGCCACGTTCCGGGCTTGCGCTTAAAAGCGGTGTCACGGTGCTCAATGCTCCTGGCACGATTGATTCGGACTATCGGGGGGAGGTCAAGGTGATACTCATCAACCATTCTTCCGTCCCATTCGAGATCAGGAACGGGGACAGGATTGCCCAGATAGTCGTCGCAAAGGTAGAACGCCTTCCCTTTGAGGAGGCAGAAAGCCTCTCCGGAACAGAAAGAGGAGAGGGAGGATTCGGCTCCACAGGTGTCTGATAAACCCACAAGGGGAAGATACTCCCTTCTATATAGATTCATACTCAGGGAATTCGCACAGAACTTTGCTGTTGCGTTTTCCTTTTTTTTCTGTATATTCTTCATAAATTCGATTCTCCTGCTTGTTCAGAGGATTCTTCTGAAGAACATTGATATGATGACAATGCTGGAGATGGTGGCGCTTTCCATGCCGCAGTTCCTGATATACACATTCCCGTTTGCATCGCTTGCCGCGTCATCAATGGTGCTTGGGGACCTTGGCTCATCAAATGAGCTGCTGGCTATACGCAGTTCTGGCATAGCTTCGGGAAGGGTTTATAGGCCTCTGATAGTCGCCTCCATATTCCTCTCATTCGTCACATTCTTCTTTGCTGATGTCGTTCTCCCATGGTCATCAGTTGTCTATGAAGAGCGCCTTGCGGTGCTTATGCAGGAGATGCCCACATTCGAGATCGAGTCAAACAGCGTCAATACAGTTGGAAACATCGTGCTTTCCAATGGGGAGACCGAAGGCAATATAATACATGACATCGTCCTGCTCTCCACAGATGAGGACACAGGGGAGAGTCGTACAGTAATCTCAGAGCGAGGCACGTTAGAGCTCATAGACAGCTGGAACTACATCTATTCGCTGCAGCTTGAGAATCCTGAGATTCTTATATCTGACCGTGATGATATCGGGTCATATGGTCTTTCCGATGCATCTTCGGCTGTCTTCTTCCTCGACTTTTCTGAGCAGATACCATCTCTTACAAGCTCTGCTCCAGTCAACCTCTCTTCACGTGACCTGTTAAGCGGGATAAGGGAAAGAGCGCCACGCGAGGCTGAGGATATCATGCGCTGGCATCAGACGCGCGAGGATGCAAGGCTTACGCTTTCAGAGAGAATCAAGAGCGCAGGAAGAGGGGAAGCGAGTCTCGAGGACATCGCGGCAGCCTCCCAGGAAGCGCAGAATACGATAGAGAGCAGAGGGGATAGCATTCCACGCAATTTCTATTCCCAGTATTACAAGGCGGAGCTTACGAAGAAGTTCGTGCTATCAGCCGCATGCTTCTGTCTGACACTGATCACGCTGCCTCTATCAATGTTCAGGGTCAAGCATGGCAAGCTTACCGGCTTTGCCATCTCGCTGCTTATCGCTGTTGCGTACTGGTACATGCTTTTCGGCGTGCAGCTGGAGATATTCAGCATCTCGTCTTCTCCATATCTCCTGATTGCCTTG
>CASFLH010000017.1 GCA_949295505.1 uncultured Spirochaetales bacterium | reverse complement strand
TACTTAACAAGCCACTTGCGTTCATTCTTGCAATACCGTTCACCAATATGCTTGCCTTCAGCCCTGAGCCTTGTTGCATGGGGACACCTGTCCCAATCAAAGAACGTTTCCGCATAATCCTTGAACAATGGATTTGGATTGCCAGCTATATTCTTCTGCCGTAGCTTTGCTACAACCGCTTCCGCTTTTGTTTTATTCTTCTCACCAGTAGACATATACCCTGACATGTCACGTGTCTTGTAGTACCAATAACCACCTTTGTTCCAATACTTGACATCTTTTTTATAACGACCCATGTTTTACCTCCTTGCGGTCGTCATAAAATAGTTGTGCTTGAACTGAAAAATATACGATACCGTATACTATTCCCTGAATTCTCTGCATATCTGCACACTCCCCGGAACATATAGGGTATCTAACTTATTGCTTTATATATGGTTAAAGCAGGGATTTTCCTTATAGTACTTGAGAAATAAAAAACCCCATCGCGGACAAAAGGAGGTAAACCGCACATGGGGAACAAAAGGAGGTTAGAATGGAAGTTCTGCTTCCACTTTCTGGCCATAATATAGCGAGTTCCACAGAGTGTGAAAAGAGGGTTTTGAAAAATTTTTTAATTTTTTCTGACATTTTTCTCCAATACGCTTTTCTAGGCAAACAAATTTATTCCACAGATAGAGATAAAATATCGATAAACTTCCTCCTAATATATCTTTTACAAAATTTACGTCTAAAATATCATCGCCGAACATATATTCTGTACGCATTGCATCGCAGACAATGAAATATACTTTCCCAATGAAAAAGCAAGGCCCTCATGCCATCAGCACAAGGGCCCGGAAATCATCTTGAAAAGACTTCTCAGTCGTTGTTCTTCATCGAGAATGGCTGCCTTGTATTCTCAAGGACATCCCTCCAGAGAGATCCCTCGATATCCACATGGCTACGTCTGGAAACAGCTACCTTGATAGGAACATAGACGAACTGGTTATTGACGCGAGATGCAATGCACTGCGTCTTTCCTGCCATCGCCGCATGCACGGCATGAGCTCCGATTCTTGCGCAGTAAATGGAATCATAGCTGTCTGCCGGGGCGGAACGGATGATATATGACGGATCGATATACTTGATTGTCGTCGCAATCCCCTGATCCGCGAAATACTTCTTCATCGCATCCTTGAGGAATACACCTATATCATGGAACTTGAGATTGCCGGATGCATCTGTCTCCCCTGTCTGAGGAAGGAACTCCTGACCGGCTCCCTCGGCGATGAGGATGACGGCATGGCCGCGCTCAAGAAGACGTCTCTTGACATTCTCCAAGAGGCCATTAGGACCCTCAAGATCAAATGGAGACTCCGGAATAAGGCAGAAATTGACATCAGACTGGGCAAGAGAAGCATTGGCTGCGATGAATCCGGACTCTCTTCCCATGACTTTTACAAGACCGATTCCGTTGATAGCTCCAGTCGCCTCTGCATGAGCGCCCCTGATGACAGGCACAACCTGTGCTACAGCCGTATCAAAGCCGAAAGAGGCATCGATGAAGGAAAGATCGTTATCAATGGTCTTAGGGACTCCGACAACAGCGATCTTCAGACCTCTCCTCTTGATCTCCTCTCCAATATCCTGAGCTCCTCTGAGCGTACCGTCACCACCGATGGCGATCAGGATGTTGATATTCATCCTCTCAAGGGAATCAACAATCTCTTCAACCTGCTTTCCACCGCCGCGGGCTGATCCAAGAATCGTGCCACCCTTCTCCAGGATATCGTCAACAACATCCGGATCAAGAGGGATGACCGGCCATGGTGAATTCTCCAGAAGCCCAAGATAACCATACTGGATTCCTGAGATCCTTCTTACTCCATACCGATACCAGAAGCAGCGGACAACGGATCTGATGACGTTATTAAGACCGGGGCAGAGGCCTCCACATGTGCAGATAGCCGCATGAACATGCGCCGGATTGAAATAAATCTTCTCTCTTGGTCCTGCTATCTCAAGAGTATCTGAGTGAAGGAGTTCAGACTTGCCTTCGACTTCCTCTGCCTCGATGGAAAAGAGAATACGGTCGGCATCGCGGACATAGTCAGCAAGTCCGTCTCCCCCGCGTTTCGACATCCTGATCGGAGAGCTGAGCTTTGCCGGTCCCAGCGTCTCAATCGTGAAATCATACTGTGATTTACTAGTGCTCATATATTTTCCTCCATGAGCTTACTGACAGCTGCTGAGAAATCCTGGAACCTCTTCTCCGCATCCGCCTTTGCCTCAGACTGGAATTCCCTGTATAGGGAAATATATTCTTTCGCGAAAGGCGTGAGCGTCGCACCCGCGCGTTCCACACCGCCTTTCTTCCTATCCAGGACCGGTCGTCCCAGATTTTCCTCAAGAGCTTCCAGCATGGATCTTGCCTTGGTATAGGAAAGTCCCATGCTCCTGCTGGCAGACAGCAGTGAACCTGTTTCCTCGACACGCTCCAGAAGCCACAGGACACCAGCGCCCATGAACTTCCTTCCTTCGTCATCAAGGATGTACAGCTTCGTGCTCAGCTCCATATCTCTCCTGCCGCCTTATAGACTGTATCGACAAGCTCCTCAAGACCTTCCGGCTCCACAGAGCAGTAAGCAAGACGAAGCGTGCCTCCCATGATATTTATTACTCCAATCTGGTATTTATCAAGAAGGTATGTCCTCAGTTCCTCGGCATCCCTGCCATGAGTGTCGAATGCCATAAAGTAACCCGAGTTGAATCTATATGGTGTAAGAACTGTCTCTTTCTCATGCTTCGATACAGCCTTGCGGACTATCTCATAGCGCTTCTTCATCTCGCTGAAGATCCTTTCCTTATCCTCATCGTAATGCGTTCCGTTCTGCATCGCGCTGACAATAAGGCTCTGTCCCGGGCGATCACAGTTCGAAGCCGTGCATCTGATCATGCCGAGCGTTTTCTTCACAAGGGCATCGATATGGGCATCGGAGAACCCCTTGGAGGCGTATGTGAGGAATCCGACCCTGAATCCCCAGACCATCTCCTCCTTCGTTGCAGCATCGCCCTTTACGGCAAAGATATTCTCATGCGCATCCGCGAAGAATGAGAAAAGTGATTCCTTTTCTGTGCCATCCTCGAAGAAAAGGCCAAAATACGCGTCATCTGAAATGACCATGACCTTCTTCCCTGTATCTGCAACGGAGACAACGGCATCGACAATCTTCCGTGCCTCATCCTCCGATGGAGTATAGCCAGTCGGGTTGTTAGGGAAATTGAGTATGATTCTGGCATAGTCCCCGGGAACAGAAAGCAGCGCGTTCCGCATTCCCTCGATATTGAATCCTCCGTCAGGTCCGTAGAACGGGAAGAGCACAGGCTCTGCTCCGACGAGATCCCGGAAAATGAGATCGTAATTGTCCCAGAAGAGATCCGGACAGACAACACTGTCGCCTTCGCTCACGAAAAGCTGGGCTGTCATGCTGATGGCATGCGTAAGGCCTCCTGTGACAAGAGGAAGTGACATCTTCTTCCCCTGAAGAGATGGGTTCTTCCTGATCATGCTATCGCGCCAGAGAGCTCTCAGCGTCTTATCACCGCCGCCAGGGGCATACGAGAAAATCTGCGATGGCTTCAAAGCCCCATCCCTGAACTGGGAATAGATATCACGGAGATAGAACGGCTCTCCCTTATCAGTCGCAAGTCCCACTGTGGCGTTATACTTCTTCGCCTTTTCCTTGGCCTCATCGCTCTGCGCCACTATTCCCTTAGGGAAATACATCCTTCTGCCCACGGGAGACAGAAAGCCATATGCAACAGAATCAGCAAGCGTTCTGTTAAGTTCCTCTGCAAGAATATTCATCAATGCCTCCAGCCTCCTTATACCCTATTTCTGCCGGTTGGTACACTAGAAAAGAAGAAGCTGCCCATCTTCGTTTCCGCTCTCCTCCTCGCCTTTCCCGATCGCCTCCAGGAACTCTTCCTCTGTGACAATCTTCACACCGAGCCTTTCAGCCTCCGCTCTCTTGGAGCCTCCGCCTTCACCTGCGAGGAGATGCGTGGTCTTCGAAGTCACTGAACTGACTGTGCGCCCGCCCCTCTTCTCTATCTCCTTGAGCGCTTTTGTGCGCGGATTGAAGCTGTGGAATGATCCGGTTATGCACCATACTTCCCCGGAGAATATCTGGGGAAGATTCCCTTCTTCTGTCCTGTCTTCTGCAGCATCCATATGGACCCCGGCTTTTCTCAGTCCCTCAATAGTGGCTCTCAGTGACGGGGAAGAGAAGGATTCAACAATCCTTTCACCTGTCAGTTCCCCGAAACCAGGTATGGCAGCAAATGCCGCAGTATCCCTCCTGTCTACGGCATTTAGGATCTTATCCATCGAGTCAAAGCCGTTCCTGACAAGGATCTCTGCGCTCTTCTTGCCGATGTCCGCAGCCCCCAGAGAGGAAAGCACTACGGCAAAAGGCCGTCCCAGGCTTTCCCTGATGCCCTTCTCAAGAAGACGGAGGCTCTTCTCCCCCATGCCTGGCAGATCGGTGACCCTGCTGTAATCCGCGGTATAGATATCCTCTATGCTTCTCAGTATCCCGGCATCATAGAGGAGCTCGACAGTCCTCGGTCCCAGCGTCTCGATATCCATCTGATCGGCAGAGGCGAAATATGCAATCCTACCTTTGACCTGATCCGGGCAGTCATAGTTCGGGCAGTACTGCAACCCTCCCACCTGGATAATCTGAGTGTGGCAGCAGGGACATTCCGACGGCAGACGATATGTCGTGTTGCCTTCGCTGTTCTTCTCGATGACGCTTTCAACAGCCGGTATCACATCACCCCGCTTGGAGACGGAAACCGTATCCCCGACAGCCAGCTCAAGCTCATCTATATATTCCTGATTATGAAGAGTCGCTCTCCTGATTGTCGAACCGCCGAGTTTTGTCGGCGTTATCTCCGCAACGGGTGTTATCCGGCCTGTACGTCCGACCTGCACGGTAATACCAAGAAGCTTTGCTTCTGCCTGTGGGGCCTCGAATTTATATGCGATAGCCCAGCGCGGGTGGTGTTCCGTGTATCCAAAGCGCTCACGGACATCCAGCTCATTGATCTTGAAGACGAGACCATCTATCTCATATGGCAGCCCGCCACGCTCCGCTGTCTTGATTCTGATGAACGCATCAAGATCGGAGAAAGCATATGCGTCCCCCTCAAGGCCTGCATCTGAAAGTTTCCTGCGAGCCTTGTCCCTATCTGCATCAAAGAACGCGAGATGGGGATTGATGCGGAATCCGAGGGTTTTGAGCTTGGCGAGGATATGCAGATGATCAGAAGGCGTCTTATCCGCATCAGCCCAGAAACCTTCATAGCAATACATTGTCAGAGGCACTCGGACAGCCTCGCTGCTTTTCTGTCTCCGGACTGTTCCTGCTGCCAGGTTCCTGGGATTCGCTGCCCTCTTCGTCTCATCAGGCTCCGCGGCGTTGAGACGGATGAAATCAGCCTTCTCAAGATAAACCTCCCCCCTCACTGCGATATCCAGGGCTTCAGGGAGAGAAAGCGGCACCGAACGCATGGTCATTATATTCGGGGTCACATCATTTCCGATTTCCCCGTTGCCACGGGTAACGGCACGGGTCAGCATCCCTTTCTCATAATACAGAACCATTGAGATGCCATCGATTTTCTCCTCCGCGGCAAATGAAAGGGCCCCGCCTTCCTTCTGTATGGATTTTGAGAAGAAATCGAGAACTGCTTCATCGGTATATGCCTTGTCCAGCGAAAGCACTGGTATCGTGTGTCTCACCTCAGGAAACTCATTGGTAAGGTCCGAACCGACACGCTTCGTCGGTGAATCCGGGTGCTGGAATTCCGGATGTTCTTTTTCCAGTGCAATCAGCCTGTCTGTAAGCCTGTCGTATTCATTATCTGAGACAAGCGATACGCCTTCTTTGTAGTATTTATCCTGATATACCTTCAGCTCTTCGGTCAGCCTGTCTATCTCTTCCTTGATGCTCATACCCGGATGATAGCACAAAAAGGCTTTACTGCCCTATGGGACTCCGCTCTCGTTGCACTGCACTCTGAGAGATGGTATCCTTTTAGCTATGGCTGATCGTAAGAATTTCTCACGCTACAATATGCGCTGCGGCATCCTGCTGCATGCAGAGGAAGGCAATGCGCGCATCTCGGAGCTGAAGCTGCCACAGCTGGATTCGAGGTATCTTGCGCTTACAGGGAACGATTTCCCCGGAAGCAACTCAATCGAATTCCTTGGACGCTCAATGCCGCTTATAGCGAAGGAGACCATATCATTTCCGGATCAGATCGTACTTGCACTCTTCGCGCCGGACTATGAGTCAGCCACGCTCATGCTGAGGGAAACTTCCCTTGCTACAGAACCCATCGGGGAAAACGAGGCCTCCCCGTCTCTTCCTGACAGCCTCGAGTACAGCTGGGGGGAGATGGACGAGAACACAGATGGCAGGTACAGGGAAGCCGAGACCTCTTTCTCCCTCACCCGCATCGCCAGAAGAAACAGGAAGCTTTATACAGTCACAGCCTGGATGGAAGGATCGAACATGCACGTCGAGGCTCCATCGCAGTGGGTTGAGCTCATCAGGAATACAATAGAACGCGCCACAGGCTATCCAAAGAGAAACATCATCGTGCATCTGCTCCCATACACGGCAAAGCATGATGAGTACCTGATGGAACCCGCGGTTCTCGCAGCCATCGCAGCTACCGCCGCCATCAAGACAGGGCTGCCTTGTGAAATAAGGGATGAGGGTTTCTTCTCAAGACCCGCGGCGAATGTAAGGCGGCGGGTTCTCATTGACGAGGAGTTCAAGCCGCTTTATGAAAGCGCGGAGATGGTTGTCGACCAGGGAGCATTCGCTTTCGCGCCGGAAGAATACCAGAGACAGGCCATGACAGGACTCATCCCCCCCTATCCGCTGAAAGGATTCAGGGGAACAGTGAGAATCACCTCATCGCCGACTCCTCCTGCCTCCTTCTGCGGATCCCTTGGATACAGCGAAGCTCTGGCGTCTACTGAATATCATATCTCGAGGCTTGCTGAGCTTGCCGGTCAGACACCTAATATCTACAGGGCGGCAATAGAGAAGGAGAAAAGGAAATTCACGGATTATATACCGGGATTCGATCTCGAGGGACAGAAGAAAAGCACAGAGAGTGTCGTCCGCGCCTCATCATTTGACCGCAAATGGTCAGCAAACACGTTCCAGAGAGAGGAATTCGGACTGCTTGGCTATCTGAAGGGAATAGGCATCGCTGCCGGAGCCGGGATTGCAGGCTTCTCCACCACGCTATCAAAGGAGACAGGCTTCTCGGCGATGATGACATTCACACAGAAGCAGAACGTGACGATAAACACATCAGCCGTAACGCACTCAGGTACGATGAAGCTCTGGAAGAACAGGATTTCGGAAAAGATCATCCCCGGGAGACCGGAAGGTATCATGTTCCTCGAGCCGGGGCCCGACACGCTGGACAGCGGACCTGATGTCCTCTCCCGTGTCGTCGCCTCTTTCACGCTTCAGCTTGAGAGCGCTGCGAAACGCCTCAACGTGCTGAAGGAAACGGAGAAGCTGCCCGTCTCAATCAAGTTTGATGCGGAAAACACCTACTATCCATGTGAGTTTGAGAACTCAGGATACGGTGCTGTCGTATGCGAAGTGATGATAGACAAGCTCTCCATGCAGCCGTCTGTCTCCGGTCTCTGGGCCTCGTTCACATTCCCCGCCATCATGGACAGGATATCGCTGGAGAACTCACTGCGGCGTACGATAATGATGACACTGAGGGAAAACGGGATGGATATACCGCTTTCGTTCCGTATACGCATAGACATCTCCGAAGATGGCACGGATGACACAATCTCCTCCGTGCAGCAGCTTGCCAGGGGTCTGACGCTCGGTGCGCTTTCGAACGCCATGCATCAGGCTGCCGGGAACAAAGCCTCCTCCCTGCCAATCAGTGCGGAGGAGATAAACAGCGTGTTCTGTGAGGACCGGATATGAAGATAGACTGCACGATAGACGGAAAGACTCTCACACTCTCCCTCAATTCCGATAAACCTCTCTCCCTGATTCTAAGGGAGAATACGGGGGACAATGATTCAGTCAATCACTGCAACGGTGCAATGTGCGGACTCTGCACAGTGCTTGTTGATGGAAAGGCCATGCTCTCATGCATGGTTCCGGCATTCGAGATCAGGGGAAAGAATATCACAACATTCGAGACTTTCAGGAAAACCAGGAACATGAAGGATATCGAGAAAGCATATGAGAGTGTCGGAAGCTATCCCTGCTCTGAATGCTATGCGTCGCGCTCGCTCATATTCGAGTCCCTCATCGAGGAAGGAATCTCCGATCCAGAGGAGATACTGAAGGAATTCTCGATTGTGAAATGCCCTTGCATGGATCCTGATGATGCCGTCAGAATCGTTCGCCGGGGCATCGAGATAAGGAGGAAGAGAAATGTACGACGGTCTCAGTTCGCCTAATATACACACACCAGCGAACCTCAGCGAGTATGCCTCGGTCATCCTCCACTATCCGAAATCGTCACTGTGGGCAGGGGGTACCTTCATAATGTCCCGCCCCGACTCGTACCCTTCAAAGACGATGAATGCGGAAATCATATATCTCGGGGATATAGAGGAACTCCACAGATTCCAGAGGAATGACCGCTTTGCGGAATTCGGCGCGATGGTCACATTGGACGAGATCATGAGCACCGGGAAGACCGTATTGCCCAGAGCTCTCATTGAGAATATCCAGACAATCGGCAGCCGCCTGATAACCCGCAGGGCTACTATTGGTGGCACGATATCCACAAAAGGCTTCACCACATCATTTCCAGGAACGCTTATTGCGCTGGATGCGACAGCTGAAGTCAGATTCATCAAGAAGAAAAGGCTCCATTCCCGCTGGATGCAGATAACCCGTCTTCTCGACAAGAGCGGAAAGATCACACTGCCTCCGCAGGGAATGATCTCAAGAGTCAGGATTGCTTTCTCCGAGAAGAACTGCCAGTACTTCAGGGAAGTCGGCTCTTTCATGCTTGACCCGGAAGATTCAGTTGCAGCGGCATTCACGGCAACCCTCGACCAGGATCTCCTCATAAACCCGAAGATCGCCTTCACATATCCGACGCATGGAGTCTGTTACTCGAGGGATATCGACAGTATCTTCTCCTCCCTTCGCTTCCCGCTCGATGACAGCGAGGTAAGCACTCTGGAATCCATGATATTCACTTTCGTTGAATCATCATTCCAGGATATATCAGGGCTGCAGAGGACAAGAACAAGCGGCATTCTCCGTGAAATCATCGACGAGATCAACGAGAAGACGCTGACACTGCCGGCAGAGGAAAGATGAGAGGACAAAAAGCGCGCCATCGCTTATAATCCGATGCAATGAGCTTCGTACATCTTCACAACCATACAGACTACTCGCTTCTTGATGGAGCAGCATCGATACCGAAATACATGGCAAAGGCGAAAGCTACGGGCATGACATCCCTCGCGATAACAGACCATGGGAACATGTTCGGCGCTGTTACTTTCTATGAGGCATGCCGCAAGGAAGGCATCAATCCGATTGTCGGCTGCGAGTTCTATATCGCTGCAAACAGACGCGACAGATCACCCTCTTCCGAAGGCAACAGATATTACCATCTCATATGCCTTGCCATGAGCGACAAAGGGTATCACAACCTGATGGAGCTCAACTCCATATCATATAAAGAGGGTTTCTACTACAAGCCAAGGATAGACCATGAAGTCCTCAAGGCACATAGCGAGGATATTATCTGCCTCTCTGCCTGCCTTGCGGGAGAGATTGCCCAGAACCTGCTTCATGACAACTATGAGAAAGCGAAAGAGACCGCGCTATGGTACAAAAGCGTGTTTGGAGACAGGTACTATCTTGAGATGCAGGACCATGGACTGCCGGAGGACAAGAAGGTCCTGCCGCTCATACTCCGGCTTTCACGTGAACTCGATATCCCTCCCGTCTGCACAAATGACATACATTACATAGAGAAAGACGACTGGAATGCACATGACACTCTCCTTTGCATCGGTACGGCGGCAAAGAAAAGCGACAAGAACAGACTGAGATACAAGGAAGGAGAATTCTATTTCCGCACACCTGATGAGATGGCAGAGCTGTTCTCCTGGTGTCCGGAAGCAGTCGAGAACACGGGGAAAATCGCAGAGCGATGTCATCTTGAGATAAATTTTCCTGGCCCTATCCTGCCGAAATGCACGATTCCGCCCGAGTTCAGCTCCGATGCGGAATATCTTACGTACCTCGCGAACGAAGGGCTGAAGAAACGCTACCCTGTTGTGACGGAAGATCTGCAGAAAAGACTTGATTACGAGCTCGGGATCATCATACAGATGGACTTCCCTGCGTACTTCCTTATCGTGCGCGACTACATCCACTGGGCAAAGACCCATGGGATCCCGGTAGGCCCGGGACGCGGCAGCGGTGCAGGGTCCCTTGTCGCATATGCAACGACCATAACCGATGTCGACCCGATAAAATACAACCTCATCTTCGAACGCTTCCTCAATCCTGAACGCGTATCGCTGCCGGATTTCGACGTTGACTTCTGCTTCGAAGGACGAAGCCAGGTCATCGACTACGTCACGGAGCATTATGGCAAGGACAGGGTCGGACAGATCATAACATTCGGAACACTCAAGCCTAAACAGGTAGTGAAGGATGTATGCCGTGTCCTTGATATCCCTTACGAGGAGTCAAACAAGATATGTGCTCTCATCTCGGATGAGCTAAAGATGACACTGGACAAAGCCTTCGAGCTGGAGCCGAGACTGAAGGAAATAGAGAAAAGCGGTCCGCTTTATGCAGAGCTTTTCGATACCGCAAGGAGACTCGAGGGCCTTAACAGGCACTCATCGCTGCATGCGGCCGGCGTTGTCATCGGAAGGGAGAACCTCGACCAGTATGTTCCGCTCTATGCGGATCCGAAGACGGGGTCGATCTCCACGCAGTATCCGATGACGCAGATAGAGAACTGCGGCCTCGTGAAGATGGACTTCCTGGGTCTCAAGACACTGACTCTTATCAAGCACACTGTCGAGCTGATACACAAGAAAGATCCTGATTTTGATATCAATAAAATCGACGAGACCGATAAGAAAACCTTCGAAATGCTCTGCCGTGGCGATTCGAAGTGCGTATTCCAGTTTGAATCAGATGGCATGGCTGACATTCTGAGACGAGAGCATCCGCAGACGATAGAGGAACTTGTCGCTTTGAATGCGCTCTATCGCCCTGGTCCGATGCAGTTCATTGACCAGTTCATCGACGCCAAGTTCGGCCGTGTGCCTATAAAGTACCCGGATCCGTGCCTTGAGGATGAGCTCAAGGAGACATACGGCGTCATCGTCTACCAGGAACAGGTCATGAAAGTCGCCCAGATAATCGCGGGATACACTCTCGGGCAAGCCGACAACCTCAGGCGTATCATGGGCAAGAAAAAGAAGGAAAAGCTTGCTGAGGAGCTTGTCAAATTCAAGGCTGGTGCCGTGAAGAACGGATTCACAGAAGAGCATGCAGAGGAGATTTTCCATATACTCGAGCCTTTTGCAGGCTATGGCTTCAACAAATCCCACGCCGTCGCCTACTCTGTCGTGGCTTACCAGACAGCATTCCTGAAAGCAAACTATCCGGCGGAATTCCTCGCAGCGAACCTCACCAATGAAATGAACAATCCTGCGAAATTCACGGAGTATCTCAATCTCGCACCGAAATATGGGCTGCGGATCCTTCCGCCATCAATCAACAAATCCGAAAAGCACTTCAACGTTGTCGATGGCGATATCATCTACGGTCTAGCCGGTATCAAGAACGTCGGGGAGAATATCGTCGGCGAGATCATCAGGGAAAGGGAAGAGCATGGCCCGTATAAGGATTTCATGGATTTTCTCTCCAGACAGAGCGAGAGCATCAATTCCAAGACTGTCGAATCGCTGATCAAAGCCGGTGCCTTCGAGGAGCTTGGCACTGACACAGCCACGCTTCTGGACAATCTGGAAGACGCATTGCAGTTCGACAAGGAGACAAAGGAATCAACAGCATATGGACAGCTTTCTCTCTTTGGTTCCGATGATCCTGTAATCGGAGAATTCACGATGAGGCCTGCTGAGCCAATGCCTCTGATGGAGAAGCTTCAGATGGAGAAGGAATACCTCGGCTTCTATATCTCCGGACATCCGCTTGATGCCTACGAGCGGGAAATCGCGGCCTCTGTGCGCGTCAACCTTGCCGATTACGATACAATACCTCTGGAACAGGAAACTTCTCTTATCGCGCTGGTGACAGGTGTCAGACAGGTGATAACAAAAGCCAAGAAGGAGAAAATGGGCATTTACACACTCCAGACGAAGGAAGGAGATGTCGATGCCGTCGCCTTCCCGTCCATATATGAGACAATGCGTGACAGGATCGAGGAGGACCAGATTTACGGATTCCGGGGGACGTTCCGCAAAAAGGAAGGAGACACCAGGCTCTCATTCACTCTCTCCTCCGTATGCTCACCGAAGGAACTGAAGCCGGAAGCTGTGACAATGGTACATATCCAGCTCAGGGACAGCAGATCCTTCCGCCCAGAAGAGCTGAGGGACATCGGGAAAGCCCTGCAGGACCATGAAGGATTCATTCCTGTCGCATTGACGATAGAAGGCAACCAGAGGGAAGAACTGAGAACAAGCGGAATGTACCATGTGGACTATTCGCGATCCCTTCTTGATGAACTCGAGAATCTCCCACTGGTCAGAAAGGTCTGGATTTCTTAACTTCTTATTGGAGGCTCAGAGATGCATCATACTCTAATGTCAATTTCGCTGTTCTTCGCACGGCTATTGGAAATATACTCATTCCTCATCTGGATAAGGATCATCGTGTCATGGGTACGTCCGTATCCGAGACCGGGCTCGTTCTCCTACTACATGGCAAGGATAGTCGATCCATACCTCTCCCTTTTCCGCTCATCAAAAGCGCAGATGGGGATGCTGGATTTCTCTCCGGTCTTCGCAGTGGGCGTGCTTGCCGTTGTCCAATCCCTTCTGTCTGTGTATGGGAACTTCGGATTCCTCACCCTCGGCATCATCCTTGCCAACATCATCTACGCGTTCTGGGCATATGGCATTTCGATATTCCTTTTCTTCTCCATCATCATGCTTATCTTCAGAACGATAGCCGCTTTCACACGGAATCCGATGATGTATAGCATGTACGGGCAGTTTTCAGACCCTATATCAAACATGGTCAGGAGAAGCTTCGGGAACAGGATACCCAAGGACAGCACTGTTGCGCTCATTTCCCTTGCGATAAACATCGCGCTCTATTTCGTGCTCAAGAGAGCTTTCATCATACTCGCAGACCTTGCCATGAGGATACCGCTCTGAGATGGAAAAGGAACGGAGGATAACAGAAGCACCAGGTATCGGGAGGAAAGCCGCGGAAGACCTCCATTCACTTGGTTTGACCACCCTCCGCGATATGCTTCTCCTCCGTCCCAGGGCTTACGATGACAGGAGGGAAGAAAGACGGATCAGAAAAGCGGATGCTGCCGATCCGACCATCTCCTGTCATATTACTGTTGTTTCCCACTCCGAATTCAGCTCCAAAGCCGGCAGAACGCTGAAAGTTACAGCGGTGGATGATGATGGCACGAGAATAGAACTGCTCTGCTTCAACAGATATTTCCTGAAGGAACAGCTGAGAACAGGAAGCGACTGGTACATCTACGGCAAAGCCATGAGGAACCATGGTGTATATCAGATTTCCTCATTCGAAATAAAAAAGACAATGTCAGAAGCCGGCATCGGACGCATACTCCCCGTCTATCCTCTGACAGGCAGCCTCACGGAGAAAATGCTGAGGCGCGCAGCCGAATATGCTCTCTCCGCGCTTTCACCCATCCCTGACGAGCTTCCCGCCACGATGTATGAGCAGGAGAATCTGCTGCACCATGAAGATGCATACAGGCAGCTTCATTTCCCTTCCTCGATGGAAGAGGCTGCAAAGGCACTGAATACGCTCGCCTTCACCGAGCTCTTCCTCATGGAACTCTCAATACTGCGGGAGAAGCCCGGAACAGAACAGAAGCACAGCATGATTTCCAGGAGGGAGAGGTCTCTGCTTGAGAGCTTGCCTTTCGCTCTGACGGAAGATCAGATAAAAGCTTCTGAGGAGATAAGGGAGGATCTCGACAGTCCCATTCCCATGAACCGGCTGCTGCAGGGGGATGTCGGATCTGGAAAAACACTTGTCGCATGGCTCACCGCACTCCATGCCATCGACAAAGGTCAGCAGGTTGCTTTCATGGCACCGACAGAACTCCTGGCAAGACAGCACGCGGATGGCGCGGCTGCGCTCCTTGCGCCGCTGGGAATACGTATTGCGTTCATTACTGGCAGCGTGAAAGGGGAAAGCAGGAAGCTGCTGCTGAAATCCCTGAAGGATGGAACAACTGATCTTGTCATAGGCACGCACGCCCTCTTTTCTGAAGATGTGGCATTCCGCAATCTCGGCTATGCCATAATCGATGAGCAGCATCGCTTCGGCGTGCAGCAGAGGGAAGCCCTGATGAGGAAAGGCCAGGATGCGGACATCCTCTCAATGACAGCAACCCCGATACCGCGATCCCTTGCCCTGACGCTTTTCGCTGACTACAGCGTATCCGTCCTCCATTCAATGCCTGCCGGACGAATCCCTGTGAAAACATATCTTGTAAGCGAGGATCGCAGGGAAGAGATGTACAGGGCTGTCGGTGTCGAATTCCAGCGCTCGCATCAGGCATATTTCGTCTATCCCCGGATCGACGATGAAGGAGAAGGTGATCTGAGGGATGTCACGACCATGTATGAGCTGCTCAAAGAGAAATATCCCGGCGTCCCCTCTGCGCTTATTCATTCACGGCTCCCGGATGATGAGAAGATGTCCATTCTCCATGCATTCAGGGACAGGAAGCTCAGCTATCTTGTCGCGACATCCGTGATTGAAGTCGGTATCGATGTGCCTGAGGCCACATGCATCGTCATAGAGCATGCTGAACGCTTCGGGCTCGCTGCGCTGCACCAGCTAAGGGGAAGAGTCGGAAGAAGCACGCTCCCATCCTACTGCTTCCTCGTTTACGGGAAGGGTCTTACGGAAGAGGCAAAAGCCAGGCTTAAGGTCATGAAGGAGACAAATGACGGTTTCAGGATCGCGGAAAAGGATCTTGAGATAAGAGGACCAGGGGAAATGATGGGAGACAAGCAGTCTGGATTCCTGCACCTCAGGTTCGCGGATCTGACAAGCGATCTTGATATCGTGGAAAGAGCCAGAGCAGAGGCTGACAGAATCATCAGAGAGGACAGGGGGCTGCTTAAAGCAGAGAATGCCGTGCTAAGGACAGCGCTGCAAAGTCACAGGAGCATGATTGAAACACGGCATCTGTGAACACCATGGCAAAATGAATATAATCCCTGGAAGGAGGAGAATATGGCAGTGACAAGAGAAGAAGCTGAGAAGCTCTTCAGGAAATACAACGAATCAGAAAGCCTCTACCATCATGCGCTTTCTGTGGAAGCGGTGATGAGAGAAGCGGCAGAACGTTATGGTGAAGATGCTGAATTCTGGGGCATTGTAGGCTTCCTTCACGATATAGACTGGGAAAAATTTCCGGAAGAGCACTGCAGGAAAGCCCCTGAGCTGCTTACGGAAATCAACGCGCCGGAAGACATGGTTCATGCAATATGCAGCCATGGATATGGACTTGTAACGGACGTGAAGCCCGAGAAGATGATGGAGAAAATGCTTTTCACCGTTGATGAGCTTACGGGACTCATAACAGCCACGGCTCTCATGCGTCCGGAAAAGATGAAAGGAATCTCAGTCAAGTCAATAAAGAAGAAGTGGAAGGATAAATCATTTGCAGCCGGCGTCAACAGGGAGATTATAACCCAGGGGTGTGAAATGCTTGGCATGGAGGCCGCAGACATCATCCAGCTGGCAATTGATGGCATGACGAAGGTCGCTCCGGATCTTGGCCTATGGCCGGACGAAGCTTGAAAAACAGCCTCGCTTTGGCTAATCTCGAGGCATGAGGATAACGGGAGGAAAATACGTAAGGCGGCAGGTTCAGTGCCCACCGGGCATCATCAGGCCTGCCATGGACAGGATGAGGGAGTCCCTCTTCTCCATTCTTGGGGACCTTTCAGGACTCTCATTTCTGGATCTTTACTCGGGGTCGGGTTGCGTCGCGATCGAAGCAGCTTCAAGAGGCGCCGATCCTGTGCATCTTGTCGAAGCTGACAGAGGAAAGAAAGCCACAATCGAGAAGAATCTCTCCTTCGTAGAGGAGAACCACAGGCTTTTCATGATTGATGCGCTCCGTTTCCTCTCTTCAGGAGCTTACCACTATTCCATCGTATATGCAGATCCTCCCTTCCCCATGCAGGACAAAATCCAGATCCTGCATGCCGCAGAAAAAGGCGCTGCGGTTAAGGATGATGGACTCTTCATTATCCACATACCGGCCGAAGAGAGAAAACTATGGCCTGGTGAGGATGGTTCCTTCCATCTGACAGATGAAAGGAAATATGGCAGATCGATTCTGCTGTTCTATAGGAAGGAAAAAGAAAATGTTCACGATTGATGAGAACGGAATAGGCCATGACGCAATGGAAGTCAGAAGCACGGACACTGACAGATTCTTCAAAGCCAGGATACCGTTTTTCTTCTCGATGCTGCAGGAAGCCGCGGCAAAGCATTCAACAAAGGTGCACTGCGGGATATCTGATCTTGTGGCTGCAGAGAACAAGACCTGGGTCATAGTAAGAGCCAAGATGATCATAGACCGGCTTCCGGACTGGGGAGAGAATGTAAATATAGAGACATGGGCGGAGAACCCATTCAAGCTGTTCGCACCGCGTCTCGTTAAAGGAATGGCGGAAGACGGCTCTGCTATCTTCACGACCATCAGCCACTGGGTGATTATCGACATCGACCGCAAGCGCCCGATAAGGCCAAACGAGGCTCTGAAATACTTCAAGCTGCCGGAACCAGAGGTCAGGTACATCGATCCGGATATCGGAAAGCTGAGGATTGCAGATGACTTCAGAGGTTTCCGCCTCCCGGATTTCACGCCGCGCACGAATTATTATGACACCGACACGAACGGGCACATCAACAATGTGAGCTATATAAACTGGCTTGCCGATGCCTTCCCCTTCTCTTTCCAGGATTCCCATAGGCTCAGAACCATTGATTGCCACTGGGTGAAGCAGACTTTCGATGGTGATGACATCAGGGTGGAAACATATTCCGAAAGCGATAATCCTCTTGAGGAAGACTCTCCAGTCTTCTTCACCCGCATTGTGAAGAAGGAAGAGGATGGCTCTCTTTCCGCTGTATTCGAAGCGGAAACGGAATGGGTCAGGCGCTGATCAATAGTGAGGCGGGCGCCTGTTAGGTCTCGCCTCTCCTGATACTTCTATCAGGTCTGCGACCTTCTTCTCCAGGGATTCAATACGCTTTTCGAGAAGGGTTATTGTCTTCTCCTGGTCAATAATGACGTTATTAAGCTCATCACACTGGCTTTCCAGATAGCTTACCTTTATCTCCAGCTTCTCAATCTCTTCTTCCATACCCGGATATTACCATGTGAAGAAAAAATGCAACAGATGCGCAACGCCGCTCTTTTTATGGTAGTATTTTTTTCAGGGAGGACAGGAATGAAAGGAGAACGGATTGCACAGCTTGAGCTTCTTCTGCGATCACATCCCGAAGGAATACGCAGAGCCGAGATAGCCAGGCGCATGGGCGTGCATCGCTCGACGATATCAAGATATGTGGACAGTCTTTCCAAGCATATCGGCATATACGAGGAGAACAATCTCATCAAGCTCAGGGAGAATGATGATGACTCATCTCCCATGGAGCTCTCGGTATATGAAAGCCTTGCGTTCAACATGGGCGCAGAAGTACTTGCCTCCACTGCAGAGTTCGCCAACCCGCATCTCGCCTCCGGCTTGAGGAAGCTGGCTATGAATATGCGTTCCTATGCGCCCAAGATCAGCGAGAACGCGCTCAGCCTTGCTGAGAGGATAGACCAGACAATACAGAACAACAGGAACATCACAGGACACTACAATGCGATCCTCGAGGTTCTGATCGATTGCTGGGTATCAGGAAGGATTGCGAGGATATCCACATCGATAGAGGACAAGGAAGAGATTGAGATAGCCCCTTATTTCATCGGCTATAAAGATGAGGGAGAAGGCAGAAAACCAATCACTGTCACAGGAAGGCTGAGGCATACCAAGGACATAATCACGCTGGATATAGCCTCCATAACAGAAGCCCGCATGCTGGATGAGACCTATACGATACCGGACAACCTGAAACCATTCTCCCATGCGGAACATGAAAAATATGATGCCATTGACATGATTCCACTGAAGATGAGAATCAGGGAGAAGAGCGCCCTCAATTCCTTCTCATCCATCGTCCATGACAAGCCCGTGCTTGAGAAATGCCCAGACGGCGGCTGGATCTGCACCATGAGAGCAGAGAACTCCATTGAGCTCATGCTGCGCATCATACAAAGCGGAACATCTGTTAGGGTCATTGAACCAGAGAATTTCAGGAAGAAGCTCACGGCCCTTCTCGAGAGCATACTCAGGATGTACCGCTGATGTATACGATACTGCTGGTCGATGATGAAGATGAGGTGAGGAATTCGATAAGGGATCTCACCCCTTGGGCTGAATATGGGTTCAGAGTCATTGCAGAGGCCTCAAATGGCATGGAAGCCCTCGAGGTGATTGATGAAGCGATGCCTGATGTCATCATCACGGATATCAGGATGCCATATCTCGATGGCATAGGATTCATCGAGGAAGTCCGCAGGAACAGGTCTGCATCTGTCGACGTAATCATCCTGTCCGGCTACGATGAATTCACATTCGCACAGACTGCAATGAGACTGAATGTCGCGGAATATGTCCTGAAACCTGTAAGCATAGAATCCATGAGAGAAGTCCTGCGAAGAGCGAGAGCAAGACTTGACGAGGACAGGGCAAAGGTCTCTGACAGCAAGAAGCTGGAAAGCTTTTACCGCGATGCCATCGAGGTCTACAGAGAGAAATTCCTTGTCTCTCTCATCGTCCCTACAAGGAGGCAGGAAGCTCATGCAATCGAGGAAAAGGCCAGGGAATACGGCCTCCCGCTTTCGGGAACTTTGTACACAGCCGTCATAATCGATCTGCCGACAGAAACACTCTCATCGCTTGCTGTCACAGAAATCATAGAAGAAGCGGTGAAGGAAGAGAAGAACATCATTCCTTTCCAATATGAGAACCAGTTAGTGATGATCTTCTCCTCTGATATGCAGCCGGAGTTCTCCTCTCTCTTCGCAAAGCAAGTAAACCGCTCTCTCACGATGCTGCAGTCGCGGTTCATTCACTACTTCACAAAAGCATTCAACATGGGAGCCGGTGAGATCGTCAGCGAGATAACAGGGCTGCCGGAATCATACAGAAGCGCGCTGGAAGCCCTGAACTATACACAGCTTTATCCTGAGCAGCATATCATCAGCATCGGAGATGTCGAGACTATCGAGAACGACCATGCGGAAATCGGGGGAGACCAGAAGACGGAACTGGTTCTTGCAATCAAGTTCGGGACAAAGGAGGACACAGCCTCTGCGGTCCACACATTCTTCAGAGGAATCACAGAAACCCCGAATGTGCAGAATACCGTTATCAATATACTATCAATAATATCAGAAATATGTTCCTCATACGGAAGGAATATTGTGACATTGCTTGAAGATGAGGACCTTTTCACAGCCCTGTCCCATGCAAACAGTCTCTCCCGCTCAGAGACACTGATGACAAAACTTGCCATCAAGGCAAATGAGAGCGCCCAAGGGGCCCGCGAGAACTCGCACATACAGTTTGTGGAGAATGCTAAGAGGATAATCAAGGAGAATTACGCGAATCCTCTTTTCGGGCTTGAGCAGGTTACGGATGAGATATCGGTTTCCCCGGCATATTTCTCAACGACATTCAAAAAGGAAACAGGCACATCATTCGTGCAGTATCTGACGAAAGTGAGACTTGAGAAGGCAAAGGAAATGCTCAAGAATTCAGATGCGAAGACATATGAGATAGCTGAGAAAACAGGATTCTCTGAACCCAACTACTTTTCATTCATATTCAAGAAGAATATCGGCATGTCGCCGTCGCAGTACAGGATGAAGCATCGATGAGCAGGAAAGTGAAGACTTTTTCGATAAAGACAATGATGTCCGTATCCATGTCGCTGCTCATCTCGGTCTTCATCCTCATTGTCGGCCTTTTCCTCATAACCTTCGTTTCCCAGTCTATTGAGGACAACGCAAGAGCCTCAACCTCGGAAATCGTCACGCAGGTCAATAACAATCTCAGCTCATACATAAGCAATATTGTCGATGTCTCCGATTACGTGAGAGAGCTATCGCGCACAACATCGAACCTGTCGGCGAATGACATCAGGGAAAGGCTTGAAGCGCTTATCAACGCACGTGATGATCTTGTCAGCATCACGGCATTCAGCCTCGATGGCAGCGTGATAATCTCAACAGAGCCATCAATTACGGTCCCGCCGGAGACCATAGTGAACGAGAAATGGTTCCAGAGAGCGAAGAATGGCGAAGGCGACTTCTTCTTCACAGGACCGCATCGTACGGATATAGGCACAGGAGATTTCGTCATATCATATTCAACTGTCATCAGTTACGGGGATCTTGAGAGACACGCATCCCCTTCTGTACTGCTGATTGATCTCAATTTCAATTCAGTTGCGGAGCTTCTTGATAGCGCTCATCCCTCAAGAACCGGATACATATACATCATCTCCAATGATGATGGGGATATCGTATATCATCCCAAAGAACGGATGCTGGAGGAAGGCACGGAGAAGGAAGATTTCCAGAGCGTCGATGAACATGTCTTCGGCTCTTACATATCCACCTTTGAGAACAGGGAAAGGCTTACGATAATCCAGACCGTCGAACAGACCAGATGGCGAATCGTAGGGATTGCTTTCGTTGACGAGCTTCTCGAGCCGCTGAAACCATTCAGGGTCGCTCTCATCCTCACAATCATAATATCGGTCGCTGCCGCGATACTTCTCTCAAAGGCACTGGCAAAGCATATCACAAGGCCGCTACGCGAGCTTGAGATGAATATAAGGGAAGTCCAGGACGGGAATTTCTCCGTCAGGGAGACACATGGGGGATCAAAGGAAGTCGAATCACTCTCCCGTTCATTCCAGGTCATGGTGACCAGGATTGAGGATCTCATGGAAGAAGTGAGGCTGACAGAAGCGGTGAAAAGGCAGAGGGAGCTTGATGCACTGCAGGCCAAGATCAATCCGCACTTCCTGTACAACACGCTCGACAGCGTCGTCTGGATGGCTGAGACAGGGAATAATCAGGGAGTTGTGAAGATGGTGACATCCCTCGCCAGCCTTTTCAGGATATCAATTGCGAAAGGCCATGATACAATCACGCTCAAAGAGGAGCTGTCACATGTTGAAAGCTACCTCGATATCCAGGCGATGCGCTACAAGGACAAATTCCGTTTCTCCATATCTCTCCCTGCCGAACTGGAAAACGCCCCTACAATCAAGCTCATAATACAGCCTATAGTCGAGAACTCAATATACCATGGCATCAAGTATCTGCAGGAGGAAGGAAATATTGAGATAAAGGCGGAGGAAACCGACGGGAAAATCAGGATAATGGTACGGGATAATGGTGTAGGAATGTCCCCGGAGGTGCTTGCCTCCCTGCTGGATAAAAGCAAGGAACATGACCATATATCCGACGGTAATGGAATCGGCCTTATAAATATAGATGAACGAATCAGGCTCTCATATGGAGAGGAATACGGGCTGTCGATAGAATCCGAACCTGATGAAGGCACGACTGTGACCATAACAATACCTCATCTGCCGGAAATATCCCCTGTGGTAATACGTCACAACAGCAATTTCACATGATTTATTATCCGGATACGCTCATAAGCGCGTATATAGTAATGAGCACAGCTGAATGTGCTCATTCTTCCCCTTTATGGAATCCTCCTTTCTGAGCCGGAAGCAAATGCTGCCGGCTCATCATTCATCCAGCATGTCTCCTGATATCCCCTCTCCTGGCATGGGATAATAAGGAATCCATACATAGTGTCCATCCACCAGAGCATAGCCGATGCTCTCCGATGAAGGCTCCCTTCCTTCCGCAAGATCTCTCGCTATACGGTAGGCGGCTTTTCCCTGGTTCTCAGCATCCTGGAAAACAGTACCGAGAAGTCTTCCATTAGCGAGCGCTGCCTGCCCGGCAGGAGTCCCGTCAATGCCTACGACCGGCATATATTTTCCTCCTGTGAAATATCCTGCTTCCTGCAGCGCCTCGATAGCGCCAAGAGCCATATCATCATTGTTGGCGAAAACAGCCTCAATGGCATCCCCGGAACGGGAAAGGAACGATGACATCACTTCATACCCCCGTTCTCTGGACCAGAGAGCTGTATCTTCATGAAGCTTCTCCAGGGAAATTCCCTCGCCAAGAAGGGTCTCAATGAAATATTCAGTCCTCAGCTCAGTATCCTGATGCCCCGTCTCCCCTTTGATGACCACAAACTGCATGATTCCATCACCATTCCTGTCAGCTTCCGGATGATTGCGCCAGAATTCAGCCAGCAGCTCTCCAGCCATCCGCCCGGAATCCTCTGCCTTGGAACCCACATAATAGACTTTATCCCATTTAGCCATATCATCTTTCACGGGTTCACGATTGAAGAAAACAAGAGGAACATTATTCTGACGGCATTTCTCGATTATGACTCCGGATGCTGTGCGGTCAACGGAGTTGACTATTATGGCATCGTAACCTTCTCTTATGAATTGCTCGATCTGCTCATTCTGTGTCTGCTGTTTCAAAGCCGCATCCACTACAGTAACAGGCACGTCTCCTTCACTGCAATTTGTAATCGCATTCCTGATCTCAGAAATATATGAGTCTTGGAAATCATAGACCGCCACGCCTATCCGTGGCCCCTCTTCATGCTCGCATGATTGGAAGGAGAAAGCAGAAACAATTGAAAGAATAATCAGAAGAAGTCTCAAAACGATGCCCTCTACGCGAAAAAGCTGAGCCTGAGCCCAGCTTTTTCATTATAAGATCAATATCATTTCTTCTTGAGATATTTGATACTGTCAAGGGAGACTGCTGCAAGGATGATGAATCCCTTGAAGACAAACTGCAGGTTCGTATCAATTCCAAGGAAGGTAAGACAGTACGTGAGTGATGTGAAGATGACGACACCTATCGCAGCGCCTCCGATCTTTCCGATACCACCATTGAAGGAGATTCCACCTACAACACAGGCCGCGATAGCATCCATCTCATAACCCTGTCCTGTACCTGCTGAAGCGTTTGCCCTGAATGCCTCAAGGAATGAACCGCATCCATAGAAGACACCAGCCATGATGAACACGCCTACAGTCACCCAGAATACTGAGATACCCGAAACGGCTGCAGCCTCTGCATTGCCACCGACAGCATACATGTTCTTGCCGAAGGTTGTCTTGTTCCAGATCAGCCAGGCCACGATGATTGCGATGACGGCTGGAATGATGAGTTTCGGGAATGTGATCAGCTGTCCATTGAGCACACCAAGCGTCCACCTGCCGCCTATGAGGCTTCTGATACCGCTGTCGATAGAGCCAACCGGGGTCCCCGACGTTCCATAGAACAGCATGCCGTAGATGATAAGCTGATTAGCCATGGTGGAGATGAATGGATGCATCTTGAAACGCGCGGTGAAGAAACCTGCCACTGCACTGAAGAACACACAAAGCACTATCGCAAGGCACAAAGCCATCAGAACCCTGGCACCCATCGGAAGCGAGGAGAAATCCCAGGTGGGCATGCCGAAAAGCGCAACGATATTCATTCCCGGATGCAGTATAAGGCCGGTTGTAACAGATCCAAGAGCTACCATTCGTCCTATTGAAAGGTCGGTTCCGGCAAGAAGGATCAGGCCAGCAACACCAAGCGCATAGAACATTCTTGTCGAAGCCTGCTCAAGAATCGTGAGGATGTTCGGCAACGAAAGCAGGTTGCCCGATCCCATGAGAGGGGCCGCAATTATACAGACTATAAAGAAGATGATGATCGCAATATAAAGTCCATTCGCAAGGAAGAATGAGGATGGAGTGAAATTCCTGATGAAATTCTTCCACTTCATCTGCATGTCCTCGCCGAATGCGGACTTGCCGTTCCTCAGCTCTCTGTTCTTCTGTATATGATCGACAAAAGCCTGATGCTTGGCGGCTTTTGCCCTGTCCATCTGATCCTTGAACCGGGACTTTGAATCATAGAGAGCGCTCTTCAGCTCATAGCGACAGATCTCTATCTCGCTCTTGAGCATCTGAGGATCCCCTCCAGACAATCTGGAACGGACCTCATTCTCCCTCTTCTCCGCAGCAGCCTTGATCTCAGCAACTTCCTTCTCATAGAAGGCCTTGGCTCCTTCCATGCGCTTGTTCTGCTTTGCGTTCACAGCTGCTTCTATCTCTTTCGAGACAGAATTGACATACTTCACCGCTTCCTTTGAAAGCGCTGCTATCTCAGCCTTGTTCCTGGCCTCGATTTTCTTTGCGCTTTCTATCTCAGCGTTCAGCTTCTGAATACGTTTTGTACGTTCCGCATCATCGAGAAGCTTGTTCTTCTTAAGTGAAGCAATCTCGATTCTGCAGTCATTTATCTTCGTTATGCCATCCGCTCTGAGAGCACGCAGTTTCTCAGAGTATTCCTGGACTTTTCTATTCTCCTCAAGAGTGATGATACCCTTCTCCTGATTGTCAGCCATAATTCCTCCCCT
Organism: uncultured Spirochaetales bacterium; assembly: GCA_949295505.1. Classification (GTDB taxonomy): domain Bacteria; phylum Spirochaetota; class Spirochaetia; order Sphaerochaetales; family Sphaerochaetaceae; genus Ornithospirochaeta. The sequence goes on along the minus strand of CASFLH010000017.1, from coordinate 109,118 downwards.
TACAGATACTTAGCGGAGAGCCTTAAAAGCTCTTCCTGATTCGTTTCCCTGGTATTCACAATCCCTGCAAGCTGATGATTGCTCATAACAGCGATTCTGTTCGTTATACCAAGGATCTCAGGCATCTCGGAGGAGACTACAATGATGGTCTTCCCCTCCTTTGCCATCCTGATGATAAGCTGATATATCTCATACTTCGCGCCCACATCAATTCCTCTCGTAGGCTCATCCATCAGGAATACGTCAGGAGCTCTCTCCATCCATTTGCCTATGATTACCTTCTGCTGGTTACCTCCCGAAAGAGCGGTGATAAGTTCATCAGGAGAGACGCATTTGGTGTTCATGACCGATATTTCCCTGTTCGTTGCCTCATACATCTTCTTGTTATCAAGGAGATGCATTGTCTTGTAGGCTTCGAGATTCGTAATAGTGGTATTGAACTTTATCGTATCCTTTCCGAACATGCCGTTGAGTTTGCGCTCTTCGGTCACAAGGGCGAATGAATGCTCCATCGCATCCTTCGAGGACTTGAATCTCAGCTTCTTGCCATTGACTGCTATCTCACCGCTGGCAATCGTACGTATGCCGAATAGTGTCTCGAGCAATTCGCTTCTTCCCGCTCCGACGAGACCATACAGACCGAATATCTCGCCGCGCCGCACAGAGAAGGAAATGTCATGGAGAACAGGATTATATTTTGTCTTCAGGTCTTGTACAACAAGGTATTCCTCACCTGGTGTGTTATCCACATCGGGGTATCTCTTATCAAGAGAACGGCCGACCATAGCGGCTATCAGTTCATTCATATCCGTATCCGAGACATGCTTCTTGAAGATCATCTTGCCATCGCGGAGAACCGCGACATCGTCACATATCTCGAAGATCTCATCCATCTTATGCGATATATATACAAAGGAAACACCTTGTTTCCTCAGATCATCGACTATGGAGAAAAGCTTCTTCACCTCACGCTCTGTGAGGGAACTAGTAGGCTCATCCAGTACGATGAGCTTTGCATCGTAACTGACAGCTTTCGCAATCTCAACCATCTGACGCTGTGAGACGGACATCGTCCTCATAACAGTCTTAGGGTTGACGTTCATCTTCAGCTTTGCGAAGAGATTATTGCTCTCGCGCAGCATCCTTGCCTCATCAACTATGCCGCCCTTTGTCGGATAGCGCCCGAGGAAGAGGTTATCCATAACCGTGCGATCCAGGCACTGCTGAAGCTCCTGGTGCACCATCGCCACACCATTCTCCAACGCATCCTTTGGATTCTTGAAATCTATCGGATGCCCGAAAAGGGAAATCTGTCCTTCATCCTTTGCATAAATGCCGAAAAGGCATTTCATCATAGTGGATTTGCCTGCGCCGTTCTCTCCCATAAGGCCGCAGACCGTACCCTCTTCCACTGTGAGATTAATGCCATCAAGGACTCTGTTCTTGGCGAAGGATTTGGATAGATTCTTTATCTCAAGTACAGTTTTCCCACTCATTTTATCCTTCCAAACTGTGCATCAAATACCATGATGGCGGACGACAAGCATCCGCCATCATATCCCGTGAGATCAGAGGATCAGTACTGAAGTCTATCCAGGTAATCTCTTCCGGAGTTCGTTCTGACCATGTTGATAGCATAAGCATCATAGCTGTTGAGGTTCATGAACCTATCAAGGCAGGACGACTCATTCTGTCCGTCTCCCTGGACAATCGTGAGATCGATGTTGAGAAGAGGAGCATAATACTGCAGAGCAGGAATATAAGAAGATGAAAGGAAGTTATCTCCTGAGTTGTAAATCGTAAGGAGAACTCTCTTTGTCTCGGCATCGGACTGCTTGATTCCTGCATCCCTTGCACCAGCCTGGTACTCTGTCCAGTTGGAAGAATTTACACCAGTGTTCTGAGCAAGAAGCGCCTTTGTCTCAGGAACATAATCAACAGAAGCGGAGATCTTGTTTCCATACTGATCTGGCTCTGTGATGCCGGATGTTACGACTGCGTCTCCTGTAAGTCCATCAAGAAGGTTCCTGATAACCTGGAGAGTTGCTGTTGCCTGAGCATCAACATTCTGGGATACCGTACCAGTAAGAGTTCCGGCTCCGATAGCCTCGATGGCATCTGCGTTTGCATCATATCCGAAGATAGGAACGCCTGCTGGATAGTTGGAAGCCTGCAGACAACCCATAGCCATACCATCATTGTTTGAGATGACAAGATCAATCTGATCGCCAAGTCTTGTTGCCCAGCCGCCCATAGCGTCTGTCGCAGCGTTAGCGTTCCATGTTGTACCATCAGTTCCTGTCATAGCGCGGGAATCAAGCTCAACAACCTTCATTGTTGTTCCGCCGACATTTGCAGAACCTTCCTGTGCAACGCCAGGATCCGTAGAACCAGCCCATGTTCCAAGAGCTTCTCTTACACCCTGTGTTCTTGCCTTGGAGTCGTTGTGGCCGACATCGCCGATGCAGAGCACGTATCCGATAACGCCATCACCATTGCGGTCAACGACTGCCGGATCCGCAGTAGCAAGGAAATCAACAACAAGCTGTCCCTGAACTGCGCCGCCGCCTGCTGCGTCGAATCCGACATAGTAGGTCTTGTCATTCCAGTTCATGACTTCCATATCGATTTCACCTGTAACAGGATCAGAAGGCTGTCTATTGAAGAAAACAACTGGCTTCTGTGCGTTCGTAACTACTGTTGCCTCAGCTCCACCCTGTGCAAAAAGGGATGTGCAGACTACTGCCACCAGAAGAATGGCTACTGCTAACTTTTTCATCTAAACCTCCTAAAGCAGGCAATACCTGCGTGTAGATTTACCTCTGATTAAGATTCTCGACCCGCTTTTGAATGCCGTACATATAGGATTTTTTTGAGAAACAATATTTTTTTTCGCTATTTTCCCTCTTTCGATGAGAAGGACATCGTCCCGAGCCTTGTCTTCGCGGAGCCGCTCACATGCCCGTCAGCAATGGTTGCGCGGGCTTCGTAGGCAATCTTCCCGACAGGTGTCTCGAGACATCCGGAAAAAGAGAAATCCTCGCCAGAGACTGTTCCGGTGAAATCTGAAGAGAAATGCAGGAAGCTGATAACGCCATCCGCTCTGCCATCCTTCCGCCTTACCGATAGCGTGCCCCTGTATTTTCCAAATGGAGATCTAACGAATATCTCAAAGTTCTCCAACAGGAATCCCCCTGACAGAGAATCGTCCTTTTTTCTCCGTAACACCTTCTCCTGTGACAATCTTCCCGTCATATTTTCCTGTAATAGAGAAATCAATCTTCCCTATGTAAGAATCGATTTCACCGCTCACAGTGAAGGTGTCTTCGCCTGTCATGCTGCCCTTGAAGTCCCCATGATACCCGATGAAGGCATAGGTGCCTGTAATATCACCTTCATTGGAAATCTCAAAATCGAACTCTGCGGGGAAATCACCATAAAATGTATCTATATCAGCACGGACACGACTCATACCCATAATATAATGGCAATGAAGTGACTATTAAAGGAAAACTGCTCAGATAATCATAGAAAATACAGATTACTCCGCAATCACAAACATCCTCTCTCTTTTGTGTATGACAGGCCATCTTTCTCAGGACAAGAAATCCAGAATGATGGATGATACTCCTTGCAGATTGCATCATCCATCAGGAAGCCTTTGTTTTTTTCAAGGATTGCAGATTCCGCAAGGATCATATCCTTCAGCTATCAGCTCTGCACGTGTCTTATCGGTGAGCTTATAATTCGGGGAATCAGGTTCAGGGGCTCTGCTGCAATTCAGAAGATGGAACCTATCCGAGCTTGTATTGAGGATGTATGTCGCCTCCTCGATTGTCACGTCATCATCAGGCGGAAGTTCTGAACTGAGCCAGTTCTCCCCTGTTGCATAATCAATTGTGATTCCCGGCTGCTGATTCCTTATGTAAACGCAGAAATCAGCCATATCATCACAATCCAGGCAATCTGATTCTATCAGAACGCCATAGGCAAGCAGATTATCCCCGCCAAAATCCGGAGAGACCCTGTACAGTATCTGATGATCACGTTTTTCCCTCAGGTGGTCAGCCGCCATATTCTCAAAAGGAAGCATCCCCTCATTGTTGAAATCCCTGGTACCGGTCATGAGATTCTGGGGATCATCCTGAAGACCAGACATCTGGAAATTCAGAAGATGGGCCCGCGCGTAAAGCCATCCGCCAGGAACAATGGACGAATCATAACGATTCTGATGCCATCCGGTAGGCTCCGAGTCCAGCGTCTCCCTGCCGTAATCCGGCATATGATCGTAATCAAACAATCCCCAGCAGACTCCAACACGTCCTAGCTCATCCAAAGGGGAACATTCTATGAAATACCCCTTTTCTTCCGCATAGGCATAATCATCTTCATCAAAATACGGGATATCGTTGTTCCGTATCTCAGACAATTCACCTTCTGCTGTTGACACATCTCCCGGCGTATCATGCCCTGAAAACAGATTTGACAAATCGCATGAAGGGAACGAAAAAACAATCAGCGAAAGCAGGATCAAAGCATATTTTCTCATTTCTTGTAAATCTCCTTTGTAATCCTCTCGTGAGAATATCCTGGGAAATCCTCGGAACTTTTCCTGTGCCAGGAATATCTTGCTGGATTGTACTTCCTGTCCGATGGATAAAGCCTGTTCCATCTGTATACAACCAGGCAATCAGCGGAATCCGGTATATCATCCGTTTCAAGAAAGACAACAGCATCCTGAGGGATAACATCCGGAATCGGTGTTACAATCCCGCTTTTGTCTTCAAACTGCTCTGCTGAATATGCAGACATATAGACTTGGTCAAAAGATGAAACAATATCTGCTGCGATATTGCGATCCTGCGACAGCCGCTTACCGGAAAAGGTATAGCCATTCTTATCATCAAGAGTGATGATGACTGTCATTATGCCTCCTTTTCCCCAAAGGCATTATGCGCATGCATGTATTATAGCTGATTTAAGTTAATTCCGATGAAAAAAAAGAAAGGCAATCCGAAGACTGCCTTTCCTGTTTGTATAAGGTTGTACCTTAGATTGTCTCGCCGAGAACCTCGCCGCATCTCTGGTAGAATGCAAGTCTTTCCTTTGCATCCTCAGCAGCAGCTGCGAAAAGCTCATCTGCATGCTCTGGGTTCGTCTTGTAGAGCGAAGCATATCTTGTCTCACCCTTGATGAACTCCTGGTAGTCTGCTGTTGCCGGCTTCGTCTCCCATACGAACCTCTTTCCAGCCTCAAGGCGTGGATCGAAGCGATAGAGCGGCCAGTAGCCAGCCTCAACAGCCTTCTTAGCCTCAACCTGAGAATATCTCATGTTGATACCGTGGTTGATACACGGAGCATAGCAGAAGACGATTGATGGTCCCTGATAAGAGACTGCTTCCTGCAGAGCCTTCTGAGCCTGGAGCCTGTTGTATCCAAGTGCGATGGAAGCAACATATGCATGGCCATAGCTCATCATCATGAAGCCCATGTTCTTCTTGCCGACCTTCTTTCCAGCGTTAGCGAACTTGGCAACAGCTGCCATCGGTGTCGACTTGGAAGCCTGTCCACCAGTGTTGGAGTAAACCTCTGTATCGAGCACGAGGATGGTGACGTTCTTGCCGGAAGCAACAACATGGTCAACACCGCCGAATCCGATATCATAAGCCCATCCATCACCACCGATGATGATGACATCCTTCTCTGAGAAGTAATCCTGAAGCTCAACAATCTTGTCGAGGAGGATCTGTGCCTCTGCATCTGCAGCCTTCTCCTTAGCAAGAACAGCCTGCACTTCCTTCTGTGCCGTGATGGAAGCCTCTGTTGTATCCTCCCAGAGTGAGTAGCACTTCTCGATCGCAGCCTTCAGCTCTGCTGAGCATCCCTTTGCGATAAGCTCGTCGCACTTCATCCTCAGGAGGTTCCTGTTGGAATCAACAGCAAGGCGCATACCGAGTCCGTACTCTGCGTTGTCCTCGAAGAGTGAGTTGCCCCATGCCGGTCCGCGTCCATCAGCCCTCTTTGTATAAGGAATGGTCGGGAATGTACCGGAGTAGATGGAGGAACAACCTGTTGCATTAGCAATGACTGCCCTCTCTCCACAGATCTGTGAGAGCATCTTCACATACGGAGTCTCTCCACATCCAGCACATGCACCGGAGAACTCGAAGAGCGGCTGCTTGAACTGGAGACCCTTGACAGTTCCCATGTTCAGACCATCGAGATTGTCATATGTGAGACCCTCGAAGAATGTGCAGTTCTCAATCTCTCCGTTTGCTCTTTCCTCTGCGATCGGCTTGAGTTCAAGAGCCTTTTCCTTTGCAGGACATGCCTCAACACAGACGCCACATCCCTGGCAGTCCTCTGTGTAGACCTGGATCTTGAAGAGAAGACCTCTGTCGTTCTTTGTGTTCGACTTGATAGCCTTGAATGTTGCCGGAGCCTTCTCCATATCCTCAGGAGTGATCTGCTTAGCGCGGATAGCTGCGTGCGGACAAGACTGTACACACTGGTTGCACTGGATACACTTCGAGCTGTCCCAGTGAGGTACATAAGCTGCTACGCCTCTCTTCTCGAGCTTTGCTGTTCCTGTAGGAAGCTTGCCGTCGAAAGACATCTGGGAAACAGGAATGTCATTTCCTTCGAGATGCATGATGCGCTCAATGACGTTCTTTGTGAAATCGTCAGCATCATCCGGGATGAGTCTCTTCGGCTCATAGCTCTTTGTGATCTCTGCAGGAACCTTTACCTCAACAAGTGCTGCTGAAGCGCCATCTACTGCTGCCCAGTTCTTGTTTACGACCTCCTCGCCCTTCTTGAGGAATGTCTTCTTGATGTACTTCTTGATCAGCTCGATAGCCTCTGTCTCAGGAAGGACATTGGCGATCTTGAAGAATGCAGCCTGCATAACAGTGTTGATTCTTGAACCAAGGCCTACGCTTCTTGCGATATCAAGAGCATCGATATTGTAGAAGTGAATATGCTTCTTGATGATCTGCTCCTGCATATCCCTTGTAAGGTGCTCGAAGACCTCATCTGAAGGAATCTGGCTGTTGAGAAGGAATACACCATTCTCCTTGAGAGCGGAAAGCATATCATAGCGGCCGATGTATGCCGGGTTGTGGCAGGCAACAAAATCAGCATGGTCGATGAGCCATGGCATATCAAGCTTGCCCTTTCCGAATCTGAGGTGGGAAATCGTGATACCGCCAGACTTCTTCGAATCGTATGCGAAGTATGCCTGAGCATTCATATCAGTATTGTCGCCGATGATCTTGATGGAGTTCTTGTTTGCACCGACTGTTCCATCAGAGCCAAGGCCCCAGAACATACAGGATACAACACCTTCTGGTGTAACATCGATCTTCTCACCTACCGGAATTGAACGGCCAGTGACATCGTCGTTGATACCGACTGTGAAATCATGCCATGCATCGTCGCGTGCGAGGAAATCGAATACAGCCTTTGCGTGTGTAGGTGTGAAGTCCTTTGAGGAAAGACCATAGCGGCCTCCGATGATCTTCATGCCTGTTCTGCCCTGCTGAGCAAGAGCTGTGACGACATCTTCGTAGAGAGGCTCTCCAAGAGCGCCTGGCTCCTTTGTCCTGTCCATTACAGCGATTCTCTTTGCAGAAGCCGGGATGCATGCAACAAAATCCTTTGCGGAGAACGGTCTGTAGAGTCTGACCTTTACAAGTCCGACCTTGCCGCCCTTCTTGTTGATGTAATCAACGACCCACTCGAATGTATCAGCTGCAGAACCCATGATGATGATGACATCTGTTGCATCAGGTGCACCGACATAATCGAAGAGATGGTACTGTCTTCCTGTGAGGCCAGCAACCTTATCCATATACTTCTGAACGATGCCTGGAACTGCATCATAATAAGGATTGACAGTCTCTCTTCCCTGGAAGTAGACATCCTCGTTCTGAGCAGCGACTTTTGTCATCGGGTGCTCCGGGCGCTGTGCGCGTGAGCGGAAACGCTCGATGTACTTCTCATCTACGAGAGTGCGGATGTCATCATAGGAAATCTCCTCGACCTTCTGGATCTCGTGGGATGTTCTGAAGCCATCGAAGAATGCAAGGAAAGGAACCTGTGACTCAAGTGTTGCAAGGTGAGCAACAAGTGCCATATCCATTGTCTCCTGGATGCTGGAAGCACATGTCATTGCAAAACCTGTATTGCGGCATGCCATGACATCGGAGTGATCGCCGAAAATTGAGAGTGACTGAGCTGCAAGCGATCTAGCTGAAACATGGAAGACCGTCGGGATCATCTCGCCTGCGATCTTGTACATGTTAGGAATCATCAGGAGAAGACCCTGAGATGCCGTGAATGTGGTTGTCAGAGCACCAGCGGCGAGAGAACCATGCACTGCACCTGCGGCACCTGCCTCAGACTGCATCTCCATGATGTCTACTTTCTTGCCCCAGAGGTTCTCGCGGCCTGTAGATGACCACTGCTCTGCATACTCGCCCATTGGTGAGGACGGAGTAATCGGGTAAATAGCGGCTACATCACTGAAGGCATAAGCTATATGCGCAGCAGCGGTGTTTCCGTCAATGGTAACCATTTTCTTGTCTGCCATTTCAACACTCCTAAATATTTCATGTGGCAATGCCACAGCCATAACCGATTTAGAGGGTATCAGCCAATTACATAGGATATCGCAAGTCCTAAGAGAATACAACCTTGCCAGACAGGAAGATGAAGTGAAAATATGAGGGAGAAAAGAAGGAGAAGGACCGGCCCCCGGAAGATTCCGCCATGAGTATACCGGAAAAAGGCAGAACGGGAAAAACCCGGCCAGGTCCTTAACCTCTGAATGACTTGGTTAGCTATGGCTAACTTCTTTATAGCATATTGCCTTCCCCTGGGTCAACAGAAAATGACAGAAAAAAAAGAACCCAGGATCACTCCTGGGCCTCGGGCTTTGTCAGCAATCTCAGAAAAGATTGAAGAGAGCAACGACGGAAACACGCGTGGACTCCCACATCGGATTGAATATTCCGCCGATATCTCCTTCGCCGAATCCAGCGGAACCTGGCAGGATAGCATTAGCTCCAATACTGAGGAATGCAAGATTGAAGGTGACACCCAGCCTGTAAACGAGTTTTGAGTTGCTGAAGGCATCGCCGGCATCATCGAGAGAAAGGCCATTCATCGTCCAGTCCCCGTCCTTGCCCGTGTACTGGAAGTCAAACTGAGTACCCGCGCCTATTGCGATATCAGCGATACCACCAATCGGGAAATTAGCATTGATTGTAGGAATTGCTGCGATGCTGAAAGCCCCGCCATTCCCGAATCCGATAGTCGCCGGAATGTCGATGCTCATATGCTTCAGAGGGTTGATACGTATATCAGCACCGAAAGAGAAGTTGTTGATATCACCCCACTCTTCTCCGTCATCGAATTCAACAACCGTTTTGTTATATGACACAAGCGGACCAAGCTGCAGCAGAGGAGCAGCTGTGACAATGGATGCAATAAACACAAGCGCAGCAAGAAGCGCAACGACTCTTTTCTTCATGATTCCTCCTGAACCGTAATATATATCCAGAATATACAGCGACTGGGAAAAGCCACAATCAGCAAAACCTGACAGAATTGTCGGAAAAACAGAGTGGGCGGTGATTGCCGCCCACATGGAAAAAGGAGTCTCAGTATCCTAAATCGCACATGGCATCAGCTACTTTCCTGAACCCTGCGATATTGGCACCCTTCACATAATCCACGAAACCATCGTCTTCCCTTCCGTACTTCACGCATTCGGAATGTATCGACTTCATGATTCCTTTCAGCTTCTCGTCAACCTCTTCCGCTGGCCAGAAATAGTGCATCGCATTCTGGCTCATCTCGAGGCCGGAGACCGCGACTCCGCCCGCATTAGCGGCTTTGCCAGGAGCAAAATGAATATGGCTGTCCCTGAAAAGGGAGACAGCATCTGCTGTGCATCCCATATTGGATGTCTCGACTACATATTTCACGCCGTTCTTTATCAGCGCGGCGGCATCATCCTTGCCAAGCTCGTTCTGTATCGCGCACGGGAATGCCAGGTCAACCGGAACCTCCCATGGTTTTCTTCCCGGGACGAATTCTGCCCCAAAACGGGCAGCATACGGCTTGACGACATCATTATTGCTGGCTCTCAGCTGAAGCATGTATGCCCATTTCTCAGGAGTGTTGATCCCGTTCTCGTCATAGATATAGCCATCGGGACCGGATATCGTGACGACCTTCGCCCCCAGCTGGGATGCTTTCATCACAGCGCCCCAGGCCACATTTCCGAAACCGGAGACGGCTATACGCTTGCCCTGCATCTCCTCTCCGTTATCATGGAGCATGCTCTCAGCAAAATACATTGTGCCGAATCCAGTTGCTTCTGGACGCATCCTTGAGCCGCCCCAGCCAAAGCCTTTGCCGGTAAGCACGCCCGTGTTTTCTGTGACGATGCGTTTATACTGACCGTAAAGATAGCCAATCTCACGGCCACCGACCCCGATATCACCAGCGGGAACATCGGTATCTGGACCGATATACTTATACAGCTCTGTCATGAAAGAACGGCAGAAACGGAGAATTTCCGCATCAGAGCGCCCTTTAGGAGAGAAATCAGAACCTCCCTTTCCTCCTCCCATCGGCAATGTCGTCAGAGCATTCTTGAATGTCTGCTCGAAAGCGAGGAACTTCATTGTCCCTTCCGTAACCGATGCATGGAACCGCAGTCCGCCTTTGTATGGGCCAAGCGCATTGTTGAACTGGACTCTGTATCCGCGGTTCACCCTTATATTCCCGTCATCGTCTTCCCACTCGACCTTGAAGGAAACCACTCTGTCCGGCTCTGTAATACGTTCAAGTATCCTGTTCTGGATATAACGGGGATTGTCATTGACAGTGTCTATGACAGATTCCACAACCTCCCTCACTGCCTGTATGAATTCCGGCTGCGCAGGATTCCTGCGTTCGATATCCTGCATGAAATCATCTAGTCTGTACACAGCATCCTCCGATTTCAGCTTAAGACAGGGCAATCCATCAGTCAACAGAAAGATACATCAGATTATCTCTCGATTTCTGATGTATCCATTAAAATCATTTATAATATCTTCAGATTATCTCACTTACCCAGGTAGGCTTTTTTCACCGCCTCGTCCGAAATCAGGTCAGAACCGCGTCCAGAGAGAGTGATGACACCTGTCTCCATGACATAACCCATATCAGCAACCTGAAGCGCCATATTCGCGTTCTGCTCGACAAGGAGAATCGTGACACCTTCCTTGTTTATCTCACGCATGATAGAGAAGATGTCACGCACGATAAGAGGGGCAAGACCAAGAGAAGGCTCATCCATCATTATCATCTTTGGACGTGACATCAGCGCCCTTCCCACCGCAAGCATCTGCTGCTCACCGCCGGAAAGCGTTCCCCCGTACTGCCAGCTACGTTCCTTAAGTCGCGGGAAAAGGGAGAAAACCCAATCCAGATCGCCCTCGATGTTGTCCTTCCTGAGATAAGCACCGATCCTGAGGTTCTCAAGAACCGTCAAATCCGGGAATATCTTCCTTCCCTCCGGCACCATCGTGATACCTCTGCCGACGATATAGGCTGGATCTTTTCCGGTTATGTCCTCACCCATGAACTCGATCTTCCCGCTCCGGGGCTTCACAAGCCCTGCGATTGTCCTGAGCGTTGTTGACTTTCCGGCGCCATTGGCTCCGATGAGCGTCACTATCGTCCCTTCCTCAACAGAGAATGAAATATCCCTGACCGCTTCTATTCCTCCGTAATTGACGGAAAGCCCACGAATCTCAAACATCCTCGCTCACCCCCAGATAAGCATCGATAACGCGCTGATCATCCTGCACCTCCGCAGGAGTGCCCTCAGCAATCAGCGAACCGAAATCAAGAACATAAATCCTGTCGGAGATGTTCATGACGAGATCCATATGATGCTCGATCATCAGGACCGTGAGGTCATAACGCTCCTTGATTTCTTTTATAAAAGCCGAAAGCTCCTGTGTCTCCTGAGGGTTCATGCCGGCAGCAGGCTCATCAAGCAGAAGCAGACGGGGACGCGTGGCCAGGGCCCTTGCGATTTCAAGCCTGCGCTGCAGTCCATAAGGGAGGCTTGTCGCCTTCTCGTCCCGGTGAGACAGAAGACCCTGCTCCTCAAGCAGCTTCTCTGCCGCTTTCTCCATCTCGCGCTCTTCCTTCCAGCTGAGACGGAAAACCGCGGAGAATACATTCTCCCTTGCCCTGACATGCATGGCTGTAAGGACATTCTCAAAGACCGTCATGCTCTTGAAAAGCCTGATGTTCTGGAAGGTACGGGCTATGCCGAGCTTCGTGATCTCATCAGGGGTCGGATCCAATGTCTTCTCTCCTATGAAACGCTCCGCCTCATAACCGGCATACGCTTTTCTCATCTTCCCTGTAGGATGATTCACGATAATAGGATTCCCGTCATAGACAATACGCCCATTTGTCGGTTCATAGACGCCGGTAATGCAATTGAAAGCCGTTGTCTTTCCCGCGCCATTCGGACCGATGAGCGCAACAATCTCCCCTTCCCCCACATGCATCGAGAGATTATTGACAGCCACAACGCCGCCGAACTGCATTGTCACATGCTCAAGCTGAAGCAGTTTCTTCATTTCGCTGCCTCCTTCTTTGTCCTGCGGCCTCTGACAAGCCTGCAAGCCCAATCCTTCATGCGCCCATATGAAAGCTCCTTATCTCCCATGATTCCTCTTGAGAAGAAGAGAACGATTATCATGATGATGACGGAGAAAACAAGCCTTCTGAATCCCGAACGGAAGAGATCCGGGGCTGCAATTCCCAGGAATTTCCCCATGTCCAGCCCACGGAGCCACCACTCTGAGAGCGCGATATACAGGAAAGAGGCAATACAAGAACCGGAAATGGAACCGATTCCCCCGATAACAACAATAAGCAGGATCTCATATGTCATCATGGATTTGAACTGCTGCGCCTGGACAGTGTACTGGAATGCGGCAAGAAGCGCACCGGAAATGCCCGCAAAGAACGAGGAGATGACAAAAGAGAGCTCCTTGTGCCTGAAAAGATTGATTCCCATTGCCTCTGCCGCCGTCTCGTCATCCCTTATTGCCTTGAATGCCCTGCCGTATGAAGAATTGATCAGCAGCACAATAAGGAGTATGCAGACACCGGCTACTATGAAGACGAAAAGGGTCGGAGGGAATGGTATGTCCGTAAACGGAAGCGTGATACGCGAGAGATCCTTGTATTCCCTCAGAAGGTTCGCGCCATTTGTCAGCGGTCCCAGAACGTCCCACTGGAAGATCGCCCTCACGATTTCCGCAAAGCCCAGTGTCGCAATGGCAAGGTAATCAGACTTGAGGCGCAGTACAGGCAAGCCGATAAGGAAGGCAAAGAACGCAGCGACAAGCCCCGCCGCTATCAGTCCAATAAAGGACCCCGTATCAAATCCCACTATGCATTCGTAATATTTATATACTCTTTCAGATTCCTTGACGCTTACGGGCATCGTCAGGATCGCATAGGTATATGCCCCGAGAAGCATGAAACCTGCCTGCCCAAGGGAGAAAAGGCCGGTAAAGCCATTCAGAAGGTTCATGGATACCGCAACAAGCGAATAAATGGCGCCTTTGCGCAGAACAGTGAAGAGGACGCTTGTCGGCCTGAGAGTGAACTCAAGCACCAGCACAACAAGGTAAACGGCGGCAATCGCGACGAAAAGCCTGATCAGATGATTTCTTTTTTCTCTGTCCATAGCCACCTCCTCACACCTTGTCTACGGCCTTCTCACCGAAAAGACCGGTTGGCTTTACAACGAGAATGACGATGAGGAACGCGAACGTGAAAGCATCTGAGAACGTTGTCCATCCGGAACCCGGGATACCGAATATGGATGCGCCGCCCTTGATGATGTTCTCGCATATTCCGATGATGAATGCACCTATGACTGCTCCAGGTATCGACCCGATGCCACCGAAAACAGCGGCAACGAAAGCCTTAAGACCTGGCATGGCACCGCTTGTCGGTGTGACGGACGCGTAATTCGTGAAATACAGAAAAGAGGCAACGGCAGCAAGCAGGGAGCCGATCATGAAGGTTATGGAAATTACCTTGTTGATTCTGATTCCCATCAGCTGGCTTGTCTCGAAATCTCTCGATACCGCTCTCATTGCCATGCCTATCTTCGTGTGCTTTATAAGCATCGTCAGGAGCACGACAAGAACCACGGTCAGCAGCGGAGTGACAATCGTCACAACCCTTGTTGATGCATCCCATATGACAACAGAAGATGAGAGCCATGGCAGAGCTGGATAAACCTTCGCAAGTCCTCCGGTAAAATAGAGAGCAGCGTTCTGCAGAAGGTACGAAACTCCGATGGCGCTTATCATCACAGACATTCTCGGCGCGCTTCTGAGAGGTCTGTAAGCAACACGCTCGATAAGAAATCCGAGCACGACGGTCATGACAAGCACAAGAGGAACAGAGAGCGCGAACGGCAGCGTTGCAGAAAGATAGACCATCATGAGACCGGCACACATGAAAACATCGCCATGGGCGAAGTTGATCAGGCGCAGGATGCCATAGACCATCGTATACCCGATAGCTATAAGCGCATACTGCCCCCCTACTGATATGCCGGAAAGAAAATATGAAAGATTATGATGAAGGAACTCAATCATAAGAACTCCTGAAAAGAAGATTGCGGCAGGAAATCCCTGCCGCATAATGTGACTTTCTGATTATCAGTCAACAACAACAGCGGGAAGAGCATCCCATCCGCCTGTCTCGGTATTCGCATGCTTTACATATACCGTGTTGCGGATTGCATCCCCGTTGACATCATCAAGGGCTATGTGTCCTGTCACACCATCAATCTCTGTGTCCCAGAGAGCTTCCATGACATCCGCAGGATCCTTGCTTCCGGCATTCTGGATTGCCTGGAGCGCGAAGTAATATGCGTCATAGCCCATTGCCGTTACAGCGGAGATCGTGTCATCACCACCATTATTCGAGAGACGCGTGGAATCTGCATTCACCCATTCCTTGAACGCGGCATCGAACTCCGGATCAGCTCCTTCAGGATAGAATGTCGTCACGGTTATATCGGCATTCTTGCCCTTTGCTGCCTGAAGAATGACATTCGAGTCCCATGTATCGCCTGCAAGAATCGGCATTCCGAGATCCTGGCTATCAGACTGGTTGATGATCAGCTGGGCAGCTTCAGTGGACACAGGTGAGAAGAACACCTCGCATCCGCTGTTCTTCGCATTGGCAATGTAGGAAGTGAAATCACTGTTGCCTTCAGGGAATGTCTCGGAAACAACCTCGCCACCAAGTGCTGTGAAGCGTTCGACAAAGTAATTTACAAGACCGCCGGAATAATCATCGCCGAGCTTTGCAAGACAGTATACCTTTCTGGCTCCAAGCGTGTCATAAGCATAGTTGGCAAGAACAGTACCCTGGAACGGATCAAGATAGCAGATACGGAAATAATGTGTGTTCCCCTCCGTTACCTGCGGGTTGGTGCATGTGATTCCGACAGCAGGGACACCAGCGATGCGGAATGTATCGCTTCCTGCGATTGATACACCAGAGCCATAGGAACCAAGAACAACCGACACATCGGAATTGACGAGCGTGGCAGCGGCTGTCGCAGCCCTGTCGTTTGAGCTTTCATTATCTGCGATGACAAGCTCCACCGTATACTCTGCATCGCCGATTGTCACGGTAGGAGTGAGATAGTTCGCATACTGGATACCCAGCGTCTCCTGCTTTCCGCCAGCGCCGTTATCGCCTGAAGCTGGCTCAAAGACACCGATTCTGACAACATTTGAATCATCTTCACTGGATCCACCTGCGAAAACCATTGAAACCGCCATCAGCATCAACAGCACCAGGCACAGTCTCTTCTTCATATTCCCCTCCTTCGGGTAAGTCCCCTCACCCTTTTCGGTCCTGAACGGAAATTCGTCCAAGTTGGGTTCATGATACATAGAACGGAACCATATGTGAATAATAAAATGAATGAATATACGTATTTTTTGCAATTTCATGAATATTACACGGCTTTTTCTTTGTGCTATACTCTGGCTATGAACAGAATCGACAGGGTAATATACACGGTCGCAATGATTCTCCTCGCGGCAGAACTGGCTGTGATGATTATCTCAATCCTCATGAAACCACTATCGGATACATATCTCAGAACATGGGGTATCATCGTCATCATCACCGCCTCAGCGGCTGTATACGGCCTCGTCCGGAAGCTGATGGCAAGGAGAAAAGGGAACTGATGTACCTCCTTGACCAGACATGGCTGCCTTTCGCGAACCTGATGCTGCGGCATGTCTACAGCGTTCTCCTCATCTGCTCCGATTACGACAGGTTCATGCTTGAGGAAGACGGAAGAGTTGAGGAAGAGCTTTACAAGGAATATACAACGCTTGGACTCTCAAGCCCCCCGAAAATAACGCATGTCTCCTCCGAGGAAATGGCTTTGTCCATGATAGATCATCAGCAGTTCGACCTTGTCATCTCCATGCTGGATCTAGGCACAAACAGAGTAGAAGGACTGGCGAAAGCCATCAAGGAGCGAAAGCCGGAGATGCCCGTAATCGCGCTGTCCCCCTCTCCTGACCACAGGAAGGCAAAGGAACTGAGAGGAGAGAACTGCCCTTATATAGATTATCTATTCTACTGGCAGGGAAACGCTGCCCTCTTCCTTGCTATGGTCAAGCTCATCGAAGACCGGATGAACGTCAAGCATGATACTGATGAAGCTGATGTGCAGGTCATAATACTCGTGGAGGACTCCGTACGCTTCATCTCTTCCTTCCTGCCCCAGATGTATCTCTGCCTCATCAGGCAGAACAGGCTTTCAATCCTGGAGGCACTTAATGAATGGGGGAAGACCCTCAGAATGCGTGGACGCCCTAAGATCCTGCTCGCCTCCGATTACAAAGAGGCTTGGGAACTCTATTCGGAGTACCGCGCGAATATTTTAGGAATCATCACGGATATAAATTTCCCATCAGATAAGGGTTCAGAGGGCTCTGGACTGAGGCTTGCCGATGCAATCCGTGAGGACAACCCTGAAGTCCCGATTCTCATACAGAGCACGGAAAAGGCAAACAAGGCCGATGCGGACAGGATTGGCGCAGATTTCCTCTGGAAACTCTCTCCTTCTCTCCTGCAGGAACTGGAAAAGCATTTCCTCAGATACTATAACTTCGGGCCTTTTATCTTCATTGACCCTGAGACCGGAACGGAAATCGCGAGGGCGAACACGATGAAGGAAGTACAGGAGACTCTGAGGGATCTACCGCTCCCATCCTTCCGCTATCATTCAAAGCGCAATGACTTCTCACGCTGGCTCAGGGCGCAGTCCCTGTACATGCTTGCCGCGAAGATCAAGAACATAAATCTGGACACAGGCATGGGCGACAAGGAGGTCAGGGACCTCCTGTATACGACAATCCGAGACTACAGAATCGAACGCACGCGCGGCGTCATAGCCCAGTTCTCCTCTTCCGCATACGATGAGACCGTGCTTTTCGCAAGAATCGGCAACGGCTCCCTGGGAGGAAAAGGAAGAGGGCTGGCCTTCATAGCGATGGAGATGAAAGCTAACGGCATCAGTCAGCTCTACCCTTCTCTTTATCTTTCGATACCGCGCACAATAGTGATCACGACGGAGCTCTTCGATCTCTTCATGGAGGAAAACGGGTTCAGCTGTCAGGATTTCCAGGAAATGGATGATGATGCGATTCTGAGGATATTCCTCTCCGGAAGAATGCCGGAAGATCTCACAAAAGACCTGAAAGCCATTCTCAGGGTTATCACCAAGCCCCTTTCTATCCGCTCCTCATCCCTTCTTGAGGATTCACATTTCCAGCCCTTCGCCGGTGTCTATCAGACCACTATGATCTCGAATCGCGGCAGTGATGAGGAAAGACTTGATGATCTGATAAGATCCGTGAAAACCGTCTGGGCATCCACTTATTTCAGTACGGCACGCGAATACCTGAGAAGCACGCTCCATTCCCCGGAAGAGGAGAAAATGGCTGTCATCCTGCAGCAGGTGACGGGCTCGGAACATGGGTCATACTGGTATCCTAACATTTCCGGGGTAGCAAGATCCCTGAACTACTATCCCGTGCCGGGACAGAAAGCGGAAGATGGGGTCGGCATGCTTTCCTTCGGATTGGGAAAGACAATCGTGGATGAAGGAACCGCGCTGAGATTCTGTCCTGCCAAGCCGAGGATGCCATCAGACTCCCTAACAGGGGAATCCTCCGTACAGGATCGTTTCTATGCCCTTTCGCTTGAGGGGCGCTTCGATCCGGAAAGGAATTCAGACAATCTGGTCCAGCTTCCGATTGAGCCCGAGACAGTCAGATACCCCAAGGCATTCCGCGGCATCGCCTCCACCCTCGATCCATACACGGGCATGATCTCAGAATCGACAAGGGCGGAAGGCATGAAGATGCTTACATTCAATGGTGTTCTGAAATATGAGACCATACCACTCGCCAAAGTCGTTGATGACATGCTCAAGCTCGGCACCAATGCCATGGCTGAACCTGTCGAGATAGAATTCGCTGTCAACATAGAACATGGAGACAGACCGGATTTCTCAATACTGCAGATCCGTCCGATATCAGGGACGACAGGATATACAGATGTCCCTATATCAGCCGAGGACATTGATTCAGCTCTCATCTATGCGGAGAAAGTGATGGGCAACGGCATCGTGGAGGATATAAGGGAGATAATCACGATCAAACCCGAGGCCTTTGACAGGAAGAGCATGGTTGAGATGGCACATGAGCTTGAGATCCTGAATAAGGAGGCTGATGGCTATTACGTGCTTATCGCAGCAGGAAGACTCGGCTCTTCCGACAGGTGGCTCGGCATTCCATGCACCTGGTCACAGATATCCAAGGCACATGTGATAGTCGAGACTGGTCTCAAGGAACTTCAGGTAGAACCAAGCCAGGGAACGCATTTTTTCCAGAACATGACATCCCTCGGCTGCATCTATCTGACCATCAACCCGATGTTCGGAGATGGCATCTTCCGCTTTGATGAGATTGCAAAGCTGCCGGTTGTAAAGGAGACTGAGCATTTCCTCGCCGTAAGGACGGAGAAACCTCTTGTCATAAAAGCGAGCGGCATAGACGGGAAAGCGATAATCAGTGAACAGGGAGAATAAACAGAAAAGGAGAACAATATGGCAACATTTCTATGGACACCTACCAGAGTGACACTCGGAAAAGGCGCAGAAGACAAGCTCGGAGAAGAGCTGCAGAAAGATGGTGCGAAGAAAGTCCTTATCCATTATGGGTCGGAACGCATCGTGAAAAACGGCCTGATGAAGCGCCTTACGGATCAGCTGGATAAAGCGGGTATCGGATATGTCACTCTTGGCGGTGTCAAACCAAATCCGAGAGTCTCACTTGTAAGAGAAGGAATAGAGCTCTGCAGGAAAGAGAGTGTTGATTACATCGTAGCAGCTGGTGGCGGCTCTGTAATAGATAGCGCAAAAGCCATTGCTTACGGTCTCTTCGATGAATCAGGGGATGATGTCTGGGACTTCTATGCCGGGCTGAAAAGACCGCAGGGAGCCTTCCCTGTAGGCGTGATCCTGACACTCTCCGCAACAGGATCCGAAATGAGTGACAGCTCTGTCATCACAAATGAGGACGGCGACCTCAAGAGAGGATGCAACTCAGATTATGGCAGGCCAAGATTCGCTCTTCTCGACCCTGAGCTGACATACTCCGTGCCGCCGTATCACACATCATGCGGGACTGCCGATATGATGATGCACACGCTTGAAAGATACTTCCACTCAGGCAAATCCCTCGCCCTGACTGAAGCCCTTTCAGAAGCCCTGCTGAAGACAATAACCGAGAATGGGCTGAAAGTCCTGGAGAACCCGGAAGATTACGAGGCAAGGAAGAATCTCATGTGGGCTTCCTCCCTTTCGCACAACGGCCTCATGCAGGAAGGAAACGAGCAGCGTGGTGACTGGGCGTGCCATCAGATGGAGCATGAGCTTTCCGGCATGTTCGACGTGGCACATGGTGCAGGTCTCACCGCAATCTGGGCGACATGGGCGCGTTATGTCATAGAAGAAGAGCCGGAGAGGTTCGCAAAGCTTGGTGCGGGTATCTTCGGTATCCAGAGGACAAATTCTGCGCTGGAAGATGGAAAGAAGGCTATTGCTGCATTCGAGAATTATTTCCGCAGCATCAATATGCCTGTCAGCATCAAGGAACTTCTTGGCAGGAATCCTACAGACAGCGAAATCGAGGAGCTTGCTGATAAAGCAGTCTTCCATGGCAAGCGCACACTGGGAGCGTTCAAGGTCCTTCAGAAAGAGGACATAAAAGCAATCTACACGGCAGCCAGAGGCTGATGGACATCTCATAGGCAGCATCAGAAACGGTGCTGTCTTTCTTTTCTCAGGAGCCGCTCACCTGTCCGGCAAAATAATCCCAGAGCGTTGAATGCGGAGGGGGCGCTGTGACATCAACTAGTTCCTTCCGCACCGGATGCATGAATGTGATATGCCTGGCGTGAAGACATATGCCACCATCTGGATTTGAACGCTGGGCGCCATACTTCAGGTCCCCTTTGATATGTATCCCCAGCGCCGCAAGCTGCGCTCTTATCTGATGATGACGCCCGGTATGCAGATCAATCTCCAGAAGATGATAGTTATCCGAGGATGCCAATGTACGGTAAGAGAGCCTGGCAAGCTTCGAGCCCTTGCGCTCTTTTGCATTAGCGATGCTCTTGTTCGTCTCTGCGTTCCTCACGATGTAATGTACGAGCTCTCCTTCTTTCTTCTCAGGAGCCTTGTCGACTATCGCCCAGTATGTCTTCTTCACGTCGGAGGTACGGAACAAGGCCGTCATCCGCGAAAGCGCCTTATCGGTCTTGCAATAGACAACAATTCCGGAAGTCGGCCTGTCGAGCCTGTGCGGGATACCGAGATAGACATTGCCGGGCTTATTGTACTTTTCCTTCAGATAGTACTTAACATCATCTGCAAGCGTACGGTCTCCCGTATCATCTCCCTGCACGAGCTCTCCCGGCAATTTATTCACGATAATGAGATGATTATCCTCATAGAGAATCCTGTCATCAAGCTTTGTCATCAAGACCATCCAATAGCGAAGGCTGCTCTTTCTCCTCTGTAGTAGATGTATCCTTCGTCTGTCTTATCGAAAGCGACTGCAGCTCCTTCCCTGTAAGCTTCTGTCCTGCTGCATTCGGGGACTTGTAGATCGGGAAATCCGCAAACCTTGCGGTGTCCTCCATTATCTTGTATCCATAACCCTGCTTGAATTTCATGGATATGATAGCCGAAGGCCAGAGCGACATCTTCTTCACCTTTGCCTTCTCCCCGGAGACGACCGAGTACATCTTGTCTGTCGTGAAAGCCGAGATATGGAACCTCTTTATCTGATAGACATTCTTGTCACGGATGCGATCCCGATAGATAACAGTGAAGATTTCCTTGGAGATGATGTCTTTATCGCCATAATTGATGTAGAAGAGTCCTTCCGTGCCGATGAACACCTTGTCCTGGACATTGATGACACGGTATTCGCCATTCAACTTCATATAGAAAACCTTATCATACGGACTGACCTTCAGCAGAGATTCACCAGTCTTTATGTTGGTACCGAGATAACCGGTCTCCTGATCGTATCGGATATCCATATTGCGGACAGCAACCTGGCGCACATTCAGCGTCTCAAATGATGATATCTCCGTCTTGCGCCTGAAGAAATCCTTATCCAGCATTTCCTCAAGCTCGGTCAGATATCCTTCAGCATAATCCGTGATATGCGCGAGATTGTAATCAATCTGCTCCATCTGGGCCTGGATCTCCGTAATCTCGGCCTTGTTCTTCTCGATATCAAAGAGGCTTATGCGCCTGATAGGAATCTTCAGAAGCCTGTCGATGTCATCATCGGAAAGAGGCTCTCCTCCCAGTTCGCTCTCGAAAGGAACAAAGCCATCAATGATTGCTGTCTTCACAGCCTCTGCGGTCTTCTCCGTCTCAATGCGCTTATAGATCCGTTCTTCAATGAAGATGCGTTCAAGGGTTCTGGCTCTCAGCCGCTCAAGAAGATGCTTCCTGTCGTTCTCCAGCTCCGCAGTGAGCACTTCCACAAGATGCTTGGCATGGAAGCGGATCATCTTCGTTATCGGCATGGCTTTCGGAAGCCCATCAACTATGACGAGAGGATTCACGGATATCTTCTTCTCGCAGTCTGTCGCGGCATAGAGCACATCGACCATGTCCTCTGAGTAGACACCACGCTGCCAGCAGATCTCTATCTGGGCTTTCTCTGCCGTGTAATCGCTGATGGAGGCTATCTTCAGCCGTCCGGTGGCATTGGCTTTCTCGATCGAAGCGATCATCGCATCGCTTGTGACGCCATATGGCAGCTCCTCAATTACGAGCTTCTTCGGGTCCGAAGCATTGAGCCGGGCCCTTACCGCAACCTTGCCAAGCCCATCATTGTACTCAGAGACATCCATGATGCCACCACCCGGGAAATCGGGGTAGAGATGGAACTTCTCCCCTCTGAGAGCCTTCTTTTCCGCTTCCAGCACTTCAAAGATATTGTGCGGGAGGATTGAGGTGGACATGCCGACAGCAATGCCCATTGTACCCTGGATTGCAACTACAGGAATCTTTGCCGGGAATACGACGGGCTCCTTGCTTCTCCCATCATATGAATTGACATATTCGGTTATCTCAGGATTATAGAGGACTTTCTTCGCAAAGGGCTTGAGACGGCATTCAATGTATCTTGCCGCCGCCGCGCCATCCCCTGTAAGGAAGTTGCCGAAGTTCCCGCCCTTTTCGATGAAAAGCTCTGAGTTAGCCAGATTGACAAGGGCTTCATAGATGGACGCATCGCCATGCGGATGATACTTCATGGTAGCACCGACGACATTGGCGACTTTCATCATGCGGCCATCATCCATCTCAAAAAGCGTGTGCATGATACGACGCTGAACAGGTTTGAAGCCGTCAACAAGATCAGGGATAGCCCTGTCCCTGACTACATACGAAGCATACTCAAGAAAGTAATTCCGGTAGAGTTTATCAGCCTGTGACATTCAGAAGATTCTCCATGATGAACTCCTTTCTCTGAGGAGTGTTGTCGCCCATATAGAACTCCATCTTGTCCCGGATGTCCTTAATGGATTTGATCGTGACGGGAAGGAGTTTCATATCTTCCCCGATAAAATTCTTGAAATCTGAGGCATCAATCTCTCCGAGCCCCTTGAATCTTGTCACCTCGCAGCCCCTGATACGGTTCATCGCAGCATCACGTTCAGCTTCCGTGAAGCAGAACTCCGTAGTCTGCTTGTTCCTTACCTTGAAAAGAGGCGTCTCAAGAATGAAAAGCTTGCCGGAAGTGACCAGCTCCTCAAAATATGAAAGGAAGAATGTCATAAGAAGTATGCGGATATGGAAGCCATCGGTATCGGCATCTGTCGCGATCACGACCTTTGAATACCTGAGATCATCAATACCATTCTCTATGCCAAGCGCGACCATGATGTTATACAGCTCCTCATGCTTATAGAGCTCTGTACGCTTATACCCCTGGACATTGAAAGGCTTTCCTCTTAGAGCGAATACGGCCTGAGTATCCGGATTGCGGCTTTTTGAGATTGTCCCGGCTGCGCTGTCACCCTCTGCGAGGAAGATCATCGACTCCTCGGCTTCTTTCCTGTGGGCAGCCGGCGCATTGTTGATATGATACTTGCAATCCCTGAGCTTAGGTATGTGGACAGCGGTCTTCTTTGCCCTCTCCTTGGAGTTGTTCCTTACTTCCTGCTCCTCTTTATGGACCTTCTCATTGGTGGAGACCTTCTCCTGAAGCCCCTGGGCCTTGGTCTTGTCCTTCATCAGGGCATCCATCACGGCTTCCTTCACTTCGTTGACTATCCAGGTGCGGACTTCCGTGGAACCAAGCTTGTTCTTTGTCTGGCTCTCGAAAACAGGATTCTGCATCTTGATGGCAACAGCGGCTACGATACCATCCCTGATCTCAGGAGCCTGCCAGCTCTTCCTGTAGAACTCGTTGATGCCTTTCAGGACACCTTCCTTGAAAGCCGCCAGATGGGTACCGCCATCCGCTGTGTTCTGACCATTGACGTATGAGAAGTAATTCTCGCCATAACCTGAAGTGTGTGTGAAAGCGAACTCAAGATGCTCATTGCGAAAATGGATAGCAGGATAAAGGCCATCATCGCCGATGACTTTCGATAGGAGATCGAGAAGTCCGCTCCGGCTCTTCAGTATCTTCTTATTGTATTCGATCGTAAGCCCTGTATTGAGATAGGCGTAGCTCCAGAGCCTGTCTTCAATGAAATCATCATTGAACTGGTATTCGGGGAAAATGGAAGCATCCGGCGTAAATGATACAAGCGTACCATCTGGTTCCGGGGTCGTTCCTTCATTTTTCTTCTTAAGCTTTCCTTTTACGAACCAGGCCTCTACGAACTTCCCTTCCCTGAAAGACTTTACATAGAATTCTGACGAGAGTGCATTCACGGCTTTCGTTCCGACACCGTTAAGTCCCACGGAGAACTGGAAGGCCTCATCATCGTATTTCGCACCCGTGTTTATGATGGATACGCATTCAACAACCTTTCCAAGGGGGATTCCTCTTCCGTAATCACGGACAGTTACAGAACCGTTGAGCACTGTCACTTCGATACGTGAGCCATGCTTCATGATGAACTCATCTATCGAATTGTCAACGACTTCCTTCAGAAGTATATAAATGCCGTCGTCGGGATGGGAGCCATTCCCAAGCCGTCCGATGTACATTCCGGGCCTAAGCCTTATATGTTCAAGGGAAGACAGCGATTTGATATTTTTCTCATCATACGCCATAGAGAACAGTATAAAGCAGAATGTCGGAAATCTGCAATTACTGTGGAGGTATGCAAAAAGAGCATACGCAAGTCAATGTTCCAGGCTTTACAGTATTTTTTCCAGAAGGACCAGGTGGACACCAGCAATCCCATTGAAGGTCGCGGGGACTATGCCGGCTTCCCTGTATCCAAGAGAGGCATAGAGCTTGCGGGCTGCCGTATTCTTCTCATTGGTATCCATCCGGAGCACGCGGCAGCCGCAGGAAAGGGCATATTCTTCATAGAACGCCACAAAAGCCCTGCCGTAGCCATGGTGGGCACAAGATGGTGACACGACAAGTGTATGAAGGACCATCACCTCCTCTTCCGATGCTTTCTCCGACCAAGATCCATATTCATAAACATCAACCTGCTTCTGATTGATAATGGCGGCGGAGACAATATTGCCGCCCTCTTCCCCCACAAAAAGCTCACCACCCACATAGGCTTTCCTTGCAGTATCCTCAGTGGGATACACACCTCTCTGCCAGCATGCTGTGAGGGTGCCGCACTCATCTGCTGTATGTATCTCTTCGTAGATGGCAGCAACTGCCTTGATATCCTGTTCCTCAGCTTTTCTGATCATTTACACAGAAAGGCGCTGACTGCTGCCAGCGCCCTCTCTCCTTTATGGTTTCTTATCTCAGCTTCCACGCGATATCATTAAGGAAGAGCTCCTTTTCAAGAGATTCCACTGTCGTATCCTTTGTGATGTGCACGAATTCGATACCCATGATAGCCGCCCAGTCCTTCATCTGTTCCGCAGATACATCGTAGCTGAGAACCGTATGATGAGCACCTCCTGCTGTTATCCAGCACTCGATTCCGGTCTCAAGGTCCGGCATCGCCTGCCACATGACTCTTGCTACCGGCAGATTCGGCATCGGCAGAATCGGTTTGACGCAGTGGATATCCTGACAGATCAGGCGGAGTCTTCCTCCCATATCAACAAGCGACACGACAATCGCATCCCCTTCCTTGCCCTCGAATACAAGACGGGCCGGATCCTCCCTGTCTCCGATTCCCAGAGGATGAACCTCGATGCGCGGTTTTTCTGCCGCGACACTCGGGCACACCTCAAGCATATGAGCACCAAGGCTGTACTTGGCACCCGGAACAAGGTTGTAAGTATAGTCCTCCATAAAAGCGGAAGCGCCATTGCCATCCTTTCCCATGCGTTTCATGATGGCTGTCATTGCACTGACTTTCCAGTCTCCTTCTCCGCCATAACCATAGCCCTGAGCCATCAGATGCTGTGAGGCAAGGCCTGGAAGCTGCTTCATGCCATAGAGATCCTGGAAGGTGTTGGAGAATGCTGAGCAGCCTTCTGCATCCATCATCTTCTTCATCGCGATCTCTTCCCTTGCCTGATAGCGCACAGTCTCGATATCATCAGTCGCGAAATCATAGGAAGCGCGATAGACATCCATCAGATCATCTATTTCCTTATCTGTCACAGCATCCATTATCTCGACAAGCTTCCCTACCGGCCATGTGTTAACCTGCCAGCCAAGCTTAATCTGAACTTCGACCTTATCTCCTTCGGTTACTGCGACTTCCCTCATATTGTCTCCGAATCTCATGACACGGAGCTCTCTTGAGAATGCCGCGCCTACCGCTGTCCGCATCCAGTCCCCAAGACGCTTCTGCACGCTTTCTTCCTTCCAGTATCCGGCTATGACCTTCCGGGGCTTGCGAAGACGCGCTGAGATGAATCCATGTTCCCTGTCACCATGTGCGGCCTGGTTCAGGTTCATGAAATCCATGTCTATCTCCTCGTTCGGGATCTCCATGTTGTACTGAGTAGCAAGATGGCAATACGGCTTCTGAAGCAGATCAAGTCCATTGATCCACATCTTTGACGGGCTGAAGGTATGGCACCATGTGATGACACCAGCACAGCTGTCATCAAAATTGGCAGCCTTCATGACACTTGTGATCTCCTCATTCGTCTTTGCCGTTACTTTGTAGACAAGGGGGTAAGGCAGCTTGCTGGAAAGCTCTGCAGCCATCTCCTCCGCTCTCTTCGCAACTGTATCAAGAACCTCCGGACCATAGAGGAACTGAGATCCGACAACAAACCAGAATTCATACTTCTTCATAGAGCACTCCTTTTCGGCTTACTACTCCATTATTATGCACGAAGAAACGAAAACAACGACAGGATTATTAACCACTGAAACTCTTTTTCATCTTTGCAATGATCGTTTTCTGTCCTACACAGCGGAATAATGGTGGAAAAAAAGGAGCCCGGAGGCTCCTTGGTCATGCTTTTGCTGTGAACCGTGAAAGAAAATCTTTCGTTCTCGGGCTCTTTGGAGCGTAGAAAAGCTCCTTGGGACTGCCTTCTTCCTCGATTCTTCCATCAGCCATATAGATGACACGGTTGGACACATCACGGGCAAACGCCATCTCATGCGTAACGACAAGCATCGTCATTCCCGTTCCTGCAAGAATCTTCATTACATCGAGAACCTCTCCGACCATCTCGGGATCAAGCGCCGACGTAGGCTCATCGAAAAGCAGGACCTCCGGATTCATTGCCAGTGCGCGGGCAATCGCAACACGCTGTTTCTGACCTCCTGAAAGCTGACGCGGCTTCGCTTCGATGTACTGCGCCATACCGACTTTCGCCAGATACTCAAGGGCTGTAGCCTTTGCTTCTTCCTTGCTTTTCTTCAGTACCTTGATCTGTCCGATCATGCAGTTGTCAAGGACATTGAGATTAGCGAAGAGATTGAAAGACTGGAAAACCATGCCGACTTTCGTGCGATAACTGTCTTCATTGATCTCTCCAGCAAGAATATCCTTGCCGTGGTAGAGGATCTTTCCGCCCGTTGCATCCTCAAGCATATTGATGCAGCGGAGAAGCGTGGACTTTCCGGATCCTGAAGCACCGATGATGCTTATCACATCGCCCTTGTTCACGGAGAAATCAATATCTCGGAGAACCTCATTCGTTCCGAATGTCTTTACCAGATGTTCTATCTTCAGTATCTCGGACATCAGTGGGTACCTCCCTTCTTTGCATCGTATTTCGTAAGACCGCTGGTAAAAGCAAGAGTGTCTGTAGTAGCGAGATTGAAATCAGCCGGTCCATCCATGCGGTTCTCTATCATCCTGAGGATACGTGAGCATACGAAAGTCAGAATGAAGTAAATCGCCATTGTCACAGTAGCCGCCTCGAAATACATGTAAAGTGCTCCAGATATGCTCCTGAACGTGAAGAAAAGCTCGACAGTCCCGATAATCGATAGAACACATGTATCCTTTATGTTGATGATGAGGTTGTTGCCGATCTGCGGCATGATGTTCCTCAGCGCCTGAGGAAGTATGATGCTTGTCATCGTCTGGAAATGGGTCATGCCAATAGCCCTTGCACCTTCGCTCTGGCCTGGATCAACGGAGAGAATCCCGCCTCTCACTGTCTCGGCCATATATGCGCCTGTATTGACAGACACGATGATGATGGCAGCACTCCACATCCCAAGGTTGATACCGAATACCTGGCTCATACCATAGAAGATAAAGGCCGCCTGAAGCATCATCGGAGTTCCTCTGAAGACCTCCACATAGGCCGTGAGCACGACTTTGACAGCTTTCAGAACACCTCTTTTCAGCATGCCATCCTTCTTGTGCGGCTCAGTTGTCTGGATAAGACCGACAGCAAAACCTATGACACAGCCTAGAAGCGTACATACGATGGCTATTACCATCGTAGTTGCAGCTCCCTTTGCCAGGGAGCCGCCATAATCCTGGAGGATGTAGATCATCCTCTGAAAGAAGTTCATTTCACCAATGGACATATTTTACCTTACTGGGCAAGTGGCTGTACGGAGATAGCCTCATTCATCATTGTGTTGTAATCCTCGACTGTCATCTGTGCGAGGACTGAATTGATGGCATCCTTGAGCTCTGTGTTGCCCTTCCTCATTGAAATTCCGATATTAATCTCTTCCTGGCTTACCTCGAAATCATCATCGGAGCCGGAGA
Organism: uncultured Spirochaetales bacterium; assembly: GCA_949295505.1. Taxonomy (GTDB): domain Bacteria; phylum Spirochaetota; class Spirochaetia; order Sphaerochaetales; family Sphaerochaetaceae; genus Ornithospirochaeta. The sequence goes on along the minus strand of CASFLH010000017.1, from coordinate 80,135 downwards.
AATCAAGAAGCAGCATATCAGGATAAGCAACTGTTGCTGCTGTTGCTGTAGGCATATCCGTGCATACAAGATCCACCCTGTCAGCATTGAGAGCCACAAGCATCGCTGGCGCGCTGTCCTGTGCAGGAAGGATATTCGCATCCGGGATCTGCGGGAGACACACATCATACCAGACTGTGTTCATCTGGCTTGTGCAAGTCACACCTCTGAGATCGGAGACACCCTGAGCATTTGCATATGGGCTGTCTTCCTTCACGAGGCAAACAATTGATGCATAGTAATACGGCTCTGAGAAATCGACCATCTGGAGACGGGCGGAGGTGATGGACTGGCCTGCAATGACACAGTCAACAACACCGGACTGCACAGCAGGAACAAGGGAATCCCAGTCGAGCTTGACGATTTCAAGATCCATATCAAGGGACTCTGCGATATGCTTTGCCATCATGACATCATAACCATTTGCAAAGTCATTGGAATCTGCAATAGGCACTGCGCCATTCGCATCCGTTGTCTGTGTCCAGTTGTATGGAGCATAACCACATTCCATTGCCACGCGGAGCACAGGGCGTCCTGACGCCGAAGTCTCCTCTGAGCTTCCGCCGGCGAAAACAACCGCTGCGGAAAGAACAACCATTATCGCTACTGCTGCAATTCTTCTCATTCTCATAACAGGCCTCCTGCCTTGTATGACTGGATAATAGAGCAATGGTTATAATAGTGTCAATATGTTATGATAAAAACTTAAATGTTATTATAGTAACATAATTAACATCTTCAGCTATCTCTGTATCTGATGACCTCCAGGCTTTCCGTGTTCTTCCTGTCACTCCAATCCATATGCGAAGAGATTGTCTGAAAGGCCTTTCCATGAATATAGCTTTTACTCTGCCTTTAGTGATATCCTCTGCCGTATGAGCAGGTATCCTTTCAACGAGATTGAGCCGAAATGGCAGAAGTACTGGGAAGAGCACAAGACATTCCGTGCTGCTGAAGATGAGTCAATTCCAAGAGAGAAGAGAAAATATGTCCTGGACATGTTCCCATATCCATCGGGAGCAGGACTCCATGTGGGACATCCTGAGGGCTACACGGCTACAGATATCTATTCAAGGTATCTGAGGATGAAAGGCTATAATGTCCTCCATCCGATGGGATTCGATTCTTTTGGTCTTCCGGCCGAGAACTATGCTATAAAGACAGGAACCCACCCCTGGGAGACAACCAAGAAGAACATCGACACCTTCCGCCGGCAGATAAAAAGCCTCGGTTTCTCCTATGACTGGGACAGAGAAGTCTCGACCTGCGAGCCTGACTATTACCACTGGACACAGTGGATTTTCGAGAAGCTTTATGAGAAGGGCCTCGCTTATGAAGCGGTGACCCCTATCAACTGGTGCCCGAGCTGCAAGACAGGACTGGCAAACGAAGAAGTGAAGGAAGGCAGATGCGAGCGCTGTGGGGAGAAAGTCGAGAAGAAGAATATCAGGCAGTGGATGCTCCGCATTACAGCATATGCTGACAAGCTTCTTGAAGGACTTGATGAACTCGACTGGCCGGAATCGGTGAAAGCAATGCAGAGAAACTGGATTGGCAGATCCGAGGGATCTGCAGTCTTCTTCACCGTAGATGGCACAGGGGACAAGCTCGAAGTTTACACAACCCGCTGCGACACGCTTTTCGGCGCCACATATATGGTTATCGCGCCTGAGCATCCGCTGGTGGGAAAACTAACGACACCGGAACAGAAAGAGGCGGTGGAGAAATATCTCGACGAGGTCAAGCACAAGTCAGATCTCGAGAGAACGGACCTTGCGAAGGAGAAAACCGGTGTCTTCTCCGGCTCATATGCCATCAACCCTGTCAACGGGAAGAAAATCCCGATCTGGATTGCTGACTATGTGCTCATCAGCTATGGAACCGGCGCCATCATGGCTGTACCTGCCCATGATACAAGAGACTGGGAATTCGCCAAGAAATTCGGTCTGCCCATCATCGAGGTACTCAAAGGAGAGGTGGATGTGCAGGAAGAGGCATGGACAGAAGATGGAATCCATGTCAATTCCGAATGGCTTGATGGCCTGAACAAAGAAGATGCCATAAAGAAGATGCTTGAATTCCTTGAGAAGAACGGTTACGGACACAAGGCAATCAATTACAAGCTTCGCGACTGGGTCTTCTCACGCCAGAGATACTGGGGAGAGCCGATACCTCTCATCCACTGTCCTCACTGCGGGACAGTCCTTGTCCCGGAAGAAGAGCTGCCGCTGACGCTTCCCGAAGTAGACAAGTATGAGCCTACAGGCACAGGCGAGTCCCCGCTTGCGAACGTAGACAGCTGGGTCAGCTGCAAATGCCCGAAGTGCGGTGCGGATGCAAAGAGAGAGACCAACACCATGCCGCAGTGGGCTGGTTCCTGCTGGTACTATCTAAGATATATCGACCCGCATAATGACAAGGCTTTCGTTGATCCGGAAAAAGAGAAGTACTGGATGCCTGTTGATCTCTATGTAGGTGGTGCGGAGCATGCTGTCCTTCATCTCCTCTATTCAAGATTCTGGCATAAGGTCCTTTATGATCTGGGACTTGTATCAACATCAGAGCCTTTCCACTCACTGGTAAACCAGGGAATGATAACATCATTTGCCTATCAGAAAGCGAACAAGAGCCTTGTACCGACGGATCTTGTCGAGGAAAAAGATGGCAAGTACTTCGACAAAGAGACAGGGGAAGAACTGACACAGGTCATTGCCAAGATGTCGAAATCCCTGAAGAACGTCATCAACCCGGATGACTTCATAAGGAATTACGGCGCAGACAGCGTACGCATGTATGAGATGTTCATGGGACCGCTGAGGGAATCAAAGCCATGGGCGACAAACGGCTTCATCGGCGTATACCGCTTCCTTGACAGGATCTGGAGAATCGCAACGGAGAAGAAGGTAGAAGACATTCCGATGTCACCAGATATCGACAAGCTGCTGAACAAAACCATCAAGAAGGTTACCGAGGACACGGAGACACTGGCATTCAACACTGCGATCAGCCAGATGATGGTTTTCGTAAACGAGCTCAACAGGCTCGAGACAGTACCGAAAACAGCACTTGAGAAGCTCACGCTCCTGCTCTCTCCATATACACCGCATCTGGCAGAAGAGCTATGGGAGATGCTGGGGCATAAGCCTTCCGTGGCCCTTGAGAGCTGGCCTGGATATGATGAGGCGAAAACTATTGATGACGAGATAGAGATTGTCGTCCAGGTCAATGGCAAGGTCAGGGCAAAGCTTCAGATGCCACGCGAGGCATCGAAGGATGAGATGCTCGCGACAGCAAAGGCCAACGAGAAGATCCAGGGCTGGATTGATGGCAAGTCCGTCATCAAGGAAATAGTCGTTCCAGGAAAACTCGTGAATATTGTTGTGAAGTAAACTGCAAAAGCATTCAAGGAGTAAGCCATCGTCAGAAAAGCGATGGCTTTTTCTTTCTTTGTTGCAGATACAAAGAATCGGTAATACACTGCATTGCAGGAGGTTTGTATGATAATCTCATTAAGACTGCCTGATGAAGATGCAGCCCTCTTCAGAAAATACGCAGAGCTCAACGGCATGAATCTCTCAGAGATGATCCGGCAGGTAGTCATCTCCCGCATTGAAGCGGATTTCGATCTTGAAACATATCGTAAGGCCCTGGAAGAATACAGGAAGAATCCGGAAACCGTGGAGATCACTGACGATGAGAACTGAGATGGCAAAAAGGGCTTATGATGAACTAAGCGCTCTGGATACGATGACGTCATCGCTTATTGTCGGGTGGATCAGGCGTCACCTGCTGCCGCTCAAGGACCCGAAGAGCATGGGAACGCCCCTCGGTGGAACAAGACGATGGCAGTACAGGATCGGGGACTACAGGCTCCTTGCAAGAGTCAGCGAGAAGAAAATCGTCATTCTCGCCATCACTCATGGTCACAGCCTGCCAAGGGAACGGTCCTGGATGACTGCACCCATTTCAGACATAAGGCTCTAATCAGATTTCATGGATACGGGCCAGTCCGCCCATTGACGTTTCCCTGTAAAGAGAAGGAAGGGCATGGCCTGTTTCCATCATGACTTCCACGACATCATCAAAAGATATCTTGTGCCTGCCGTCTCCCATGATCGCGTATGTCGCATGATCAATTGCACGCATGCACGCCATGGCATTGCGCTCAATGCATGGTATCTGCACAAGACCCATTAAGGGATCGCAGGTAAGACCAAGATGATGCTCAAGGCCCATCTCAGCAGCATATTCTATCTGCCGGATAGTTCCGCCTGTAAGCTGTGCCGCAGCAGCCCCCGCCATCGCGCATGCAACACCAACCTCTCCCTGGCATCCAACCTCTGCCCCTGATATGGAACCATTTGCCTTCACGAGATTCCCCACAAGCCCGGCAGTCAGAAGAGCGCGGAGAACACGTATCTCTGGAAGATCATATTCCCTCATCAGATGATAGAGAACACCGGGAAGCACTCCGCAGCTTCCACACGTCGGAGCTGTGACGATCTTTCCTCCTCCGGCATTCTCCTCCGAGACTGCAAGGGCAAAGGCAAAGGCATGGGAAGCATTGCCGAGAGAGCCTGTGAAATCCTTAGACTTCGCATAAGCCTGACAGGCTTTTCTCTGCAGATGCAGACCGCCAGGGAGAACTCCTTCGGCATCAAGGCCGCGCCTGATGGAATCCTTCATCACGGCCCAGATATCAGCCATATGATCAAGAATCTCCTCTCCCTCGAATTCAATAGCCGTTTCCCAGATCTGATACCCGTTATCATCACAGAATTTCAGAAGACGGGCCATCGTTCCCACTTTATCATCGGGATAAGGCTCCTCTACGGAATTCTCTGTATCCCCTTCCCTTATCACTTTTCCGCCACCCACGGAATAGTATGTCTCCGAGACTTCCGAAGGTGAGATCTCAGTCAGCGTGAGCGCATTAGGATGAAAGGGTTTCTCAACATCAGGATGCCAGAATATCTCAGCCTCGATTCCCGCAGAGGCAAGGACCTCCCTTATGGCCTTGTCTGTCAGATGCCCCTTTCCTGTAGCAGCGAGCGATCCGAAAAGCTCTGCCTTGACCTTTCTTGCCTCCGGATGGGATGAGATGAACATCTCTGCTGCCGTTCTTGGCCCCATTGTATGCGATGAGGAAGGGCCATATCCTATGCGGTATAATTCTCTAAGGGATTCCATGATCCGAGTCTATCAAATCTGAAGAATGAATGCATCATGTTACCAGACAGGAATAGAGGTTATCATCATGGACGCCTCCCCATCATCCTCGACGATTACAGTCAGCAGCATGCCAAGGTCAGCTTCAGCATATCTGTAAACACCTGGATAAACCATGAGGTTCACATGATCGCCGCTGAAACCTACTTGGAAGGATGGAATATCATAGCGTTCAGAGTTCCATATGCCTCTTGGAATCGAATCGAAATGGACAGTTTTTCTTTCATTCATCGGGATACCATAGCCAAGCGTCCCGTTGAATACATCAGCAAGGAAAGCACTCTCATCGACGGCCTGAAGATCTTCCACGTTTGCAAGCACTGCATTCATCGAAAGCCTGGCAACAGGCTCTGGACGGTATGCGGCTGCCCTCAGCAGCATCTCCGAGAAAGTGCCATGTTCCGGAAGGATATAGACCACACTGTCATCCCCCGGTTCAAAGAAACCACCGACAGCCCCGAGCTCACCAAGCGGACGGAACGCGAAAACCGAAAGACAGCCCGCCCTTACCCTGACACGTATACGCCTCATGCCCTTTGGGACATGCCGTTCCTCTATTCTTTCCCCATCGAAATACTCAAGAGTGAACCAGAGCGTCTCAGAGAAGGCATCCTCGAAAGGATGCATCTCGGGAATAATAAGCTCAATCTCCCGCCAGTGGCTATATGAGCAGGAAGACAAGAGGACCACAGACAGGACCAGAAACAGATATCTCATATAAGAGTATCCGCTTCAGATGCTTTCCATGGTCAATTTTCTCAATGAAAGATATCTTCTCCGGAAATCGAGAAGTATACTCTGAACTTCCGCAGAACGATAATCCGCATATGTCCAGGGGAATGATTCAAATCCGTGGCTATGGTAAATAAGAGTGACTTCCGCGTACAGGCTGCATCCGATAGCCACGCGATGTGCCCTGTTCTTCGTTGTCGCGAGAATGACGCTTCCTTCTGTTATGAGCCCTGGATCGAGATTGATTTTCCGTTCCCCGTCTTCGGCATACTCGCCTTCTATCATGTCTGTCTCGGTTTTTATGGCAGCAAGCTGATCCGGGGAAACAAGATCCTCGAACGCGATGAAGAATCGTTCGATTCCATCTCCCATCTCCGGCACATAGTAATCGGTGAACGAGAATGGAAAGGGCTCCGTGACAATGGAAATCTTCCCAAACAGGGATTCGAGCCGTTCTCTGAGGGAAGAAGGGAATCCCCTCACGGAGAGGACTCCCATGAAAAGCAGGACTCTGTCATAGGGGCGCGGAGTCATCCGATCACCGATGTGTAAATCCCGAGGATCCTGAACGATACCGCTTTCTCGCGGATTTCCTCTGTAAGGCGGTCGAATCTCTCCCTATCTGCCGGAAGCTGCACTTCAACAAAGAAGAGATATTCCCAGGGCTTTCCAGGTATCGGTCTCGATTCAAGCTTGGTCATGTTCACACCTTCATCCGCGAAAGTCTTCAGGACATCCATCAGAGAACCGGGCTCATCGGAGACGGAGAATGATAGGGCGGCCTTGTTCGGCTCTGACTGTGACCTGTATATGGCCGCATTCTCCTCCCGTGAAAGAATGTAGAATCTTGTATAGTTGGAAGCATCCGTCTCTATGCCCTGGCTGAGAATCTCCATCCCATAATAATGAGCTGCAGGAGAACCCGCTATCGCGGCACAGGATTTATCCCCGAGCTTAGCGATGTATTCTACGGAACCGGCTGTATCGAAGAATGGAATGCGCTCCGCGTCCGGAAGCTCCTTATCAAGGAAAGCCCTGCACTGCTGCAGCCCTTGCGGATGGGAATACACTTTCCTGATATCCTCCAGCTTTGTCCCCGGAACGACTATCAGATTGTGCATGACACGCACCTGCTGCTCCCCGATAACAGTAAGTTCAGGATGCATTGCAAGAAGATCAAGCGTGTCATAAACAGTGCCACCCAACGTGTTCTCGACAGGCAGAACACCGTACTTCGCCTTACCAGACGAGACAGCATCGAAAGTCTCGGCAAAGGTATGGCAGGGAAGAAGTGTCACATCCTCGTCAAACGAGCGCCGTGCGGCAAGTTCGGAAAAAGCACCTCTGACGCCCTGGAACGCAACCACGACAGATGAATAATCCGTCATCTTCTGCTCCTCTGCCTGCGTCTTCATGCTCTGTGGCAGCACGCGCGGTATCTTCTCAAGACTCTTGCCAACAACAGGGCAGAGTGCCTGGATATCATGGACAAGCTTCTTGAACTGAGATGGATACAAGGACTGCGGGCCATCTGATAGAGCCTTTTCCGGACAGTTGTGCACCTCGACGATAACACCGGATGCGCCGGATGCAACGATAGCAAGGCTCATCGGCGCGACCATGTCTCGGATTCCTGTAGCATGTGACGGATCTCCTATCACAGGGAGATGCGTCAGCTTCTGCACGACGGGTATAGCTGAGCAGTCCAGCGTATTGCGTGTCGCTTTCTCGAATGTCCTGATGCCCCTTTCGCAGAGCACAACCTGATCCGTGCCTGATGCCATCAGATACTCCGCCGCCATGAGCCACTCCTCGATGGTGGCAGAAAGCCCTCTCTTCAGGAGCACAGGCATTCCTGTCTTGCCGACTTCCTTCAAGAGTTCGAAGTTCTGCATGTTCCTTGCCCCGATCTGGAACATATCGACATAGCCCGCCATCATCTTCACATCCGAGGGAGAGACTACTTCCGTGGTAATAGGCATGTCGAAGGCATCTCCAGCCTTCCTCAGGAGCTTAAGGCCCTCTTCCCCGAGTCCCTGGAATGCATAAGGGCTTGTCCTGGGCTTGAAAGCACCTCCGCGGAGCATCACAGCACCAGCTTCCCTCACTGACTCAGCGATGGTCATGATCTGATCATAATTCTCTACAGCACAGGGACCAGCAATGACAGCAACCCTGTTGCCTCCTATCTTGACCTTCCCGACCTGTACGATCGTATCTTCCTTCTTCATCTCGCGGGATGCAAGCTTATAAGGCTTTGAAATCGGAACGACGGAACTGACACCGGGCATCAGCTCTACAGTGCGGGGGTCGATGGAGACTTTTCCGACAGCACCGAGAACAGTGTCCTGCTGCCCGACTATTTCCTTGACGATGAATCCTTTCTCAGAAAGAAAAGATCTTACTTTATCTTTTTCCTGTGGTGTAATACCTTGTTTGAGGATGACAATCATACACGAAACGCTAGCTTTTCCGGATGATTTGGTCAACGTAATCAGAAATGCTTGATGAAAAATATCTTGATGCTTTATTCAGTTCATTCAGCGCGAAGCTCGAATCCCTCAATGCAGGGATTCCTTCCGTCACTCTTCTCGCAGAAGAAAGCCATGATCCCTATCGCGTGCTGTTCTCCACGCTGATAAGCCTGCGGACAAAGGACGAAGTTACACTCGCAGCATCTCGCCGGCTCTTCGGGAAAGCCCCTGATATCAGGACGCTTGCGAAACTGGACGCGTCGGAGATTGCGGAAATCATCAAACCGGCAGGCTTCTACAAGAGGAAAGGCGAACAGATAAAGAATGCTGCAGAGACAATCATGGAAAAATATGACGGCTGCGTCCCCGATGATATGGATGCGCTGCTGTCACTTCCAGGGGTCGGGATCAAGACAGCTTCCCTTGTTCTTGGACTCGGATACGGGATAGAAGCCATATGTGTTGACTGCCATGTGCATCAGATTGTGAACCGACTTGGCTGGGTTGAGACAGAAACGGCGGAAGAAACCGAGAAAAGACTGAGAGAAATACTGCCCAGACGCTTCTGGATACCGCTTAATGATCTCCTTGTGCGCTATGGGCAGAAAATCTGTACCCCGGTATCTCCATTCTGCTCCCTGTGTCCAGAGAGCGGGAGATGTCCGAGAAAAGGCGTTCAGAGAACGCGATGATCACTTATTGCCAAGCTTGCGTACCGCTGGCGAAGCGACCCTGTAGATGCAGTAGAGAATGAGAAGATGGTAGATAAGATCCTCAAGCCAGAGGAACCACTCATCGCCATTGAGTCCGCCAAGACCATAAACAAAATCCTCGAGAACGATGAAGATGATCCATGCGATCAGTACCACCAGCGTAGATACCTTCACGAAAGATGCCTTGATTCCTCCGATGAAGGAAGGAACGATAAGCAGAAGGCCCGCGACAAGAAGAACGACACCGACAATGATATCAAAGGTCTGATCAAGTTCATCATAAAGCGCATTTCCGCCGAAATCGGCAATGCCTTCAATTCCGATCACAACAAATAGGATGCCAACGAGGATCTTAAGGATGAAGTCCCCGTTTACTTTGGTTGTTGCCATATTATCACCTCCATGACAAATACGTGCGTGCATATTTTACCTCACTCTCCCTTCCTCTAATCAAGGAGTTTGCATATATTCAGAAACGGAGACAGCAGATGAAGAGAATCATATTCATTTCCGGTTCACGGAGAAAGAATTCTTTCAACAGAGCTCTTGCGGAATCAGCAGCGGCAATCATCGGGACAAGAGCCTGTGTGTCATTCCTGGATTACTCCGCCATTCCTTTTTTCTCGCAGGATGATGAATATCCCGCTCCGGAAGAAGTCCGCAGAATCAGGGCGGAGATAATGGAAGCGGATGGTATCTGGATATTCTCGCCTGAATACAACTCATATATACCAGGCGGCCTCAAGAATCTTCTTGACTGGCTTTCAAGGTCCCTTGTGAAGGATGATCCGGACAGGGTGACAGCCATGACCGGCATGAAAGTGACATTCTCGGGCGCAGCAGGTCACTCGGGGGGAATGGAGGCGAGAAAGCAGCTTGAGAAGCTTGCTTCGATGATGAGGATGAACCATATGGAAGGAGAGGAGACCGGAATAAGGTTATCCGCGGCCTCTTTTGCTTCCGGCACGCTCTATATGGACGATGAGGACAGGAGGAGGCTGAAGGACCAGGCAGAGCGTTTCCTCAGTTTCATAGGCGCATGATAAAACTGCTTGTGTTCCTGGGAAACCCGGGAAAGGAATACAGGGAGACGCGGCATAATGCCGGTTTCCTGCTCGCTGATTCGATCTATCCGACTGCCTCCTGGAAGATGAAATTCCATTCAATGATGACGGAAGACGGTGGAAGGAAGATCTTAAAACCCATGACGATGATGAATCTCTCTGGCACAGCGGTCTCAGAAGCTGCCACGTTCTACAAGCTGAAAGCTGAGGAGATACTCATCATCCATGACGACCTCGAACTGCCGCTCGGGAAAGCAAAACTGCAGAAAGGCGGAGGGCTTCAGGGACACAATGGCCTGAGAAGCATAAAGGAGAGAATCGGATCTGCGGATTTCTTCAGGCTGAGAATAGGGATCGGCAGGCCGGTGCATGGGGATGTGAGACTTTATGTGACGTCGCCTTTCAAAAAGGATGAGGCCATCATCCTCTCCACGCTCTTCGACCGTCTCCGGCCTCTTATCGCATCCCCGGAGGAAAAGGAGATTTCAGTAAAATGAATCCAGGATATGCCGCAGCCTCAGTCACCGCAGCGATCTGGGGACTGACATTTGTCTCCACAAAAATCCTTTTGCAGACATTCACTCCCGTGGAGATTCTCTTCTCACGGTTCCTGATAGGCATGATCGCCCTGTTCATAGTCTCTCCCAGAAGGCTCCGGAGCAAGGGATGGAAGGAAGAGAAGTACTTCATCCTGGCTGGATTATCAGGGATTTTCCTCTACTACTTCCTTGAGAACGCCTCCATGCTGTGGACGAGCGCGTCAAACGCAGGGGTAATCGTCTCGACCGCACCTTTCTTCACCGCCCTGCTCTCCAGGGAAAAGAAAGACATACGGTTCTTCCTGGGATTTGCCATTGCGATTGCGGGAATCATGCTGATGAGCCTGAGCTCCATAAGCGTCAATACCGAAGGGCTCATCGGCGATGCGCTTGCACTTCTCGCCGCAATGGTCTGGGCTGTATACGCGGTTGTCACCAAAAGAATCAGCACATTCGGCTATCCAGAAACCCTGACAGCGAGAAGGTCTTTCCTCTACGGCCTTGTTTTCATGCTCTGCCCTCTTATGTTCTGGAACGGCATGGGAAACGGAAGGGAAGCATTCTCAGCACAGAATATCCTGAACCTGCTTTTTCTTGGCGTAGCTGCCTCTGCGCTCTGTTTTGTGCTATGGAGCGTTGCGGTCCGCAGGCTTGGCGCGATGAAGACAAGCATCTTCATCTATCTTGTTCCCGTCATTACCGTAATGGCATCCGTCCTGTTCCTCGGGGAGAAGCTTACCCTGCTCACAGCCGCGGGTGCCTTTATGACTCTCGCCGGACTCTTTGTATCCTCAAGATAGGCCGTAATCTCTAAATTACGCTTAAAAGAGGCCTTTTTATATGCTAGAATAGACAGGACTAGAAGAGGGTTGGAATGGAGAAAAGGGATTTAAGAATCCCCTTGGTGACAAGGGATAGGATCAAGATAAACGGATCGGTGTTCCCAACCGATGAAAGCCTGGATCTTCTGTACAGGGAAGCATCCCTGCTTGCTTACAGATACAATTCCGAACTCAAGAAAAGCGGGGCTGAGGGAGGTTTTGTCTCTCCTGGCAGACTGCATGCCTCTGCTGTTCTCCATCTGATTTATCAGATTGTGCTGTCCGCGCGGATGGGAGACGGACAGAGTGATTTCTTTACGAGAAGAATAGCAACGATAGCATCAAATGATGAGCTGTCGAATGCATTGGGCTTCTATGCAAAGACATTCCCCTCTCCGGCTCTTGAAGAGAAGAAACCGGATTCTGCTACCAGGATGACTGAGGACATGAGAGGTTTCTTCATCCATCAGGTCCTTATGATGAATCCTGCGCTCATGGCGGCATCGAAACCTTTTGTTTCTCCGGATCAGATTATCTATCCGCCTGAATGCAAAGCGCTTTCAAGCATCCTGTCTTCATATGTCAAGGATGATCTCAGGAACGGTCAGCCCAACACTGATGATATCTTCACGATGCTGCAGCTTCCTGCGAGGCTTTATCCCAATTCCCTGGATGAGCAGATCAGATACATCCTCAGGGAATGGAGTGCTTTCCTTCCAGCGGATCTCATAAAGCTGCTCGAAACTTCCCTGGATTACATTCATGAAGAGGAGAAGGACCGCGGAGGTGTCGGTGGCGGAGGAGGACCGACACAGGTCATAGACTACTCGGACAGTGAACTCAATGAGTACGAGGCATTCTCCGACGATTCGAACTGGATGCCACGCGTAGTCATGATGGCAAAATGCACGCTTGTGTGGCTTGACCAGCTCTCGAAGCAATACAAGAGATCAATCACCCGCCTGGACCAGATACCTGATGAAGAGCTTGACCTGCTGAGGGAAAGAGGATTCACAGCGCTCTGGCTCATAGGACTCTGGGAACGTTCTTCAGCCTCGAAGCAGATAAAAAATCTTTGCGGCAATCCGGATGCGGAAGCCTCTGCTTATTCGCTGAAAGACTATGAGATCGCCTCGTCCATCGGAGGATGGGAAGCGCTGGATAACCTCAGGCAGAGATGCCGGGAGCGTGGCATAAGGCTTGCTTCGGATATGGTCCCGAATCATACGGGTATCGATGGAAACTGGGTTTATGATCATCCGGATTATTTCGTCCAGCAGGACTGGCCGCCTTATCCGTCATATACATTCAATGGTCCTGATCTTTCTACGAATCCTGATTATGAGGTCAAAATCGAGGATCATTATTACGACAGAACAGATGCGGCTGTGACATTCATGCTAAGGGACAAGAGGTCCGGGCAGACTCGCTATATCTTCCATGGAAATGATGGCACATCGATGCCCTGGAACGATACTGCTCAGCTGGATTATCTCAATCCGGTCACAAGAGAGGCTGTCATACAGAAGATTCTGCATGTCGCAAGGAACTTCCCGATCATCCGTTTTGATGCTGCCATGACACTGGCAAAGCGTCATATCCAGCGTCTCTGGTATCCGAAACCGGGACATGGTGGTGATATCGCGGGAAGAGCCCGCTATGCAATGAGCGACGAGGAATTCAACCGCCGTATTCCGCAGGAATTCTGGAGGGAGGTCGTGGACAGGGTCGCCCAGGAAGTCCCTGACACCCTGCTTCTCGCCGAGGCTTTCTGGATGATGGAAGGCTATTTCGTCAGAACGCTTGGCATGCACAGGGTATACAACTCCGCCTTCATGAACATGCTCAAGAATCAGGAGAATCAGAAATACAGGCTAGGAATAAAGAACACCCTTGTCTTTGAACCAGAGATTCTCAAACGATACGTGAACTTCATGAACAACCCGGATGAGGAAACAGCAATCGCGCAGTTCGGAGATGGGGACAAGTATTTCGCTGTCTGCACACTGCTGGCAACGCTTCCTGGCCTGCCGATGGTCGGACATGGCCAGATTGAAGGCTATCATGAGAAATATGGCATGGAATACAAGCGTGCTTACTACAACGAACAGCCGAATGGCTGGCTTGTCGGTGAGCACTACCGCAGGATCTTCCCTCTCTTCAGAAGAAGATACCTTTTCTCCGGTGTTGAGTATTTCCAGCTTTATGACTGCTACAACCAGAACGGCGGCGTCGAGGAGTCCATCTATGCATTCGTTAACGGTGTAGACACAGAACGGACACTTGTCCTTGTAAACAACCAGTATGAAACATGTGGAGGAACGATAAGCGTATCTGTCCCGAAGCTCAAGAAGGACAAGGATGCAAGGACAGCTGTCACGATGAAACTCGCCGACAATCTTGGCCTGTCCTTCGGCGGGCGTAATTACGCGCTCCTCGACTGCTTCTCCGACGGTCTGACATACATAATCCCATCGATACAGCTGTATGATGAAGGCTTCTCATTCACGCTCAATGGATACGAGGCAAGAGTATACTGGAACATCAGACAGGTTGAGGATACCGATGGCAGTTATGAAAGGCTGTGGAGGATGTTCGGAAGGAAAGGAATCAGGAATATAGCTAAAGCTGTTGCCCTGCTGCGCCTTGAACCGCTTTTCAAAGCCATGGAAATGCTCAGGACCCAGGAAACGCTCAAGCATCTGGAAGATCTTGTCAACGGTCGGCTGTCAAAGCAGGGCGAAAGAGACCTGCTGCTTTCGATTGCAGAATGCTACACGACGATTCCGGAGGTATACAAGACTCTTGAGGAACCAGCCAAGGGACAGATTGCCGTGATACCGGAAGAAGTGGAGCCGAAACCGATGATCAAGCTGATACGAACGCTTGCCTCCCTATTCAGGGAAAAGAAGGGCAAGGTGTTCGTGGCATGGGCATCTGCTGACAGTTCACTTGTGATGACCCTCGCCTCCTCACTTGTGCTCCATCCGTTTGCCACCTCTCTCGATATAAGAGGAGCGATGGAAGAGACTGACAGGCTGCTCATCGATGCTTTCTTCGAGTATGAGTTCAATGAACTTGGCTTCAACGAGAATGAAAGGAGAGCGATAACACATGGGGCGGCAATCCTCACTGTTGCCGGAAAAGCATATCAGAAGGATCTTTCAGCTATCGAGCTCTTCACTTCTATCGCAAGCGACGAAGGTGTCCAGAATCTCACGCAGTGCAATGAGTATCAAGGAGAGATCTGGTACAACAAAGAACAGATGCAGCGGGCTATGCTGCTTTCCGCCCTTTCGTTCGCCCTCTCACCATCTTCCCGTGATTTCAATCCGGACGAATATATCAGAGAGCTGTTTGAGAAAGAGGCAGGAAGCGGCTACAGGCTTAAGGAACTTCTCAGAAAAGAGGAACCCAAAGAAAAAGAGAACTAGGGGATAAGGAGCAGGGAGCATCCTGCTCCTTTCTTTTCCACACATCCAAGCCTTTATAATAAAAGAAGTTGCATGCACTTGTATAATGTCGGAACAAACCGCTTCCAAGATTGACTACTGCATAGAGGTGCTGTATCCTCTCAATATGAAAACGTGGATAACATATATCGCCGCGATGCTTATGGGGCTTGCGACGGCACTGCTTTTCGGATCATTTCCATACACTGCTGGAATTCTTTCCTCTGTCTCTTCATATCTGATAAGTCTTGGCGTATTCATCACCATTCCTATCATGTTCGTAACAATCCCCGCGGGAACAGCTTCACTTATGAAAGACAGGAAAGGCTGGAGATCTGCCGGTGCCTCTCTTCTGTGGGCAGTCGTGTCCTCACTGGTTCTCTCTTTTGCCGCAGCGCTTGTTTTCATCATCAGACCCGAAGCATTCCCTGTCACGAGCTCTGCAGGAAGCGCTCCCGGAGCATTGGCAAGCCACGTTTCATATATGCTCAGTTCAGCAAAGAGCGCCCTCTTCCCGATCAATGCTTTCTGGACGGTCTCATCGACAACGCGTTTCATTGTCCCTCTCATAATAATCGCGTGGATTCTCGGTCTGGCTCTCAAGCCATCTGCGGATGTGATCAGGCCCGCATATACTACGATGAATTCCTTTTCTGAGGTGATGTACAGGATATCCAGAACCTATTCAGTGTATGGATTTCTTCTTGTCTTTGTGTCATCTGCCTCTTTCTTTACGGATATCTATCAGGAAAAAACGCTGTTTGCGGTTCCTGAATATGCAGAATTCCTTCTCATAGCAGCCGCAGCTGCAATCCTTGTGGTCCTTCCTGTCCTCTACGCGGTTTTCACACTCTTCCGCAAGAACCCATATAGAATCATATATCGTTCAATTGCTCCATCTGTTATGGGTCTCACCACGGCCAGCACAATCGCGTCTATTCCTCTCAGTGAGAGCGTTGCCAGACATAGCCTTGGGGTGCAGAAGAGAATAGCGTCGACAGCAACACCATTGCTGGCTGTAATCGGCAAAGGAGGAAGTGCGTTTGTTGCAGTGCTCTCGCTTCTCTCTCTGTTCCTCTCGACAGCGGAAAGCGCGCCTTCCGGAACGGTAATCGCGGCTACAGCGGGAACAGCGGCAATTGTTTCCCTGTTTTCCTCCGCCTCCGCAGGAACGGAAGCTCTTATGATAACCGTCACGACGCTCAGCCTGCTCGGTATCAATCTATATGGCGCAGAGAATGCGCTGATAGCATTCATGCCGATTCTCTGCGGTATGGGAGCAATGATTGATAATCTCATCATAGGATGCGGCAACAGCATTGCATCGCGCTTTGTCGGAACTGATGTGGAAGTTCCATATAGGGATACGCTCTGATGCCTGAAAGGAAGCGCAGAAAGCAATTCTCTTTTGCACTCATGGTGCAGCTTCTGATATCCATCGCCTATTCAGCGATGCTTGTGCACATGACTGTCATACTGCTGCAGCGCAGGATCTCAGGATGGTTTGTCTACCTGATGGTTTATCTTCCGCAGCTGGCAATCATCATATCTTCGCTGATATTCCTATTCATCCTGCGTCTCCGCCACAGAACGCACAGTATAGACAGCACGCTGCTTCCACTGCTTTTCTCGTTCATCGCGCTTGAGTCAACGATGATCATGCCGCTTTACACGGAGATATCAGGAATCACCATACTTGCCCCGAACGCCGTCCTGATCATCGAGCGCTTCGCCATGCTTTCCGCGGCTATCGTATTCGTCTTCACCGCCGTGCAGTTTTATGGGACAAATGCATCCAGGCTGCGTCTCTATCTCACCACAACCATAGGTGCGGCGCTTTTCCTCTCACTGGCAATGCCGCTGAATACAGGAACAACAGATCTCTCAACAATGACTGTATTCTCCTCGTCATACGATGCCCTGCTTCTTGGCGCTTTGGTTTGCATCTACCTGGTCTCCATCTCGACATATATAGCAGCTGTAGCAAAGGACAGATCAACACATAGCATCAGCAGGGCCGTTGCTTTCATCTTGATGATGATCGGGAATTTCTTCTCGATGAGCAATATCATCATCCCGTCAATCGTTTCCGGAATTCTATATATAACGGGAATCATAATGCTCACCATAACATCGAAGAATACGTTCTGAAAAAAGCCTTCCCGACAATGAAGCAGGAAGGCTTGTGTAGACCGATTCAGAATCAGCAGAATGTCACAACACTCTTGTCATAATCTGACGGCGGGACGAATCCGAGAAGATCCATGCAGGTTGCTGCAATTGAGGAAATCCCAAGTCCTTCGTTAAGGGTCTTTGAATACTCTCCCTTATACTCAGGATCATAGATGATGCATGGAACAGGATTAAGAGAATGGGATGTCTTGGATTTCGGCTCCCCGTTCTCCTTCCTCTTCACCTCTCCCTTCTTGTCGTGCTCGAACATATCATCGGCATTGCCATGATCTGCTGTCACAACCATGATACCTCCAGCCTTCTCAATTGCTTCCCTGAGTCTGCCGATCTGCAGATCCATTGCCTCCATTGAGCATACAACTGCCTCGAAGACACCTGTGTGTCCTACCATGTCACCATTGGGGAAGTTGAGCTTGATGAAATCCCATTTACCGCTTTCGATCTCAGCGATGACGCGATCTGCGATCTCTGCGCACTTCATCCAAGGCCTCTCCTCGAATGGGACCTTATCCGAAGGAATCTCAACATAATCCTCAAGCTTTTCATCGAACTTACCGGAGCGGTTTCCGTTGAAGAAGTATGTCACATGTCCGAATTTCTGCGTTTCTGAGATAGAGAACTGCTTAACACCGGATGCGCAGAGATACTCTGCCATTACCCTGTCGATAGCTGGCGGGGATACAAGATACTGATGAGGAATATGAAGATCTCCGTCATACTCCATCATGCCTGCATACTCGACTTTCGGCCATCTCTTCCTGTCGAACTCTGTGAAATCCGGCTCATCGAAAGCTCTGGAAAGCTCTATTGCCCTATCTCCTCGGAAATTGAAGAGGATTACGGAATCCCCATCCTCTATTGTTCCGATTGCCTTGCCATTCTCTGCAATTACGAACGGAGGCAGATCCTGATCGATTGCACCGGTTTCTTTCCTGAGCGTCTCAATAGCCTCGTGAGCGGATGCAAACATTCTTCCTTCGCCAAGCACGTGGGTCTCCCAGCCGCGCTTCACCATGTCCCAGTCGGCATTGTAGCGATCCATCGTTATAACCATTCTTCCACCACCGGAAGCAATGGCTGCATCAAAGGTGCCATCTGCCGAGAGCTCGCTGAGATACTCTGCGAACGGATCGAAGTAATCGAGAGCAGAAACCTCTCCTACATCGCGGCCATCAAGAAGCGCATGGACACGGACTCTCTTAACGCCCTCCTTCTTCGCTTCAGCGACCATTGCCTTGAGATGATCGATATGGGAATGTACATTGCCATCGGAAAGGAGGCCGATGAAATGGAGCGTAGAGCCATTCTTCTTCACGTTTGCGACAAGCTTCTGCCATGTGGCACCCTTGAACATGTCACCGGAAGAAATGGCATTGGAAACCAGCTTTGCCCCCTGTGCGAAAACCCTTCCGCATCCCATTGCGTTGTGACCTACTTCACTGTTGCCCATATCTGCATCGGAAGGCAGTCCTACAGCCGTTCCATGTGCCTTGAGCTTTGTCCATGGACAAGACGCATAAAGAGCATCGAGATTCTTTGTCATGGAAGCTGCAACAGCATCGCCTTCTTTATACTTTCCGAATCCAACTCCATCCATTATGACGAGCATAACAGGGCCACGGCGCTGGATTTTCCCATTTTTCTTAAGTGGTTCAACCATAAGACTTCTCCTTAACTATGAATATATCGGAATGACTCAAAGCGGTGAAGTGGCATCTGAAAGCCATCTGAGCACATCTGGCTCAACAAGCTCATGAAGCTCTTCGAATATCCGCTTATGATAATCATCAATCTGCTTCCTCTCCTCAGCTGTTATGAGGCTCATGTCTATAAGTTTCTTCTCGTATGGTACCAGAGTAAGGACCTCGAATGAATAGAAATCACCAAACTCTGTCTTCATATCTTCCTTTACCGCAAGAAGATTCTCGATTCTTATGCCATACCTGCCTTCCTTGTAGAGCCCTGGCTCGTCGGATGTGACCATTCCTGGAAGGAGCGGGACATCTATAAGCGCCGATGAGATACGGAGAGGACCCTCATGAACATTCAGACGGCAGCCCACGCCATGTCCCGTCCCATGATAGAAACTCTCGCCATACTGCCATAGGAACTGCTTTGCAAGCACATCAAGCTGCACGCCACGGGTACCCTTTATGAAACGTTGCCTAGAAAGGGCCAGATGACCTTTGAGAACAAGGGTGTAATCCCTCTTCTCCTCTTCCGAGGCCTCCTCTCCGAACAGTAAAGTCCTTGTGATATCCGTTGTACCGAATTCAAACTGTGATCCTGTATCAAGGACAAGCAGTCCATGACCATTCACATCGGAAGAACTCTCCTTGGTCGCGCTGTAGTGACACATCGCTCCATGTTCCCTGTAGCCTGAGATCGGATTGAATGACGGGCCAAGGTATCCAGGAATCCTTTTCCTTTCCTCCTCGAGACGTGAAGAGACCGCAATCTCATCATATCTGCCATTTCTGTCCAGTCTGGCGAGAAAGGACACATATGCAGCGGCATCATAGATATGCGCAAGTCTCATACCTCTGAGCTCTGCCTCATTCTTCTGGGTCTTCATGTCCGTTGTGAGATCACGCCCTGTGATGTTCTTCTTGCCGGAAAGGGCTTTATGGAAAACCTCACTGACTTTATCTGGGGAGTAATATCCGGCACCCTTTGCCAGTGCTTTCATATCCGCCACTGCATCCTCATACGGCCTTATCTCAAAGACAGCTTTCGTATGCTGCAGAACCATCTTGTCCTGAAACCGTTTCCTGTCTACGAAAAGCACAGCCTTCGAAAGGGATATGAAAGCATATGAGACGAACACGGGATTGCATGGGATATCATCGGCTCTGAGATTTGTCAGCCAGGCAATGTCATCAATGGAAGCGATGAACGTCCATCTGAGGCCTTTATCGCGTAAGGCCTTTCTCACATCCGCAACCTTCTCCGCCGCACTTTTCCCTGCATATTCAGCAGCCATTTCCACGCACTCTGTCACGGGAACCGCAGGACGGTCATCCCATATGGGAGCAAGAAGATCTTCGGTAGCCTCAAGCATGATGCCCGAAGCCCTGAGCCTTTCTGAAAGCGATGAGAACAATGCAATGGAGACAGAAGAGGCATCAACCCCGACCTTCGATCCGGAAGGAAGGCTTTCAAGCCACTGATAAGGATCAGGTGTTCCGTCTGTCTCAAGCTTCATCATCTCATACTCTGTTCCTTCGATTTCCCTGGTTGCCTGTATGAAGTAACGGCTGTCAACCCAGAGCACGGCTTTATCCTGCGTAACGACCACCGTACCGGCAGAGCCCGTGAAACCAGAGATAAAAGCCCTGGTTCTCCATCTGGGAGCCACATACTCGCTCTGATGCGGGTCGGTCCCTGTCACAAGATAAGCATCAATGCTTCTTTCCCTTAGCTCTTTTCTGAGGCTTGTCAGCCTCCTCTCTATATCCATGTCTGTACCTCCAAAGAAGAACTGCAAGAAGAGCAGCGCCCGCTGCTATCATGATAAGACAGAAGATCTGTCCTTTTGAAATATTCAGGAATGACTGGAAAAGGGCGATATTATCACTTTCCTTGCCAAGAGCAATGACATATCCTATGCCCTCATCCGGCTGTCTGCAGTATTCGATTACAAATCGGAAGAATCCATAACCCATGAGATAGAAAGCAAAGACCGTGCCATCAGGCAGCTTCTTCCTCAGCTTCCAGGGCCTGATGATGAACCAGAGTATCAGGAAAAGAACAATACCTTCAAAAAGAGCTTCATACAGCTGCGACGGATGCCGCGGCAGATTGATGATATCCCCAAGCACATAATCAATCCCCATCTTGTCGGCAACTTCCCTTACCCATTCCTCGTTTGATGAGAATCCGGGAGCTGTAGGGAACACCATGCCCCATGGCACGGTTGTGACACGGCCATACAGCTCTGCGTTTATGAAGTTCCCAAGGCGGCCAAAAGTATAGCCTAATGGAATGCCGGCAACGACAGTGTCTGTTATCCGCATCAGCTTCTGCTTATAGAAATGGCAGTATATGATTCCCCCGACGAGCGCTCCGACGACTCCCCCATGATAGCTCATGCCAGGCAATCCAACGAAATGGCCATTGCGGAAAGGCCAGAATATCATCCAAGGATGCGTGATGTAATAAAGGCCATCACTATAGAAAAGCACGGAGAACAGACGCGCAAAGAGCAGCAGGAAAAGTATTCCATAGAAGAAGAATGTCTGGCTCTCATCGCTATTCATCCTCAGATATCCATCATTTCTGCACTGATAGCGGAAAAGCGCATAGGCAATCGCGAAAGCGACAAGATACATGACAGCATACCATCTGATAGGGAGGCCGCTTATCACATAAGGACTTATCCACTGCGGAAATTCTATAAACTGCGCAAGCATAGTGATAAGTGTACGCCTGACGGCTTTCACAGGCAAGACTGAGAGGTTCCAGCAATGTAAACAGGAGCATATGAAATTTCTTTCCCAGGAAGATGCTGGATGCAATACTCATGTCTTTGGTGATATATTGCTGTTATGAAGAAAGCTGCTGCGGTTATTGCTATGTTATGTACGCTGACCGGCCTCTCTGCCGGGGCAACGCCAGAATATACACCCGTAATGACGGTACAGCCCTCGCATCTTGAAGCTGCGGAGGCGACAGAGAGCTCAAGGAGCATTTCACAGATACTCTATTCGCTTGGCAATCTCTACGCTTATCTGAGCACGAATTTCCTCTATGATATCGATACGGACGCAATGGAGACGGAGCTGATAGGAGCGATGATTGATTCTCTGGGCGATCAGTATTCATATTACATTCCCCCTGATATCGCTGCGGATTTCGCAGAGGAAAGCAAAGGTGAATATGTCGGTATCGGGACGTATCTGACAAAGATGAACCCTGCATATGCAGATTCCTCTGATCCGGAAAGCTATATGGTGATCATCGCCTCCCCTTTCCCGGGAGGACCTGCAGACAGAGCCGGATTGAGGCCAAGGGACATGATCAGTGCCATAAACGGCGAGGATGTTTCTCCGCTTACGGCAACCGAAGCATCGAAAATGATGAAAGGCCATCCCGGTGAGGATATAACCCTTACAGTGCATCGGGGAACTGCCGTTTTTGACATAACGCTTACGCCAGAAGTGGTAACCACACCATCTACAGCTTCCGGGATGCTGACTGATGATATCGGGTATATCGCGATCTACACATTCTCTCTCACAACGGGATCATCTGTCGCCGCAGATATAAACTCCCTCATTGACCAAGGAGCCGAAAAGCTCATCATTGACCTTCGCAACAATGGCGGAGGAACCGTCCAGAGCGCACTTGAGACTGCCGACATGTTTCTCTCTGAAGGCATAATGCTGAAAACGAAGTACAAGCCTGGTTCCGGGCGGTCGGAAGACATAGCATATGCCGGAAGCCAGGTTCTTGTTCCAGAGGATATGCCTCTTCTTCTGATCGTGAACGGCGGAACAGCTTCATCAAGTGAAATCCTCACAGGTGCCCTGATGGATAACGGAAGAGCCACCGTGCTCGGAAGCCAGACTTTCGGCAAAGGCATATCGCAGGAAATCCGTCCTTTCCGAGAAGGATATGTGCAGATAACCACAGGCCATTTCTACACACCGTCCGGCAAGGATATACACGAAGTCGGAATCACCCCTGGCATCCTTGTAGATGATCCGGAATACACAGATGAGGAAATGGAAGCTTTCGCAGCCTTCATGCAGGAAGACCACTGTTCTGCATACATTGCAGAGCATCCTGACTATACAAGGGAGAATATCGAGGCTTTCGCAGAAGAGCACAAAGACAGCGGAGTGCCGGAAGACATACTGATCCTTCTTGTCCGCAATGAATATATCTATTCAATGGATTATGAAGAACGTCCTGTTGCAGATGTCTGGTTTGATGAATACATCACAAAGGCTCTGGAGGTATTAGGCGAATGAGAGTCTTCCTGCTGCGGAAAGATTATACCGGAACCGGGATCTATCCCCTTTCCCAGAAAGAGAGAAATTATCTTTTCCGCGTCCTCCGCCTCAGCGTAAATGATGTCTTCACAGCCAAGGACAGCCAGGAACATTACTACAAGGCGTTTCTTTTCGATGAGAATACGATAACGCTCGAGGAGACAGCAGAACCGGAGGAAACTCTCCTTGATAATCTTTCTTCCTATCAGGGACCTTTCACCCCTCTCAACGCCTTCATTTCCGTGCTTAAGGGCAAGAAGAATGAAATGGAGGTAAGAGCGCTGACTGAGATGGGGGTCAGGAAGATAATCCTCATGGAGACGGAATTCGTGCAGACTCCGTTATCAGGGCATCAGAGGGAGAGACTGGTATCGATAATCAGGGAAGCTGTACAGCAGTCCGGCAGCAGAGAGCCGGAACTGATAGGACCAGTCAGTTTTCAGGAAGCTCTCGCCAAGGCAGAAGGCAGATCGATCATCCTGCATCAGAGCACAATCGTGGGAACGGAAAAGCTTTCAGCTGTTCTTCAGGGAATCACACCGGACACACCTGTCTCATTCATGATAGGACCAGAAGGAGGCTTCTCAGACAAAGAGTGCGATGAAGCGGTGGAAAAAGGCCTCATCCCCGTGCTTCTGGCAACGAACATCCTGCGCGCGGAAACAGCCGCGATATATACAGCAGCGGCAATCCAGGCCATAATGCAGAACTGAGTATCAGAAAAACAGACATCTTCTGGAAAATCTTTTTTCCCCTCTCTGATACCTTTATCACACTATCGCAGACTATCTGTATTGATAATAAGGAATTGTGATATATACCGCAAAGGCCTGCCATTAAATTCTTCAACACACATGTAACATTTGATTCATAAACAGCCATTTTATTTTGATAATTATCGGATTATCAGCCATCGTAAAGGAAAAGGGGGATATTTTGAAATTCATTTTATATTCACTTGGAAGGATTCTGTCGGAGAGAATCCTTCCTTTGCTGCAGGATTACGAGACGGTGTCCTGTCCGTCACCGCAACGCCTTTCGCTGATAAGAATAGATAAGAATGACGTAATCCTAATGGATGCCTCAGCAGCAAAACCGTCTCTCATGGAGAGATTCGGAAGAGAAATACGGATAATCCTTTTCCATGAAGATGATACAATACCTGGAAGCTCCGATGGAATGACAATACCTGTCAGAAAAGGGTGCACAGACGAAGAACTCTCAATCATCATCAGGAAAATGGCAGACTCGGATCAGATATCATACTCACTGCAGCATTCCCTGGCTGGAAGCTCTGAGATAATGAGAATGACAAGAAAGCAGCTGCATATGGCTATAAAATCCACCCTTCCTGTTCACATTGTCGGAGAAACAGGAACCGGAAAAACTCTTGCAGCAAAGCTTATTCACACTCTTTCGCAAGGTGACAGCAGATTAGTGATGGAAAGCTGTGGCTGTCTTGCCACGGATATTGCTGACAGTGAGCTCTTCGGACATATCAAAGGTGCATTCTCTGGTGCCTATGACAACAGAGAAGGTCTTCTTGCTGAGGCAAATGGATCAACGCTTTTCCTAGATGAAATACAGGACCTTCCTCTGAATATCCAGATAAAGCTGCTTCGCGTGCTTGATTCAGGAGAATACAGGAAACTTGGCTCCGACTTGATCATGAAGACCTCTTTCCGCCTTATAACAGCATCCAACATGCCTCTTGCCTCACTGCTTGCTGAGAAAAGGATCAGAAAGGATTTCTACTACCGGATCTCCGGCATGGAAATCAGAATGCCAAGTCTTGACGAGCATCCTGAAGATATTCCCGAACTGCTTGAGGTCTTTAGACGGAACAAGCATGAAGAAATCAGGCACATCCCTGACATGTCATATTTCATGCACAGTTTTCCCGGTAATGTGAGGGAGCTTTTCAAGGAAGCAGAACTATATCTGCAAGGGATAAGACACTAGCCCATGCAAAGCGCCTACAGTATTACCTTATTGTTAATTCCTGTTGTCATTATTAATTATCAGCGTGTGGATAACTGAATTCATAACTGTGGAAAACCTGTGGAAAACTCTGGGGGAAAATGGTTTTCCACAGTCATTTCAACGCAATTAATTCTGCATTGAATTTATATAAATCCCATGTTATTGACGAGTTTTCAATATTAATTAAATCATTTCAATATAAATAAATATGTTATATATTACACTTTATTTGATAGTGTTAATCTAAACCCCTATAGAAGACTTTTTCCACCTTTTCCACATCAATTCCACTGACCTGTGGAAAACCTGTGGAAAAACTATATATAGCGCCACGCCTCCAATATCCTTATACTATTGCCATGGCTGTCTATGGAATCGGCAATCCGCTCATTGATTTTCTCTGTTACGCGGATGAAAGCGATATAGAGGAACTGTCTCTGCATAAAGGGACAATGCTCCTGATTGATGAAGGCAAACGTTCAGAAATACTGGAACGGATGAGGGAGAGAAACAAGACAATCTCATGCGGCGGATCATGTCCAAATACAATGGTGACACTGCGGATGCTCGGAATCGAGACCACGCTGGCTGGCGGAGTCGGAGATGATGAATATGGGGAAATGTACCGCAGGAGGCTCAGGGAAAACAGCGTCAAGGATGAGACGGTATCATTTCCGGCAGCCACAGGAACATCGATTATCCTCCTAACGCAGGACAGAGAAAGGACAATGAATACTTTTCTCGGTGCAAACCGCTTATATGATGCGGGAAAAGTGAATGCAAGAAGTGCTTCCGAAGCGGAGCTTTTCTATTTCACAGGATATATGTGGGACACCGAAGCCCAGAAAAGCGCGGTTCGCAAAGCACTGGAAATCGCAAAGGAAAACGATGTCAAGGTTGCATTTGATCTTGCAGATCCATTCGCTGTCGGACGTTACAGACAGGATTTTCTGGATCTGGTCAGCAACTATTGCGATATAGTATTCGCCAACAGTGAGGAAGCAAGATTCCTTTTCAATAATTATGATGCATATGAATGCTGCCGCTCAATGGGAAAGCTATGCAGCATAGCTGTCGTGAAAAACGGAAAGAACGGATCATATATCTCTGATCATGGTCAGATGACTGAGATTCCGCTATATGGTTCAACAAAACCCATCGATACGACAGGAGCGGGAGACACATATGCCGCAGGTTTCCTTTATGGCTACGTAAAAGGCTTCTCTTCTGCTGTATCAGGAAGGATTGCATCATTCCTTGCAGGGGAGATCGTTGCCCAGATGGGAGCACAGTTTCCATCTGAGCGCATGGAAGAAATCAAAAGGAAAATCAATCAGCTGATCTGAGCTTTTTCTCTTTATCAAGAATCACTCTGTATCTAGTGAGGATGAACAGGGCAAGCATAGCTGTCAGAAATGCCGTCCCTGGGAGATTCATCCATATGCCATTAAGTCCGATCGGATGCAGGGCAATAATGAGAATCAAAGGGAAAACAAAGGCTGCGGATACTGAAATAGATGCCGCGTAGAACGGTTTCTCTATTGCAGACATAAAACACTGTGTGCATACAGCGATCCATCTGAAGATGAAAGCAAAGGCAGAGATCTTGAGTGCTGTTATGCCGAGCGTGTGTATTCCCGTACTATTATCCTCAATAAAAAGGCTTACTGCAAAGTCTGGGAAGAAGAACAGGAACAATCCGAAAAGCAGAGAGATGATAGCTCCTGTAGAGAAGCAGTATCTCTCGATCTTCCCCACCCTGTCATATCTCCTTGCACCCCAATTGTATCCTACAGAAGGCTGCAGTGAATCGCACGTGCCATAGAGAAGAGGCATAACGACGCCGTCGGCAGACATGATGATACCATAGACACTGACTGCAGACGCACCTCCAAGTGAAAGCAGGAGAACATTCATGATGATGGATATTATCCTGCCAGAGACATTGGAAAGAAACGTCGGCAAACCACATGAGACAATGGTTTTGATGAGAGAAAGATGGAACTGCGGCTTCCTGAACCTGAGATTCATTCTGCCGCTGAGGAAAATGGACAGCACAACAAGGACCGCTGAACTCATGCCGCAGCATGTGCCAAGAGCTGCAGAGGCTATGCCTCCTTTCAGTATAATGAGGAAGAAAACCTCAAAGACAACACCTGCTGAAGCCATGCAGATATTCATCATGAGCGAGCCTTTGATCTTTCCGCATATTCTCAGATAGTTGTCCATAGCGAAAACCATGGTCGTAAGAGGAGAGAAGCATGCGTACATCCTCAGATAATCAACAGCATATGGAATCAGGTGCTCATCCGCACCCATCAGATGGAAAAGTGTTGGCGCGGAAATGAAAAGAAGTGATCCTGTTATAACGCCAGCAACAGCTATCATGACTATGGCAGCTGAGAAAATGCTGTTGGCCTCTTCCTTTTCCCCTCGTCCAAGCTTGATGGCAATCGGAACAGAAGATCCGACACCGATCATGTCTGAAATCGCAAAGTTTATGATGACAAAAGGCATTGCGAGGTTAATCGCGGCAAAAGGCTCTGCACCAAGCACACGGCCTACAAGAATACCCTCAAGCAGGTAATAAAGAGACGACGCAAGCATACCCAAGGCACCAGGTATTGCTGCTTTGAAAAAAAGATGTCCGGGGCTGGTTCCAAGAAAAAGCTTCTCGGTATTGTCCGATGGCATACTCATTCCTCCAACCATACATAGAACTAAAGATAAGAAATATTGTCAAATGATGAGCGCTTTTGCCCTGATTCTCCTGCCGGGACAATGAAAAGGACCTGAATCTCTCCAGGTCCCAGTATTTGTTAAAAGAATAACGGAATCAGTAATTCTGACCAACAAGCTCAAAATATGCCTGTGGATGGTTGCAGACAGGGCAGATTCCAGGAGCCTTCTTGCCAATGACAATATGACCGCAGTTTCTGCACTTCCAGATCATCTCGCCATCTCTTGAGAAGACAAGTCCTTCCTCAACATTCTTGAGAAGTGCAAGATATCTCTCCTCATGATGCTTCTCGATTGCTGCAACACCTCTGAACTTTGCTGCAATTTCCTTGAAACCTTCCTCTTCTGCTACCTTTGCGAACTCAGCATACATATCTGTCCACTCATAGTTCTCACCCTCTGCAGCAGCCTTGAGATTCTCTGCTGTGGACTTGATATCACCACCCTCGAGATACTTGAACCAGAGCTTTGCATGCTCTTTCTCATTCTCTGCTGTCTCAAGGAAGATAGCTGCAATCTGCTCATAGCCCTCTTTCTTTGCCTTGGAAGCAAAATAAGTATACTTGTTTCTTGCCTGGCTCTCGCCTGCAAATGCCGCCTGAAGATTCTTCTCAGTCCTTGATCCTTTCAGTTCCATCTTAATTCTCCTTCTCTCTGCATTCTTTGCAGATACCTTCAAATATCAACTCATGGGATGTGATGGCAAACCCATCTTCCATCGGTGAGGCTTTGACTACAAGTTCATTATCATATGATAAATCGATATCGACAACCCTTCCGCATTTTGTACAGTATCCATGACAATGCTTTTCTGCCCTGTGATCATAGTGGACTTCTCCGTTTCCGAATGATTCCACTTTTCCTATCCTGCCTTCCTCAGAAAGAAGCGCAAGATTACGGTAGACAGTAGCTTTCGATATGGAACTATGCTCAGCTGAGATGACGCGATAAACATCATCTGCGCTCGGATGCCCGGGATACGACATTACAGCCTCATAGGTAAGTGCCTTCTGCATCGTATTCCTTCTTTCCATCAATCTATCCTTATTAATAATTGTTATCAACAAAGTATCATTACTAAAATAAAATGTCAATAAAAATGCTCCGGGATTAAACCGGAGCGATACCTCATTTCTTAGGAAGAATTCTCACTTGCTTGTAAAGGCCTTCTCCTTCGCTTTTTGTCTCAACACCATCGAAATCATTAAGTGCTGTATGGACAAGTCTTCTCTCAAAAGGATTCATAGGATCAAGAAGACGCGACCTTCCTGTACGTCTTACATCAGCAGCTGTCCTATATGCAGTACGGATAATCTGTTCCTCATGTCTCATCCTGTAATTCTCACTGTCAATCACTACCTTGATATCCGGATCAAGATTACCGGCATACACATTGGTGATAAGCTGGATTGCATCGAGATTCTTGCCTTTACGACCAATAATGATAGATGAATCATCACTTTCGATGTTAAGACCTATCTTCGAATCCCTTCTGAATGAAATAGACGATTTTCCCGTATACCCCATCTTCATGATAAGGGTATCAAGAAATTCAAGGATTTTCCTCTCATTATCATTCTGTGGCTCAGGATTGCGATCCTCTTCGGTCTCTGCAGGCTCAGAATCCTCATCATCATAGTCTTCAGTATTGTCATCAGCATTGGAATCACTGCCATAATAGACCCTGATTCTGACGTTTCCCTTTCTGAAGAGACCTTTTTTCTCCTTCTCGATTACCTCGACATCAAACTGATCACGATCAAGTCCGAGTTCCCTGATAGCTTTGTCTATCGCTTCCTGCTCGGTTCTTCCTTCATATTCTTTCTGCATTATTTTCTCCTGTTCTTTCTCTTTGCCTCTTTCTTGGCATGCTTCTCGGCATCCCTCTCAGCGATTTCCTCTGCATATGTATTCTTCTTCTTTCTGTTTACGAATACCTGCTGTCCTATTGAGATGACATTGACAGTTGACCAGTAAAGAAGCAGACCTGATGGTGCGTTATACATAACGAAGAAGAAAATAAGAGGCATACCATATGTCATGAACTTCATCATTCCAGCCTGTGATCCTGCTCCTGCCTGCGACCCTGTCTGCGTTATCTTCATCGAGAAAATCATGGAGATAGTGTAGAGAATCGGAAGTATATGAACCTGTGCACCGAGAAGCGGAATAGAGAATGGAAGAGTGAATATCGTATCAGGAATAGAGAGATCAGGTATCCACCCAGGAATGAACATGGAACCGCGCAGATCGAAATTCGTATTCAGAAGTCCGTAAAGGGCAATGAATATCGGGAACTGGATAAGCATCGGCAGACATGATCCCATAGGATTTATCTTCTCTTCCTTATACAGCTTTGCCATCGCAGCATTCTGTGCCTCAGGATCATCAGGATATTTTTCCTTGATCTCATTGATCTTAGGTGTAAGCGCACTCATCTTGGCTGTGGAATCAAGTCCCTTCTTTGCAAGCGGCTGCAGGAGCAGCTTGATAAGAATTGTGAGGAGTATGATAGCAACACCATAATTCGGAATGGCCTTATAGAAAAGCTGAAGAATCCAGTTAAGTATATTCTCAAGCCAGGAAAGCCAGCTTCCATCTATTATCGCTGTGAGCTCATGTCCTTCAATACGGAAAATGTTCTCATCAGCATTGTCATAAATGGAAAGATTATTCTTGACCTTAGGACCCGCATAGAAGGAATACATATCCTGCACAGATGACTCTCCAGAGGCACTGCGGGACAAATAAATGATATCCTCCTGTGTTACTCCTGTCTCATTTGATAACTGAATTGCCTGTGATGAGGATATCGTTACATTATTACCAGGGATGAGAATGAACGCAAAATACTTTCCTGCGATAGACATCCAGTCAACACTCTTGTCCTCATCTGCTACGAAAAGGCCATCACTGAATCTGGCATCGCTTCTGCCTTTGCCGTCATAGCGTACCGATACCCTTCTGTAATCATAGTTATTGGATATTGACTCGAAAGCGGGACCAATCTGAGGACCAACAGAAATGGTATACATATCAGATGAGACATTAAGAGGAACCGGGGATCCATCAGGAGTGCTTATCCTGACTGAAAGCTGAATCATATACTCGCCGTTATCAGGAATAGCAAACTGCTTGTTGATGGTGAATGGCTTTCCGTCATCTGTGATGAAATCCCTTGTGAAGGAAACAATATTCAGGCCATTGGAATTTACGCTTTCACTATGGCTGAATACAGCATCTATCGGCTGGGTTATGTCACCTCCAGCATAAAGCATGAATGCATTCTCATCATCAGCATCCTTGAAAAGAAGCTCAACAGGCTCTCCATTATCAAGATGCTCATTGAGCTTTATAGAAGATACCGAAGCACCTTCTGGATCGAATGTTATTGAATATGCACCTGCTGAAACTGTAAATGGCGTTGAATCAGGATCCGTTCCTACTGCTTCTATATGACTGCCCGAAGCTTCAGGCAGCGATGCATCAATTGTCTCAACCACCGATGTTCCTGATTCAGCAGAAGGAATCTCCGGTGGAAAGAAGGCTGTCTGGATAGTCATTCCCACTGTAATGACTATAACGGACAAAACAATCGCAATGATGGTATTCCTATCCATCTCTTCTCCTTGAATGATGGAAAGATATGTATCCGGAAGCTGGAATAGGAAATCTCTGCTGATGAGAAAGAATAGGAACTATTTCCGCCTTGACCTGTCCAGAAGCTCCAAGAAGCCGGACTCAAGCAAGGAAAAGGTGGAAACCTTACCAGGATACAGGACAAGAACAAAATCCCGTCCTTCATCTTCCATTGGATTATCCAGGCTTATCCTTCCATCATAATTGCGGAAAACCTCTTTGGCTCTGCGCCGCGCTTTATTGCGCTCGACAGAATTGCCGAAATGCTTCGCCGGAATAACTATGATACGGTCAAAACCCAGATTGTTGCTAAGACTGATTAATCGCATTCCCCTGCAGGAAAATGATTTACCCTGCCTGAAAATGCGATTGATTTCTTCTTTTTTTCTGATGATCTCTGTCTTAGTAAGGCTTCTTCTCATCGCTAGCTGTGAGGCTGTGTCTGCCCTTAGCTCTGCGGCGAGCAAGCACGAGACGTCCACCCTTGGTGGCCATTCTTGCACGGAAACCGAACTTCCTTGTCCTCTTCATCTTGCTTGGATGATAGGTTCTCTTGCCTTTGTTACTCATTTGATATACTCCAAATCCATCGCTATAAAGCGGTTAATATCAGATTATGGCTGCCTTTACGCCCAATTATGTGATTCTAGCAAACACAGCATCACAGGTCAACCCATATTATTCCTGTATTGATTCACTGGAGTCTCAGAATTCTTATGTCATCAGCCATCATATCAGGAAAACGCTTATTGAAATCACTGATGATCCTTCTTTTCTCAAGCATTACTCTTGTCCTTGCAGATGACCCTTTTGCATATATGCATATGGTATTTCCATCCATGCGTGCAAATGATGTAACTCTACGAAGATTATCCCCA
This sequence comes from uncultured Spirochaetales bacterium, assembly GCA_949295505.1. Classification (GTDB taxonomy): domain Bacteria; phylum Spirochaetota; class Spirochaetia; order Sphaerochaetales; family Sphaerochaetaceae; genus Ornithospirochaeta. The sequence continues at coordinate 47,644 of CASFLH010000017.1, read as the reverse complement.
GCTATAAGAGGCCATTCACGATGACAGCGTAAATCAGGAGAAACTGTCTTATCCACATATTCCCTGACAAGATCCTTTATTTCCTTAACCTCTATCAATGATGAATTCTCCATTAACTGCTTTATATGATAAAGCATTATCCCTTCTCGATGAAAAATAGCTTTCATTTGGCAGGAATGTATAGAAAGCCTGGGAATATGATGGCAGCGATTCAAGAACAAGACCTCTTTTCTTACCATCAAGCTCAAGCAATACATCATCAATAAGCAATAATGGTTTTTTGCCTGTCTTTGAAGAGAAATATTCAGCTTCTGCTATGCGGAAAAGTATTGATGCAAGTCTTATCTGACCAGTTGATCCAATGGATGAGAACGGTACACCATCACACATAACTGTGAATCTGTCACGATGAGGACCGCTTGTAGTCGTGGATAATATGATATCACGCTCAGTATTCTCCTCAAGATATGATACTATCTCATCTTCTTTATCCATTGCTCCCCACGAGGGCTGGTATTTCACTGTTATATTCATATCCGTCTCGGATATTCTTCTGAAAAGTTCAGGGAATATGACATTGAAACCATATACGGCCTCGGCTCTTTCCTTCATCAGCTCAAGACCGTATGATGCCAGTCTGCTATCATAAAGACTTATAAGTGATTTATCCTTCTGCTTCACAGCAGCATTGCGCTGCATGAGAATAGCTCTATATGAACGAAGAGAATCAAAGAAAAAAGGAGAATAGAGACTCATCATCTGATCAAAGAACCTTCTTCTGTTCTCAGGTTCTCCTTTTACAAACAGGATATCATCATGAGAGAAAACTATGCACGGAAAACTATATATAAGGTTTCTTCTGTCATTGACTTCCTTGTTGTCGATGGATATTTTCCTCTTTCCTTCTGATAGTGATACTACCAGCCTTTCCCTTATACCATTGTCATTTTCCGCGACAGCGGAAAGCGAGAAACCATCAGTTCCATGCTTTATTGCTTCCCTAAGATGATTTGTCCTGAAAGAGGATCCATAGCATAACGTATATATTGATTCAAGAAAATTAGTCTTTCCCTGGCCATTGATGCCGGTAAGAACAATATCCTCCGCATCAAGATCAAGATCAACGGAGGATATATTTCTGAAATTGTTTATTGATACAGAAATGAATCTCACTGTATCTGCATAGGCATCAGAACAAAAAGATAATCTTTCTCAGGTTCTGATGTGAATATCATAGCCGATGATGGTTTGTTGAACATTATCTTCATATATTCAGAGTCCATCTTCTTGATAGGTGTAAGAAGAAGCTGACAATTGAATGACATTCTAACATCAGGCCCTGAATATGCAGCAGGAACCGACTGCTTGCTTTCACCAAAGTCAGTATTCTCACTTGAGAATGTTATCTTATTCTCAGAAAGATCTATGTAAAGTCTCTTGGACTTGCTTTCAACGAGAATGGATATAAGGGATATTGCTTTCTCAGCATCTTCCTTTTTAAGAACGCATGTATTGATAAGCCCCTTTGGGATAACTTTCTCATATGCAGGATAAGGACCCTGGATAAGCCCTGAATAGATAGTCCTGTTCCCTATTTCAGAGAATATGAATCCTTCTTTCACACCAATTGAGAATAGACCTTCACCTGTTCCGATTGACTTCATGAGTGAAAGAAATTTTGTCGGTATGATTGCTGGAATGAAATCAGGTATGTTCTGTTCAAAATGACGGCATACATATGAAAGCCTCTTGCCATCAGTAGCAACAAGGACAAGATTATCATCTTTCTTTTCCATATACACGCCAGTCAGAAAATGCCTTGAGTCCTCATCAGCGACAGCAAATGAAGTCTTATCCACCATATCAAAGAAATCACGCTGGGTAAGAGAGAAATAAAGCGATTCATCAATCTGCATCATCTCTGGAAACTTAGATGCCTCAATAGTCTTTATATTGATAAGGAATGAATCACCGCCATCAGACGGCTTTATCGTAAGATTGCCATTTTCCTCAGATACTTCTATTTCTGTTTCAGGAATGTTCTTCAGCAGCTGTGACAGCTTTTCACAGTAAACTGTCGTCGCTCCTGGTACCATTATCGATACGGGGACAATGGATGAGAATCCCATTTTCTGATCAGATGCTTTTATCGTAAGAGCATCATTATTTGCTTCCAGAAGAACATTGCTTGATATTGATAGTGAATTCTTAGAGCTGGCAAAGCTGTTTGCAAGTTCTATTTCGGCTCTCAGAACACTGGACTGGCATACGAATTTCACAGCAGTCTCTCCTTTATTGTTTATTAATATATCATAAAATAAGTGCAGTAATAATAGTAAGAGTCGCGGAAATGTGGAAAACTCATATTATTTTATTGTTTTATAATAATTTATCCTGTGGATAAAAATGTGGATAAATGCTTGTGTTAACATTACTTTTCCACAGCATTGCGCACTTGCTGCATCACGCTGTGGAAAACATTGAATTCATCCACATTTTTTCCAGATGCTTTAAACAGCTTTTCCACTGTTTTTCCACAGGGTTTTTCCACCGATTGTGGAAAACTCAGTTGTTCAGAAGCTCCTCTTTTATTGTATTCACTGCCTGTCTTACCGAGTCATCTGTATTCAGAATTGATTTTATCTTCTCGACTGAATACATGATTGTAGTATGATCTTTTCCATTCATCATCTTGCCGATTTCTGAAAGTGAGTATGAAGTGAGTTCAGAAGCCAGATAAACAGATATGTGACGCGCAAGAGTGATGTTCTTATTTCTGCTTTTACCCTTGATATCGTACTCTTTTACGTTGAAATAGGCTGCTGTACTGCTGATTATCTTATCAATTGATATATCGCTGTTCCTTATAGCAGGAGTGACTATGAAGTTCTTCAGCTGTTCTTTTGCTATATCAAGTGTCACAGGTTTTCCCACTAGTGTTGCGAATGAGCTGAGTGTCGTGAGTGCGCCTTCAAGGTCCCTTACATTGGTATTTATATTCTGACAGATGTATTCGAGTACTTTCTGGTCTATCTGATAACCTCTTTCCCTGCATTTCTGCATCGCAATGGCCATTCTTGTCTCATATGCAGGTGGCTGCAGGTCAACATTAAGTCCTTTTCTGAACCTTGTCTTAAGCCTGTCGGTTATATCAGTGAGCTCCGTGATAGGACGATCACAGGTAAGGACTATCTGCTTATGATTGTCATAAAGCTCATTGAATGTGTGGAAAAGCTCCTCCTGTGTAGAATCTTTCTTCTGAAGGAAATGGATATCATCGATAAGAAGAACATCAACATTTCTGTATTTTGATTTGAATGATGATATCTTTTCTTTTGAAAGAAGAGAATCAATGAATTCATTTGTAAAGCTTTCAGCAGTTGTGTAGATGATTTTCATTTTAGGGTTATGCTCATCAATATAATTTCCGATTGATTCAAGAAGATGAGTCTTTCCAAGACCTACTCCGCCATAAATCAAGCATGGGTTGAATGATGTGCCTGGATTCTGAGCTATAACCTTGCATGCGTTGAACGCAAAGCTGCTGTTATCCCCTGAAATGAAATTATCGAATGAATACTGTTTATTGAGAGTGTTATTTCTGGAGGCAGGTTCTGTTTTCTCTTTTTTTGTTTCTTTCTGTACCTGTCTTGGAGAAGGTTTTCTTGCTGTATTGACAATGAATTCAACAGGGATTTCATGACCTGCTATCTCAGATACTGTGTTCTCTATATCCGTTTTGCAGTTCTTTTCTGTCGTTTCCTTGTAAAAACTTGATGAAAGCGAAAGAATCATTCTTCCGTTTTCCTCTTTTTCGAAATTTATTCTCTTTATCCACTGTCTTTTAGACTCTGGCAGTGTTTCTTCCAGATGCGCTGCTGCCTGCTGCCATATACTGCTGAGGTTTTCCATATTGCCGGAGATTATATCAAAGGGTAACACCACCGTAAAGCCAGAAGTTGGAAGGTGCATAATCAATACACATTTAAATTAATTTATGATAAAGAGATATACTACGTATTGAATTTAATGGCATACTTGAAGTCAATGTCTTCAAGTTGTATAATCAATCAGTATTGAAAATCCGAATAAGGCTATGACTATCCTACCTGCTCGATAAGGTCTCAGCCACGGATATCTGAATCAGACTGGAAGGATCAAATGGACAACGAAGAACTTAAGATAGCAGGTCATGATAAAGCAGAACTAGAAGCTGAGATCAAGGCTAGCGAAGATTACAATTCCAGCGGTATCACAGTCCTTAAAGGCCTCGAAGCAGTACGTCTGAGACCTGGTATGTATATCGGATCTACAGGTATTGATGGTCTTCATCACCTTGTCTATGAGGTTGTCGACAACTCCATAGATGAGGCAATGGCTGGTTATTGCAATGATATCAAGGTGTATCTGGAAAATGGCAGCGACGGGGAGATATGCACAGTAGAGGATAATGGGCGTGGTATTCCTGTGGACATTCATCCTGAAGAAGGCAAGAGCTCTCTTGAGGTTGTTCTTACACAGCTTCATGCCGGAGGAAAGTTCGATCACAACGCGTACAAGGTTTCGGGCGGTCTTCATGGTGTCGGTGTATCCTGTGTCAATGCTCTTTCTTCCTGGATGGAAGTCACTGTTCACCGCGCACCTCATGTATACAGGCAGACGTATCATCAGGGAATTCCCGCTGGGGATGTTGAGATCATCGGCGATACGGACAGGACCGGAACAATAGTAAGGTTCACTCCTGATTTCGAGATAATGGAGCCGAATTCATTCAGCTATGATACTCTTTCTGCCCGTTTCAAGGAGCTTTCGTATCTCAATAAGGGAATCACGATAAGCATTACTGATAGAAGGACGGATCCCGAGAAGAGTGAGTCATTCCACGCTGAAGGTGGTCTTTCTTCATTTGTAAAGTACCTTAACGAATATAAGACAGTTCTTTTCGACCCTATTTCGTTCGAGTGCCAGAAAGATGAGGTATCTGTAGAAGTATCTCTTCAGTACAACGATAAATACGATGAGAAGATCTATACATTCGTAAATAATATCAACACAAGGGAAGGCGGTACGCACCTATCCGGTTTCAGGGCAGCTTTGTCAAGATGCCTTAACAACCAGCTCAAAAAGAGCGTCAAATACATGAAGAAGTACCCTGATAGCCTTGAGTCTTCTGATATCTCGGAAGGTCTTACTGCTGTCATCTCAGTAAAGATTCCTAATCCTCAGTTCGAGGGTCAGACGAAAATGAAGCTTGGTAACTCGAATGTTAAGGGTATTGTGGATTCTCTTGTTTATGAGAACCTCACGAATTACTTTGATGAATTCCCCGATTCGATTGACCGTCTTCTCGATAAAGTCACGAATGCAGCACTTGGGCGTGTAGCCGCAAGGAAAGCAAGAGAAAATATCAGGAAAAAATCTGAGGGAGGCGGACTTCCTGGAAAGCTTGCAGATTGTACAGAGCGTGATCCTGCACGTTGTGAGGTCTTCATTGTCGAGGGTGATAGTGCTGGTGGATCCGCAAAGCAAGGAAGGGACAGCCGTTTCCAGGCTATTCTTCCTCTTTGGGGAAAGATGCTCAATGTAGAGAAAGCGCAGGAAGCAAAAGTTCTCAATAATGACAAGCTTGAGCCTGTTATCCAGACAATAGGAGCTGGAATCACGAGGTACAACAATACAGGCCGTGATTTCGATGATGAGGATGAGGAAGGAAAGAAGAATGATGGGGAGAAGACATTCGATATCTCCAAGGCCCGTTACCATAAGATTATCATCATGGCCGATGCCGATGTTGATGGATCCCATATCAGGACGCTGCTTCTGACATTCTTCTTCAGATACATGAGACCTCTCATTGAAGCTGGATATATCTATTTTGCCATGCCGCCTCTTTATAAGATCACCATCAATAAAAAAGACTTCTATGCATATGATGAGGTCGATAAGAAAAAAATACTCGACGAATATGCTCCTGGAATCGATGAATCAAAGGTAGCCATACAGCGATACAAAGGTCTTGGTGAGATGAATCCGGAACAGCTCTGGGAGACAACTATGAATCCTGAGACAAGAATGATCGGAAAGGTTCATCTCGAGGATGCAGAACAGGCAGACAGGGTTTTCTCTATGCTTATGGGCGAAGATGTAGAGCCTAGAAGAGAATTCATCGAACAGAATGCGACCTTCGTCAGGACGCTTGATATCTGAGGTGCAGTATGGAAGATAATCAGGAACTCAATCCGCGTATCGTGCAGGCGGATATCTCAGAGGAGATGAAGACTAGCTATATCAATTACGCTATGTCTGTCATCATCAGCCGTGCTCTTCCTGATGCAAGGGACGGCCTTAAACCAGTTCATAGAAGAATACTCTATGATATGTGGGAGCTTGGAATCAGGTATAACTCCCCTAACAAGAAATGCGCTCGTATCGTAGGTGATGTTCTCGGTAAGTACCATCCGCATGGAGATGCATCTGTTTATGATGCACTTGTCAGGCTTGGGCAGGACTTCTCGCTGCGTTATCCAGTTGTATCTCCGCAGGGCAATTTCGGCTCAATTGATGGTGACCCACCAGCAGCCATGAGATACACGGAAGCAAGGATGAGCAGGATCGGTGAGGAAATGCTCACTGACATACAGAAGGATACTGTTGATTTCACTCCTAACTATGATGGATCAACTGATGAGCCTTCAGTTCTTCCTGCAGCCTTCCCGTTTCTTCTGACTAATGGATCATCTGGAATTGCCGTTGGAATGGCAACAAACCTTGCCCCGCATAACCTTCTTGAGGTTGTGGATGGCATATGTGCTTATATAGACAATCCTGATATCACGATACCTGAGCTTATGAACTACATAAAAGGACCGGATTTTCCTTCTTATGGAGTCATATGCGGTAAACGTGGAATCATGGATGCCTATACTACAGGCAAAGGCAAGATAGTCATCCGTTCACGCTATGAGATCGAAGAGAATGACAGAGGGCATGATGCGATTATCTTCACAGAGCTTCCTTATCAGGTTAACAAGGCAGAGCTCGTCAAGAAAATCGATGATCTGAGAAAAGATGGGATAATCCCCAATATTGCATCTGTCCGTGATGAATCCGGTCGTGATGGTATCAGGGTTGTAGTGGAATTGAAGCAGGGAGCTGTGCCGAAAATCGTTCTCAACATGCTTTTCAGCCGCACTGCCCTTCAGAGCAATTTCAACGCTTATAACCTCGCAATCTATCAGGGACGACCTAAGCTGATGACCCTGAAGGATATGGTTCAGATTTATGTTGACCATCGTGAGGAGGTAATCGAAAGACGTACAAGATACGATCTTAGAAAAGCAGAGGAAAGAGCACACATACTTCTTGGTCTGAAGATAGGGCTTGAGAATATCGATGAAGTGATCAGGATTATCAAGGAGAGCGAGGATAACAACGTAGCTTCACTTGAACTCCAGAAGGCGTTTGGTCTTGATAAGATCCAGGCTGATGCCATCATTGATATGAAACTCGGAAGGCTTTCCCACCTTGAGACAGAGAAGATACTTGATGAACTCGCTGATCTGGAAGCGAAGATTGCTTATTATAAGGATCTTCTTTCTGACAGAAACAAGATTCTCGGTGTAGTGAAGGATGAGATCAGGGCCATTGGCGCATCTTATGGAGACAGACGCCGGACAGAGATTATCGAACAGGAGCTCAATGATGCTTCTCCTGAGGATTTTATCAAGAAAGAAGATGTTGTAATCAGCATTTCGAAGAAAGGTTTCGCAAAGCGCCTCAGCACAACTGAATATAAGGCTCAGGGAAGAGGCGGAAAAGGAACGATAGGAGCAAAGCTTGTTGATGGTGATTATGTAGATCATCTCTTCGTATGCTCTTCTCATGACATAATCATGTTCGTGACGAACTTCGGCAAGGCTTATTACAGCAAGGCATTTGAGATTCCTGAGGGAGCTAAGGCCACGAAGGGATCTAACATAAAGAATTTCCTTCAGATTGAGAATAATGAGAAGGTTACTTCCATTGTCACGTTCCCGTCTTTCCAGGATGATACATACCTTCTTATGGTGACACGTTTCGGAGTCGCCAAGAAAGTAAGGCTGAATGATTTCATAAATGCGAAGGCCAGAGGTGTGAAGGCAATTATCCTTGATGAAGGAGATGAGCTTGTGGAATCCATCTTCATCAGAGATGGTGAAGACGCGATGATCATAACCAGAAACGGCAAGGGACTCAGAATCCATGCAGATGATGTAAGAACCATGGGAAGAGCAACCCACGGAGTAAGAGGAATCAGGCTGCTTGGTGAGGATGAAGTTGTTGGTGTCGTTGCAGTGGATGATTCAAAGCGCATTCTGATGGTCACGGAGAATGGAAAGGGCAAACAGGTAAGATTCGACCAGTTCATGCCTCATGGCAGAGGAACAATGGGTCAGAAGATCTATACGGTTGAAGAATCTGGCCTAGTCGGTGCTGTTTCCGTAAGTGATGATGACGATGTCGTGTTCGTGACACTCAAAGGGCAGACAATCAGAGTTCATGCAAAGGACATTTCAATCCAGGGCAGAGCTGCCATGGGTGTCAGAGTGGCTTCATTCAAGAAGAGAGATGATTCTGTCAATGCAATCGCTGTAACAGGATACCAGGAAGCTGAAGAATCCGAAGAGGAAATCCAGACGCCAGAGGTTCCTAATGAAACGGAAACTGCAGAAATAAAGGATGAATCCACGGAAAATAAAGAATAATTGTTTATAGTAAAAGGAATTAGTGCTTGCTACTCGGCAAGCACTATTTTTTTGAAGAATTCTCATAATGCAAAACATATAATTCACTCATTTCATAAATAGTGTCGAAAGATGTATTTCTTAGATAATATCGATAGATTGCTCGGTTTAACAGAAAAGAAGCAATGTGATTATGTTAAAATCAACAGCAAAATCGTTAAAAACTCACCCTATTAAATAGGGAAAATATATAAAAATCCCTACTCTGATTTGTTTCTATATATAGAAAAAAGTATCATAAAAACCGCATTTGGCGCTTTTATTTGAGGGTTTTGCCTCCAAGAAGGGGAACAAAACATAAACTCCCAAATATGCGTGATATCGGTCTATTCGGATAATAGCTATAAACCAGCTTTTGTGGATATTTCATAGAAAGAAAATAAGCGAAAGTAATGCAAAATCACATTAGAATACTTTCCACTTGTAATGCATAATGCAGTGTTAATAGTTCGATTAATGCTATGTTTCACGTGAAACAACGGCCACACCAAGAAACAACAATTCGAATTTACGAAATAATGGTGCCTTTTTGATATATCCTAATCCTGGAATTTAACGTTTCACGTGAAACATCGATTAATTTCCATTGTTTTTGCTTGTTGTGGGGAGGTTCGCTTAATTTAAGAATTGTTGGAAGGGCGAAAAAAATGGGCGGCTTTTTTATTGCCGCCCGTAGTTCGTGTTTATCAGAAGTAGGATGAACTCTGATCGTCATTAATTACTGTAATTTCGCTATCCACGGATTCGCGTATATATCTCTGAACCCCATTTGTTAGTGTTAGCTGGCTCATTGGGCATCCAGCGCAGGCTCCAACAAGTTTTACATGTACGTTTTTTGCTTCGCTGTCATAGCTGACAAACTCGATATCGCCTCCATCGTTCTGTAATGCGGGGCGAATTGCGTTAATTGCATCTATTATTGATTTTTCAAGATCGGTATTTTCGCTCATGCGTTATCTCCTTTCTTGAATAAAGATACAGTTACGTTGTGCCGAGGTCAAGGAGAAATAATTTCACATTTTGCTAATTCTTGATAATGACAAGACCTGTATATAAGTGTATCGTTGAAGCATGAAAGCTAAAAAGGTAATTTTCTATAATCAGAAAGGCGGAGTCGGAAAAACAACAGCTGCTGTGAATCTTGGTTCTGCTCTTGCGGACCTGAATTATAAAGTCCTTTTGATAGACTTTGATGCTCAGTGTAATCTCACTGGTGCTGTGTCTGGTGATCTTAGGAAGGCGAATATATATCAGGTTGTGGTTGGTGAAATTCCTGCTGCCTCGGCTGTCCAGAGCACCATTTTCAAGAATCTTTATCTGATTCCTGGTTCTCTTGATGTTGCTAGCCTTTCAATTGAGCTGGTTAATGAGAATAACCGGGAGTATTATCTGAAAACAGTTTTAGAGTCTCTTGAGTCAGATTATGATTTCATTCTCTTGGATTGTCCTCCTTCTCTTGGTCTTGAGACCATGAATGCGCTTGCATGGGCTGATTATGTTCTTATTCCGCTTCAGTGCGAGTACCTTGCGATGGAAGGTCTTAATCTGATAATGAGGACAATTGGTAATGTGAGGAAATCATTGAATACAAAACTAAAGGTTCTTGGAATTCTTTTCACGATGTATTCGAAGAGAACATTACTCAATCAGCAGGTTGTTGAGGATATTTCCGAGTTTTTCCCGGATCTTGTGTTCAAAACTATCATACCCAGATCCGTAAGAATATCTGAAGCTCCATCTCATGGTCTTCCGATTAATTATTATGATAAGTCAAATGCAGGTGCAAAGGCATTTGCAGAGCTTGCAAAGGAGGTTGTAGGCCGTGTCGAGTAATAAGAAGCATGGACTTGGGCGTGGTATAAGTTCTCTGTTTGGCAGTGATTTCAGCCTTGATGAGCAGGTCGATAGCATAATCAATAAAACAACGGGTGAGAAAAAGGCTGATAACAACATAATAGAAGAAAAGCCTGTGAAGAAAGTTGCGAAAACTTCAATGAGTATTCCTGTGGCAGATAAGAAAGAAGATCCTGATGCACTGAAGGCAATCAATGTCCCTATAACATCAGTTTCTCCTAATCCGAATCAGCCTAGAAAGTCCTTTAATCCGGATTCGATTTCTGAGCTTGCTGAATCAATTAAGTCTCAGGGCATTATACAGCCTTTGCTTGTTGAAGAGATTGTACCAGGTAAATATTCGATTATCGCTGGTGAGAGAAGGTTCAAAGCGGCTCAGGAAGCAGGATTGAAGAAAATACCTGTCATAGTCAGACAGCTTACTGAGCTTGAAAGAATCCAGATGTCCCTCATTGAGAATATCCAGAGGGAGAATCTCAATCCTATTGAAGAAGCTACTGCTTATCAGTATTTGATGCAACGCTCTGGCATGACTCAGGAAGAAGTTTCCGAGAAAGTCGGAAAGTCTCGTTCTACGATAGCTAATTCAATCCGTCTTCTTGGGCTTAATGATGAAATCAAGGATGATATCATTTCCGGAAATATAACAGCAGGACATGCGCGGGCGATTCTTTCGTTAGTCAATCCATCTGATCAGATTCTTCTTAGAGATAAGATTGTCAACGGTGATCTTTCCGTCCGTGATGCAGAGAAACTTGCTGATGAATATAACAAAGGTCATAAATTCATCCAGAAGAAGGGATCAAAAGATGAGGATCCTGAAGTTTCGGAAGTGGTTGAGAAGTTTGTTTCTGCCTTTGGTGCCCGCTGTGATATCAAAGGAACGCTTACAAAGGGAAAACTGACGATTCGGTTCCGCTCCCAGCAGGACCTTGAAAGGATTTATGGCCTTATTACAGGCGGTGAAGAGCTGTTTACAGAATAAGTGAGGAATAAAATGGATTTGAATAATCTTAAAGACGGCATGTATGCCGTTATTGATACTGATAAGGGAGATATACTCCTTGAACTTGAATATGAAAAGTGCCCAATGACAGTCTGCAATTTTGTCGGACTGGCTGAAGGTTCACTCAATATGGATAATCCTGGTGTACCTTTCTATGATGGACTGAAATTTCATAGGGTCATTAATGATTTCATGATCCAAGGAGGATGTCCTAAGGGTGATGGTACAGGCGGTCCGGGGTATCGTTTTCCTGATGAATTTCATCCTGAGCTTAAACATGAGGGACCAGGTATTCTTTCCATGGCAAATGCTGGTCCGGGGACTAATGGAAGCCAGTTCTTCATCACCCATGTTGCAACACCATGGCTTGATGGTAAGCATACAGTATTCGGTCATGTTATTGAGGGACAGGATGTTGTCAATAAGATAAAGCAGAATGATAAGATCCGGAGTATCAAAATCATTCGTAAGGGTGCGACTGCAGAAGGATTCGATGTTTCTGGCGATCATTTTGCCCAGCTTTGTGATGAGGCAGCTTCGAAACACGCTGCAGAACTGGCAGAAGCACGGAAAAAAATCGAAACAGAGCTCGATAACAGGTATCCAAATGCAGAGAAAACCAATACCGGGTTGAGGTATATCATACAGAAGGAAGGATCAGGTTCGGAATCTCCTCAGTATGGGCAGGCAGTAACTGTTCATTATCAGGGCTCTCTTCTGAATGGAAAGATATTTGATTCTTCACTTATCCGTCATGAACCCGCGACATTCCGCGTGGGGCAGGTGATTGAAGGATGGAATGAAGCTCTCCAGACAATGAAGAAGGGAGAGAAGAGAACGCTGATTATCCCTCCTGAGCTTGGATACGGGGAATATGGATATCCAGGAGTCATCCCTCCGGATTCATACCTTATCTTTGATGTGGAACTTCTTGATTTCTGATTGTTTATGAAGGAAAGTTCTGTACGATATGTATGCCGTGAGTGCGGGCATATTGAGAATAAGTGGAATGGCAGATGCCCTGAATGCGGCAGCTGGAACAGCTTTGATGAAGAGAAAACCATTCCTGCCCAGAAAGGCAGGAACGGCGATTCCCAGCCAGTCATCGATAGCTCCGTGCAGAGGCTTTCCGATATCCCCTATGAAACATCAATGAGAGTTTCTTCATCAATTGAAGAGCTTGACAGGGTCCTTGGTGGAGGGGTGATGCGCCCCTCTTCCGTTCTTGTGGGAGGTGAGCCTGGAATTGGAAAGAGCACGATTATGATTCAGATGCTCAGTGCCCTCTCCTCGTCATCTCCGGTGCTTTACGTGTCAGGGGAAGAATCTCCTTCTCAGGTGCGGATGAGAGCAGAGCGTCTTGGATTGAGAAGTGAATCCATCTCAGTATTCTGCGATACAAGGCTTGAGGCGCTCTCAGAAACAATTGAGAGAGTCTCTCCGGGATATATCGTCATAGACTCGCTGCAAACGCTCTACAGCGCTTCTGTTGCGTCTGCAGCGGGCTCTCCGAATCAGATTAAAGTCTGCTGCATGGAACTTTCCCAGCTTGCGAAGAAAATCGGTGCTGCTATCTTCTTTATCGGACATGTGACAAAGGATGGTCTTATAGCCGGCCCGAAGATAGTAGAGCATATGGTTGATACCGTTCTCTACTTCGAAAGCGCAGAGACAGGAATGAGACTTCTCCGGGCGGGTAAGAACAGATTCGGATCAGTAGATGAGATAGGGCTTTTCACCATGGATGCCAAGGGCCTTCACGTGGTTAAAGATCCGTCTTCGCTTTTTCTCTCATCAAGGAATGGAAATGCCCTGCCATCTGGTATCGCGTTTACATCTGTCGTGGAGGGAAGCCGGACATTCTCTGTTGAAATCCAGGCTCTTGTCGTACCTGCCCGCTCAGGATATCAGCGCATCTATTCTGACAGGATAGATAACGCCAGGGTAAGCCGGGTTGCTGCTATTCTCCAGAAACACGCAGGTCTCAATCTCTCCGATCAGGATATTTATGTGAATGTTGCAGGGGGAATGAAGCTTTCAGAAGTGTCCATTGAGCTTGCCCTTGCTCTGGCTTTGTACAGTTCGAAGGAAGATATGCCTCTCAAAGCATCTGTTGCTGCTTTCGGGGAACTGTCACTTGCCGGTGAAGTCCGTCCAGTATCATTTGCGGATAGACGTCTGAAGAATCTTTCCGATATGGGGTTCTCGGAGGTGCTTACGGCAGAAAATAAGCGCGGATTACAAATTAGCGTAAAAAAGGTGAGCAATATAAAAGCCGCATTGATAGCGGCTTTCAGTACAAGGAATTAATAGTTTGTAAGTTTCGATTGCTAAATCCTTGATATCAGGAGAGGGAAGGCTACGAATGTACCTAGCATGCTTCCGATAGAGCTCAGGAAGAAAACCAGAAGGCAGTGAAGGATACGATTCCTGTACCACCCGGACAGCTTCATCGCATCATCGTTAAGCATCTCGAAATCCCTTACTTTCGGTTTCCTGAATGTTGCTTCCAGGATGCCTCCCAGCATGCCGACACCAAGAACCGGGTTCAGTGCAAAGAATGGTGCGGTCACAGCACAGCAGAGTATGTTGAGCGGATGCGCGGCTGAGATTGCTGTTGCTATCAGCGTACCACCTGCATTGACAAGAACCCAGTAAAGGAAGGTCTTCAGACCCTGATCCCAGCCGTTCATTGCAACTCCGATGACAAGGAGAACAACGATAAGCGTCGGGATTATGTATCCTGCGGCTTTCCCCCAGCCTTTGCTTTTCGGCACGATTTCCAGCTCTTCTGTTGTTTTTATGGCACTGTTGCTTTCAAGCTTCTCGAAAGCAGACAATACACCTTTTGTATGCCCTGCTCCAATGACCGCGACTTTTTTCTGGCCCGGAGCAGTATAGATCTTTGTTGCGAGATATATATCCCTCTCATCAATCAGGACCTCCTTGATTGATGGAAGTTCCTTTGCGACTTCATTGAGCATGCCCTCGAGCGTTTCCTGATTCTTCAGATCCTCAAGCTCTTCCTTTGATATCTCCTCATTCGAGAAAGCTGCGGATATGAGGGTGCTGAGCAATTTGCATTTGTTCCAGAGAGAGGATTTTGCCCATGCTCTTCTGAATGTGGTCTGGATATCCCTGTCACACAGCGACAGAGGTATATTCCTTACATTTGCAAGCTTCACTGCACCGAGAAGCTCTTCGCCCGGGGCCGTGCCTGTCTGCGCTCCAAGTTTCTTCTGGAAAGAAGCCAGTGCCGTGTTTGCGAGCAGAAGGAATCCCTTTCCTTCGCGGAAGACTTTTCTGATGTCCGTGTCTTCCCAGGTCTGCTTTTTTGTCTTGCTGGAAAGCCTGGAGGCATCAAGCTCGACGCAGATCCTGTCTGGCTGTTCCCTGTCTATTGTTTCTGCGACTTCCTCAACACTGTTCTGCGAGACATGGGCTGTTCCGATCAGGAAAACCTCGCTGCCATCAGCAAATGTTATGTGATGGTATGTGTCGCTTAATTTCTCAATCTGCATAGATTGAGTATAACCACAAAAGCATTTGCAGGAAAACTGCACCTGGATTCATATTGCAGGAAATAGAAGCTGCATCACGCACTCAAGAGTGTTCTCTTTGTATATTCTCGCGTAGAATAGCCCCTTGTCCTTTGTGAGATAGGGCAGGATGATGCGTGGCAGATCTTTTTCTTCTGGGATGAACGGAAGCTGCTCAAACAAATAAGATCCTGCGGGGATATCCACATCCTCCCCATCCTTCCGTTCCAGAGCTATGCCGTTTTCTATCTGCGCTTTTTCTTCGGGAGTGTAGCCTTTCCTTTCACCCGAGATGAGCGGCGATATTTCTATGCGCTCATCTTTCAGGTGATAGCTATAGCAGATGACGGTATCATATCCGGTATCTTCCTTGAATGCCTTTTTCAAGGCGCTTTCAAGCGTGTGCGATACCGGATAGTAATACATTGGCGATATCAGTGTAAGCCTGACTGCTCTCTGCATTGCCTTATCTGAGGGTCGGCAGCATTTTCTTGACGAACTCTGCCGTACGTTCTGCGGAGGCAACATCGGCCTTCTCGTTGATTGAATGGACGTTCCAGAGATTCGGACCCAAGGATACGGACTCCATGCCTGGTATAATCGAATTGATGATACCGCACTCAAGACCCGCGTGGATTGCCGTGACCTGAATCTTCTTCCCGGTGATTTTCTTATATGCCGCTGCAACTTCCTTTGCGAGTCTGGATGAAGTATCCGGTGCCCATGCAGGATAGCTGCTTCCGGCTTTTGCCTTGAATCCGAAAGCCTCAGTGAGCGTAAGGATCCTGGACATCATTTCCATTTTTCTCGAATCCACATTGCTTCTGACGGTGTATATCACATAAATGCGGTCCTTGCTGATTGTGACTATCGCAAGATTGTCAGAAGTCTCCACGATTCCAGGGATCTCAGAGCTCATGTCCTTGACGCCATGCGGAGAAGCGAAGAGCAAACCCGCTATCTTCTGGCTTTTCTTTGCCTTGATGACTGTATCCGGCATGTTTGTCTCGCATACCGTCAGACGTACATCCGGGTCGGTATTCCTGTATTCAGAAGAAAGCTCTTCCTGCAGCGTCTTTGCTTGCGAGAGCGCGGCGTCTTTGTCGCGTACTGTTATGACAGCCTCTGCGCTGGAAGGGATGACATTCCTTCTTGTCCCGCCAGAAATCGAGGCAATCTGGAAAGAAGGCAGTCTGTCGAGGTATCGCGCAAGAATGCTTATGGCATTGCCTCTTCCTTTATGTATTTCCCCTCCGCTGTGGCCACCAAGCAGGCCGGAGACTTTCACGGATAGCGCAGTTCCCTCTGCTTTCTCATATTTGAGTTTCATCGATGCATCTATATCGATACCGCCTGCGCATCCGATATACAGGATGCCTTCTTCCTCGCTATCGAGGTTTATGAGCCGTCTGGCTTTTATCTTCTTGGCATCGATGGCATAGGCGCCGCCAAGTCCCGTTTCTTCTTCAACGGTGAAAATTCCCTCAATCGGGCCGTGCTCTGCACTGGGATCCGACAGGATATCCAGAATGGTTGCCACTCCCAGGCCATCATCTGCTCCGAGAGATGTGCCATCTGCATAGATATATTCCCCATCCGTCTTTATTTTTATCGGATCTTTTGTGAAGTCATGGGAAGACCCTTCTTTTTTCACGCATACCATGTCGACATGGGCCTGAAGAGCGACTGGTGGAAGAACCTCAAGTCCCTTTGTGCCAGGCTTGGACATATATACATTGCCCTTCTCGTCAGCAGAAGCTTCGATGCCATTTGTTTTTGCCCAGGAGAGAAGATACTCCCTTATTCCTGCCTCGTTGCCGCTCTCACGGGGTATTGATGATATCTCTGAGAAGATTTTCCAGAGTCTCTTGTTATTCAGTTTGCTGTACCACATGATATTTCTCCCTTGATTATCGTGAATCTTATTCCGAGATTCCTGTCCATTACAACAAGATCCGCTCTCTTTCCGGGCATTATCTCCCCGCGATCTGAGAGGCCATAAATCCTTGCCGGTGTCGTTGATGTGACCTGAGAGGCTTCTGTAATAGGGATTCCCCAGCTGACGAGATTGACGAAGGCTTTGTGCATCGTGAGAGCTGATCCCTGGATCAGTTCAGGCCTGCCTTTTGTCACCCAGAGGCCGTCACCCATTTCCACTTCGACACCGTTAGCCGTCTTCACGCCATCTTTCTGCATCGTGGGACGCAGGGAGTCTGTGATCACGGCAATTTTGTCAGGACCTTTGGATTTTATTAAATATCTGACAATCTCCGGATTGACATGCTTGCCATCAGCTATGATTTCAGCGCTCATCGCGTCGTTCATCAGGGCGCATCCGACGACGCCTGGCTTCCTGTGCTGGAATCCGGACATCGCATTAAAGAGATGCGTTGCATGTCTGATTCCAATCTCCATCCCATGGACAGCTTCTTCGTATCCAGCATCGGTGTGTCCCATCAAAAGAACAACCCCGTTTTTCCTGCTGAGCCGTGCTATTTCCTCTGTTCCCGGCAGCTCCGGTGCGATTGTCATTGCCTTCACAAGACCTTTTCCAGCATCGAGCATTCCCATGAAAACCTTCTCATCAGGATCCAGCCTTCCCGCTGGATTCTGGGCTCCTATCCTATTTTGGGAAATGAAAGGGCCTTCGAGATGTATTCCAGCTATCTCCGCGCCATTCTCCTTGCCGGAGGCTTCTGTTATAGCCTTTTCATCCAGCAGGATACGGGGCATGGTATCGGTGTATATTGTCGGAAAGAAAGAAGTGACGCCAGCCTGTGCAAGAGTGGCTGACATATTGAGTATGGCCTCAGATGTGCCGTCTTCTGTTCCGCTTCCCCCGATCCCATGGATGTGCGTGTCTATGAAGCCTGGGACCGCGAGGAGATCAGTCCCGTCTATTATCTTATCTGCAGAGCCCGTCCCGGCAGAGCTGAAGAATCCATCCTCTATAACGATGTCTTTCCTGACAATCCGTCCAGATACTACTGCATCGATGTTCCTGATTATGGTTTTCATAGCCTGGATTATAGCATCTGAGACGAAAATAGCCATATTTTTCCATCTTTGAGATAGTCATACGGGTATTTTCTTGTTGTCGGTTTCCGGCAGATTAACTAAAATCTGGATATATGCTCAGAAAAGATATCCTCCTGATCATAAATCCTAATGCTTCCAAAGGACGCGGCAAGAAGAAAGCCAAGGAAATCCAGGCGCTTTTTCGTGAGTTCGGAAGGGAGTGTACAGTTGCATATACAAGGGCCCCTGGACACGCGGAAAGCCTTGCGAAAAGGGGGGCTCTCTATGGTTATGACACCATAGTCGCAGCTGGTGGTGACGGGACTGTGAATGAGACGGTGAACGGGATTATGAGAGCCGGAACCGCAGGAGTAAGGATGGGCATTATCCCCATTGGAAGAGGAAATGATTTCTCCTGGATGGTAGGGATACCTTCAAATCAGAAGAAGGCTGTGCGCCTTATTGCGGAAGGAAAGGCAAGAAGGATAGATGTTGGGTTCTGCAAAGGTACCGATCATCCCGATGGTGTGTATTTTGTCAATGGAGTCGGCTTCGGGTTTGAACCCATGGTGAATTTCAGGGCGATGGAATACAAGCATATCAACGGGATGCTCAGCTACGGCGTTGCTTTCCTCTATATCCTGAAGCATCCGCCAAAGGCATATAGCATCACGCTCGATGCTGATGACAGGCATTTCGAGCTGGAGACTCAGCAGATATCCGTATCAAATGGCAGACGTATGGGCTCTTCCTTCATTATATCCCCGCTTGCTGAGGTCGATGACGGGCTTTTCGATGTTACCTTCGCCAATTATCCTCTTGAGAGAGGGGGGCTTGTGAAAGCTGTGCTGTCTTTTCTCAGAGGATCACAGATCACGGATAAAGAGACATTCACGTATATGAGGGCGAGGACTGTCACGATAAAGGCTGCTGATAGATATGTTGAAGCCCACTATGATGGTGAGCTTTTCTCCCATACGGGAAAGGAGTTCAGCATTGAGCTCATGCCGGGCGCTCTTGAGTTGATTCATGGTAGGATTCGCTCGTCTTCAAAGTGAGTGGTACAGTCCGCAGATTCTGTCCTCTGACATTGCCTGTCAAGGGCCAAAGAAAAAATAATTTTTACCTAATTCCTTTTATAGCAATAGAAAATATAACAAAAAAACAATTTGACTTCTCGGGTTCCTTGCGATAATATGTAGAATGCGATTTAAGGACAAATAGCAGGGATTTTTCCTTGGTTGCGGAGTTTTGGAATTGGTAAAAGATTTAGTTCCCCGAATTCATTTCTATGACCAGGATTTCGTTGATATGTATGACAGGACCTGGGTCTGGCTGGACGAGGTATGGCATCAGGGTG
Organism: uncultured Spirochaetales bacterium; assembly: GCA_949295505.1. Taxonomy (GTDB): domain Bacteria; phylum Spirochaetota; class Spirochaetia; order Sphaerochaetales; family Sphaerochaetaceae; genus Ornithospirochaeta. The sequence continues at coordinate 28,084 of CASFLH010000017.1, read as the reverse complement.
AGAAGGATGGCTTGTTCCCTGAAGGATACTTCACACATGAGGACTCTTCGGTCATAAATCTCTTCGATGCCTGTCTTTCTTCGCTTTTTCTGGTTTATAGCAATCAGATATACAGCCCGTACTCCATGATTGACTTCTTCTATTCCATGCAGGGAGAAGATGGTCAGATCGCGGAGTGCTATGACATGACTACGAAAACGCCTGTGTTCTCGGCTGACAATCCCCTCGGGATATCTCTTCCGCTGCTCTCTTATGTGGAGTTCATGTTCTTCCACAAGATCGGCAATAAGAAGAGGCTGAAGGATGTTGTTCCTATGCTTGAGAAGTATTTTCTGTGGATTCAGGCAAACTGTATGCAGCCTAATGGTCTTTACAGTGTGCCATATAGCGCAACCCACATGGAGAATCTTCCCAGGGAAGGGGCGGAGTATACGGTAGATTACAATGCGGCAGTTGCCGTTTTCGCGCTTTACATGTCCTATATCGGTGATATCCTCAATGATAAGGAGCTTTCCTTCCGTTATAAGAGGATTTATTTCTCCGTTAAGACAAGAATCAACGGGATGATGTGGGACAGCGAAGATCGCTTCTATTATGATCTGGACAAAGATGAGCAGCGGATCAGGAACAAGCATATCGGATGCTATATGACTCTCCTCGCGGAGATTCCGAACAATGAGTATGCATCGTTCCTTATCGAAGAGCTCAAGGATGAGAAAGAGTTCGGAACGGAGAACCCCTTTCCGTCAGTGCCTGTATCATCAAAGTATTTCAGCAATGACGGCAATGGATACTGCGGTGGTGTGTCATCTTTCTTCATTTACATAATAGTCAAGGGGTTGATAAATTACGGAGCTTTCGTTTTCGCCCGGGAGTGTACGATACGGCACATGTATTTCATCCTTGACACTCTTCATCCCGATGCTGAACAGCAGGGAGATACCTGGGAGATCTACAAGCCTGGTTCTGAAGGTCCCGCTGTTGTTCCGGAAACGATGGTCAACAAGAGAAGGTATCTTCCGATGCTTGGTCTTGTTTCCATCGCACTGATGATCGAGAATGTTATCGGACTTGAGATTTCTCTCCCGCGGAAGACCGTGAACTGGACGATGCAGTCCCTTGAGGAAATGGGTATTGAGGATCTTTCCCTGAAGAAGAACAGCATCACCATTCTCTCAAACAAGAATACAAGGGGATGGGAGATAAGGCTTGAGTCTGAGAAGCTCTACTATTTCACGATTCATATTCTTGAGGATGATAAGAAGAAGACGCTTCCGATTCCATCAGGCAAGTGTTCGATGCTTATCGATAAATTATAAAGAATAAAACGGAACAATGTTCCATTTTTCTTGAAAGAAGAGGGAAGCCGGGATAGACTTCTTCTTTGGAATATAAGAAACAGGAGGCAGAACATGGAGATGAAGGATTTTTCCCTTGAGGGAAAAGTTGCATGGGTAACAGGCGCATCCTACGGAATTGGCTTCGCTATCGCGACAGCTTTCCACAAAGCTGGTGCAGCAATCGCATTCAATGACATCAACCAGGAGCTTGTAGACAAGGGACTGGCCGCATATAAGGAAATCGGAATCGAGGCAAAAGGTTATGTCTGTGACGTAACGGATGAAGCACAGGTGCAGGCAACAACAGAGAAGATCATCAATGACCTCGGAAAGATTGATATCCTTGTGAACAACGCTGGAATCATCAAGAGAATCCCGATGGTTGAGATGAGCGCTGCGGATTTCCGCAAGGTCATCGACATTGATCTCAATGGACCGTTCATCGTATCAAAGGCCGTCATTCCTGGCATGATCAAGCAGGGACATGGCAAGATCATCAACATCTGCTCAATGATGTCTGAGCTCGGAAGAGAGACTGTAAGCGCTTACGCAGCTGCAAAGGGTGGTCTCAAGATGCTCACAAGGAACATCGCCTCTGAATATGGCGAGTTCAACATCCAGTGCAATGGAATTGGACCTGGATACATCGAGACGCCTCAGACAGATCCTCTCAGAGTGCCTGGCAATCCGTTCAATGAGTTCATACTCGCGAAGACACCTGCACATAGATGGGGAAAGACTTCGGATCTTCAGGGACCGGCAGTGTTCCTTGCATCTGATGCTTCCAACTTCGTAAACGGTCATATCCTTTACGTTGATGGTGGAATCCTTGCTTACATCGGCAAGCAGCCTCAGTAAAGCATACAGATGTGTTTAGCTGAAGCCAGGGGAAACCCTGGCTTTTGAATTATCGGGTGTGCTATGAGGAAAATTGGTGCCATCATATCTGCTTTTGTTCTTTCTCTCATGCTCTCTTGCAGCGTTGATGCAGACAGCGCTGTGCTTTCCGTTGCAGCTGCACAGGAGCCTCCTACGCTTGATGTGATGGTGAATACATCAGTGTCTGGGCGGAATATCGTGGTGGGAAATGTCTATGAGCGCCTTTTCGCGCAGGGCAGGAATGGAAGCATAGAGCCTTTGCTTGCGGAGAGCTATGAACTTTCCGATGATGGCTGCACGCTGACCGCCACAATAAGGGATGGAGTTGTCTTTCATGATGGTACGCCTCTTGATGCGGAGGATGTGGCTTCTTCTCTGAACAGATGGTTGTCAGTATATGCCAATGCGAGGAAGATGGTCGGGGACGCAAGGTTCGAGGCTGCAGGACGGACTGTCACCATTCACTCCTCATCCCCGATAGCCTTGCTGCCTTCAATGCTTTCGTCCTCTCCTCAGGCTGCTGTGATCGTACCGTCATCATATGTTTCCTCACTCTCCCCGGGAGAGCTGATCTCCGGTGCGCCAGGAACGGGGCCATATACCATAGCCTCCTGGTCCAGCGGCGCTTATATAGAGCTGAGTCTCTTTGATGAATACTGGGGAGAGAAGCCTTCAATAAATGAGATACGCTATAATTTCGTCCCTGATCCAGTTACAAGGCGTCTTGGCCTTGAAAGTGGCCTGTATGATTTCATAGATACGGTCTCCTCGGATGATATCGAATCGCTTCAGGCGAACAATGATATTATCTTGCATCAGGGAGGAGAGACAGGATCAATTGTCCTTGCCCTGAACAAGAGGGAAGGTATCTGCACGGATCATGATTTCCGAAGAGCTGTTTCATTGTTCATCAACCGGGAGGAACTGATGAGAGCATGCTATGGTGATTATGGATACACTGTCCGTTCAGATTACATGGATGCCGGTGAGGCGCTCTGGAGTGTCGATTCGTCCCTTGATCCGTATGGAAGGGAAGACGAGGCAGCGGGTCATGCCTTCCTTGATTCTTCCGGTTATGATGGCGGCGTGGTCAGGATTCTTGCGCCGAATCTTTCGAATATCGACAAGATAGCAGTCGCGCTTTCCTCAGAGCTTGGCAAGGAAGGAATCAATACAGAGCTTACGATACTTGACTGGGCATCCTTCATCGAACGGCGGAAAGATTCTTCCTCGTGGGACATATATGTCTCTGCAGCCTCAAGAGTCGTCCTGCCTATCGAGAAAGGGTATCTTTTCAGTTCCGCTCCGGGAGGATTTGCAGATAAGACTTCTTCTGCTCTTATAGAAGATCTTTCATCATCTTCCTCTCTGGAAGAGGCGGCTGCGGTCTGGAAGGAAGCGCAGCAGAGTCTCTGGGAATATGTACCTGTTATCATCCCGGGGCATTATTCAACTGTCTATGCATCATCTTCTTGTCTTAATGGCATAGATTTCTCCGATGGCTATCATTTCCGGTATGCTGAGCTGGATTAGCCAAGGCAGGGAGTTGCGGCTATAATCCATGGAATATGGGAAGGATTTGGAAAAGAATCATCACGGTGCCTCTGACGATGCTGATCGTTTCTTTCCTTGTCTTTGCCTGTATCTCCTTCTCTGCAGGTGACAGTTCTTCCTATATCCTTTCAGAGGACGCGACGGAAGCTGAAATAGAGAGCTACAAGGAAGCGGCCGGGCTGGACCGTCCATTTGCCGAGAGGTACTTCAGGTTCCTGTTCTCTTTTGTTTCAGGGGACTGGGGAAAGACAGCTGGTGGGCAGGATATCTTGTCCGTTATTTCCGCAAGGATTCCCGTCACGCTGACGGTATCCATGCTTGCACTCCTCCTATCCCTCCTTATCTCAATTCCTCTTTCATATGTTTCATTGCAGGAGAGAACGCTCCGCAGTGTGGCAGCAACCGGTTATGCGGTGTTTGTATCCTCTTCACCTGTCTTTCTTACTGCTGTCCTCCTTATTCTTGTCTTCTCCGCCAAGCTCGGTTTTTTCCCTGTTGCAGGCTATGTTCCTTTCTCTGAAGGGCTTGGAAGAAGTCTTTCATCGGTTTTCCTTCCTTCTCTTTCGCTTGCTCTTCTGCATTCATCGCTTTTCATGATCATGTATCGCCGCGCGCTCAGGGAGAATATGAGGAAGCCTTATTCCAGGACCTTTGAGGCTCTTGGGATGCGAAGGTCCGCTGTTTCTATCCGCTGTGCTTCAAAACCAGCACTTCCTCTCCTTGTGATGCTTATGGGAGAGTCTTCCGCTGCTTTCCTTGGAGGCTCCGCAGCTGTGGAGACAGTCTTCGCTTTGCCTGGAATCGGGTCTCTCATGGTGACGGCAGCGCTTTCAAGGGATGCGCATCTGGCAGGAATACTGATGCTGCTCATAGCAATGCTTGTATCGTTGTCATCACTGGTAGCAGAGCTTTTGTCGTTTTTCATTGATCCAAGAAACAGGAGGGAACGATGAGACGGATTGGTGTCCTGATTCTGCTGTCTCTTGTGATATTCGCTATTGTTTTTGGCGGAGAAGGCATCGTTGATACTTCAAAGAGGCTTGAACCCCCATCTGCCGAGGAGCCTTTCGGGACTGATACGCTTGGACGGAGTCTTCTGACACGAACCGCAGGAGGACTTGCTTCATCGCTTGTCATCGCCTCTGCGGTCACTGTTATATCGACAGCTCTCGGTATCATCCTTTCCTATCTGTATACTCTGCCGCGTTTCCCGAAGGAGATCCTTCTGTCCGTTGCTGACACTATGAAAGCTGTTCCATCGATTGTGCTTGCGCTGTTTCTGGCGTCTCTTTCCGGACCGGGAATAATGAAGCTCATAGCGGCGATTTCGATTTCGCATATATCAGATATATCCAGGACAGCATATTCGAAGACTGCGATGCTGATGAATGAGGAATTCGTTGAGGCAGAGAGGTGCATAGGAGCTCGTAACTCGCGCGTATTTTTCCGCATAATGCTTCCGCATATCATGCCATATCTTGCTTTTCAGGGTGTCTCCATCTTCCTTTCCGCCATCATAGCCGAGTCCACGATATCATATCTTGGTTGCGGTATCGCCGCACCTCAGCCATCCCTTGGCTCAATACTCTCGGAAGCGAGGCCAGTGATGCTTTCCTCTCCTCATACTGTACTGTTCCCCGCTGTGGTCCTTCTGCTGCTGGGAATTGCTCTCGAGCTGATTGCCATATCCTTCTCAGAATCTGATACGGCCTCTGAGAGATCGCATCAGGGTGAGCTTGTCGGCATAGCCGAGGTCTCCTCCGATAGGAAGACCTGATGCAAGCCTTGTGAGCGAGATATCCCTGTCCTTCATCAGGTGCCTGATATACAGAGCTGTCGTGTCGCCTTCCTCCGTGGGGTTTGTTGCGATGATTATCTCCTTGAAGTTCCCTTCATCGACCCTCTTCACCAGTTCGGGGAATGATAGACTGTCAGGACCAATGCCTCCAAGCGGGTTTATCGCTCCGCCGAGAACATGGAAAAGCCCGTTATATGCTCCGGACGAGGCGATAGAAAGGACATCCTGAGGCTCTTCAACGATGCAAAGGAGAGTCCTGTCCCTTGCCGGATCTGCGCAGTAGGAGCAGATATCATGCTCAGTGTAACAGCCGCAGATAGGGCATGGATGAATTTTCTCCTTGATAGTAGCTATTGCTTCCCCGAGCGCTTTGTTGAAGCTCTCATCGGTTTTTATCAGATGGTAGGACAGACGCTGTGCGGATTTCTCGCCCATGCCCGGGAGTTTTTTTATCAGGGCCTGCAGCTCCTCGATGGCTTCCATCAGCTTCTCCTCTCGATATTCTGCAGGATATCCCGGGATTTTGCTTCTGTTGCTTCCTTTACTTTCGCAATGGCATCGTTGATGGCGGAAGCGGTGAGTACCTCGAGCGTTCCCTTGTCATTCATTGCCATGGCGCTGTCTGAAATCGTGATTTTCTGTACACAGAACTCGCCATTGACTGTTGCCTCGACAAGTCCTGCGCCTGCAGAGCCTGTTGCGGTTATCTTCGCGATTTCATCCTTGATTGTCTTCATCTGGCTCTGTATAGAGCCCATCGTTTTCATAAGTTCGAACGGGTTCATGTTCAGTGGCATAGCTCGTTATAGTCTCCTTCTCTTCATTTCCTTCTTTCGCTGTCTTCATCAGGCTGCCTCCGAAGAAGGCTTTCAGTTCCTTCATCTGGGGTGAAAAACCTGCATCCTCGCTCTCTTTCTCCTCGAGCCTGAGTTTTATCACAGGGGTTTCTCCTAGTGCGGAGGCAATGGCGCTTCTGAGACTCTTCTCATCGTTTCTGAGGCTGTTGTAGGCCAGCGGTTTTGATGTCACGAACACGAATGCACCATCGCTCTCCTCTATACGCTCGATGGATGAGATGTATCTTGCCGCAATTGACTTGCCCATCTTTCTCAAGGCCTCAGCGATGGCCTCAAGGTCCGAAAGTGTTATGGAGAATGCTTCTTCCTGTATGGGTTCAGCTTCTTCTGCTGTCTCCTCAGGTACCTCTTCCACAGTTGCTGAAGGTTCTTCAGGCACGGCTGGTTTAGGCTGTGGGTTGTTTGCCGGCGCGGCTGGTGTGATGACCTTCTTTGGCGCTGTGACAACAATGCTTCCCTCTGCCACCCCTTTTTTCATGTCCTCCAGTTTCCTTACAAGGGCTTCCGGTGACACCATGGAGGGAAGTGTGGCAAGCCGCAGCATCATGAGCTCAATCTCGAAACGCGGAGACAGGGAATAACGAACATCCCTGTACAGATTGAGGAAGGCCTTGAGTGCAGCTTCTATCTGCTCTGCCGAAAGCATGGCGATGATGTCCTCCGGGATGTCTGAGAGAGAGGCTCCGAGTATGTCCTGACGCCGTATGCCGGCTTTATAGAGCATCAGCGTCCTGAAGAAATCTGCGGAGTCCTTGATGATCTGATCTGCGGAGACTCCGGACTCAAACAGGTTGGAAACACCATCTATGGCTTTGTCCTGCTGTCCTGTAAGTGCGCTGCGCACGATATCGGCGATGGCGCCGAAGCCAGCTATAGAGAGCTTTTCCCTGATTTTCTGCAGTGTGATATGGTCTCCGGAGAAGGCCGCCACCTGATCAAAAAGCGTATAGGCATCTCTCATCGATCCCGTAGATTCCCGGGCAATCCAGAAAAGAGCATCGTCATCCGCTTTTATATTCAGATCCTCCGCTGCGCTTCTGAGACACTGTGTGATGAGATCCTGACCGATGAGATGAAACCGGAACTGCTGGCATCTGGATCTGATAGTCGCCGGTACTTTCTGGAGCTCCGTTGTTGCGAAGATGAAGATGATGTATTCAGGTGGCTCCTCGATGGTTTTCAGCAATGCGTTGAATGCTGATGTCGAGAGCATGTGAACCTCATCGATGATGTAGATCTTGTATCGCGATGACTGGGGAGGATACATCACCTCCTCTTTTATCGTCCGGATATCATTCACGCTCGTGTTGGAAGCGCCGTCGATTTCAATTACATCAACGGCTTTTCCCTGAGCTATTGCTCTGCATGATTCGCATTTCCCGCACGGATGCGGTGTGGGACCCTGCTCGCAGTTCAGGGCTTTCGCAAGGAGACGGGCAGAGCTTGTCTTTCCGACGCCCCTTGGGCCAGAGAAGAGATAGGCATGGGCAATCCTTCCTTCCTTGATTGCATTCTCAAGTGTTGAGACGACGAAATCCTGCCCCACAAGGCGTTCGAAGTCCTGTGGTCTCTTCCTTGTTGCTGTTACTTCATAGGATGCGGCTGCCATTCTTCCTCCGGTGGCTGATTATAGCATGTAAGGCCTTCTGTTGGATAGGATAGCAATCTGTCTTGCTGCTGCTCTTCCTGCAGGGCTCTGCAGATTCTCAGAAGTATGTATCAGTGCAGCAGGCATTATCCTGAAAAAGAAACAGCAGCAAATGGTCCTGGTCTCATGTGCTTTCCGCTTACCGCTGCTGCATCCCTGCCCTGACGGGGTTGGGCGGCGCACATAGCCAAGTATCTGCTGCTGAAAAACGGAGAGGGGGGGATTCGAACCCCCGATGGCTTTCGACCATACACGACTTCCAATCGTGCACCTTCGACCACTCGGACACCTCTCCAGAGGCAATATATTAAGAGATCTGCCCATCTCTTCGGAGAGAGAGGGATTCGAACCCTCGGTAATGCAAAGCACTACACCGGATTTCGAGTCCGGCTCCTTCGACCACTCGGACATCTCTCCATTGGTACGAGACCAAGAGGATTCGAACCTCCGACCCTCAGTTCCGCAAACTGATGCTCTATCCAGCTGAGCTATGGTCTCATTATCGGAGAGGGGGGGATTCGAACCCCCGGACCCGGGTTTGCCAGGTCAACTCCTTAGCAGGGAGCCCGATTCGGCCTCTCTCGCACCTCTCCTTTAAGAACGGAGAGAGAGGGATTCGAACCCCCGGAGACTTTCGCCTCAGCAGTTTTCAAGACTGCCACCATCGACCACTCGGACATCTCTCCAAATTCTGGAAATCACCAATCAAGGACTGAATGATACTAACAGAGCAGATTGTTGTCAATCCGTTTGGAGATGGTGCTGCCTATACTTCTGGTTCCGTATCTGCCTTGATCTGCACAGCCAGTGCCCTTGCTTCCACTGTAATCCAGCCATTCTCTGAGAAATCGACAGTGTAGGAGGGGAAGATGACGAACTGCGCACCTTTCTCATGGACACTGACGATCAGCTCGTGCATGGCGTTTCCAAGAGCAACGCTGTAGGCATCTGTCGGAGCTGTCGCGACATTCTCGGTGTACTGGAATTCCTCGGCGACGAGCTTTCCATAATGATGCGTGTCTCCTTTTTCCGGATTCTCCGCATTCACGCATCCTGTTCCGCGGACTTCACCGACAATGCTGTATCTGGCGTTGTCGAGATCTTCCATATCAACAACTTGCACATATCTGAAAGGCAGCATCGACTGTCCGCCAGGATATACTGTCGGCTGAGGCGGGAGAGAGGCAACCCTGTCTTTGATAACAACAGGTTCCTCTGATGGTTCAGATGGACCGGCCAGGAATGAACAGGAAGAAAGGACAACAGAGGTGATTATCATCAATATAAATAGCTTTCTCATTCAGGATACCTCCTTAGAACGTGTACTGGATGCCGGCGTATACCGAGAAGTCGACAGGTATGTACGTGTCGTCAATTCCGTGAGTGTTGTCGGAGATGAAGAAAGGTACATAGGCATCCAAAGAGAGCCCTGTCCTGAAGGCAAGTGCGTTCCCGAACGGGAAGATGTTATTCCATGACAGCGTTGTGCCCACGCCAATCAGATCTTCGTTGAAGTAGATATCAAGATCTGCTCCGGCTGTCATCCTGTATCCGTCCCAGTTCACAATGCGGAAAAGGGCGCCCGCGGAGACCTTGCCGAGATGAACTGTGGATGTAAGGCGAGTGTTGAGAATGTACTCAGCCGCGGCAGAGAGACCGTAGATATATGTATCATTATTGTTGATAGCTGCCTCCAGCTCCCTGATTTCCTTGCGCACATCCTTTCTTTCTTCTTTCAGAGCCTTGCGATTGTCGTTGTAATCCCTCTTCTGTGCGGCTTCTGCCTCATTGCCGAGAAGGAGATCTGCGTATTTCTCGTCTATCGCAGATACCATTTCATCTGCGACACGGTCTGAAAGGTCATGGAGGATATCGTGTTCCCACTGATAGCGGAACGGATCCCCGATGAGATTGCTATCTGCATCCACCCATGTGCCATAGCGTGTGGGCCTCATGTAATATGCTTTGTTAAGCATTGCCTTGTCAGTGACTTCCTTCCTGTATACGTCGGTAAGAAGCTCATCTCTCTCGACCCTGAGAGCAGGATCTCCGACTTCATGTGGATCGAAGGGTTCTCTGATCTCTTCTGTCAGCTTTTCATCCAGCGCTCTCAGTTCATTGAGTCTCTTCTCAAGAGGCTCTGTGTAATCTCTTTCCGGAGATAGCTTGTCGAAAAAGACATCAAGCCTTGCCTCGAAAGGAAAGCCTGAAGAATAATTCCTGATGGCTATTGAGGCTCCTGCATTGAGGGATACCGTGTATTCATTTGCTGATAGCAGTGAAAGGGACACAATCAGGAGCATTGCTATAATAAGGATTCTTTTCATATTTTCCCCACTGCTGGTATCGTATGTTTGGAAAGGAAATTAATCAATGCGGCAATTAGGTATTGTGTTCATTGATGACGGTTTTCTGCTGTTCTGTTATATTCCAGATTATGGGTAACAGGTTCGGGAAAATAGGGGAGTTGATGCAGCGTGGCCTGAAAAAGCTGAAAAAAGGAAATCAGGTTCAGGCAGAGCCAGCTGAGAACGTAAAAGCTCCCCGACTTTCGGAGGAAGCGTACTCCTTGCTGTGCTCTCTGTTTGAGGATCTTGGCCCAAGGCCTGCGGCGACTGCGGCCTCCCGGAACGCGGCTCGCCGGATAGGAGAGGTGTTCGGATCTTTCTCTGATGATGTCACGGTGACAACAGGCCGAATTGTCCCTGCGATAGGCAAATGGATGCTCCTTTCCGCAATCATAGCCTCCATTCTGATTTTTATATTCATTTCCATAGGACTTCCTATTGTTGCGTCTGTTGTTGGTGTTCTTTTTACTGTTTCCGCAATAAATGAGCTCCGCGTGAGGAAGAATCCCCTGCGTTCAGTGTTTCCTTCAGGAGAAGCGGCAAATGTACATGCTGTCATTGAGCCTGAGGGGGTGGCGGAACGCACTTTGATTCTTTCCGCCCATCATGATACAGCTGCGGTCTCAAGAACAGAGAAAGAAGGAATCCTTTCGCGTCTTTCCGCGAAGACTGGAGCTGTCAGTTTTCTCATTCTCGCTGTTCTTTCTATCTTCCAGCTTGTTTTGGAACTCATACAGGGACGTCTTTTCGGAGTCGGGTTTCCTGGCTGGATTGTATTCTTCTTGAGTTTCTTTTCCTCTGCGTTCGCGGTGCTTTCGTTCTATCTGGCCTTTGCTTCATCCCTCTCTGCCTATACCAGCGGTGCTGGGGACAATCTTTCCGGTGTTGCTGTCGTGGCAACGCTTGGAAGGTATTATGCGGAACTGAGCCGGCAGGGGAAAGGGCTTGCATCCACCAGGCTGGTATTTGTCTCATTTGACGGTGAGGAGTGCGGGGCAGAAGGAAGCGCAATCTGGTATCGTGATAACTCTCACATCCTGGTAAATCCCATCAACGTCAATTTCGATGGTCTTTACGATGCTGACACTCTGGCGTTCCTGTCCTCCGATGGAAACGGATTCGTTCCTCTTTCATCCTCCTTGGCATCGAGGTGCTCTCTTCTCGCAATCAGCATGGGATACAAAGTGCAGACAGGGAAGCTAGGTTTCCTGGGAGGTGCCACCGACGCGGTCTCCGCCTCCATGGCAGGAGTTGAGGCGACCACGCTTACCTCGATGGCTAGCGGGATTGAAACACCAGCCCATACAGAAGATGACACGCCTGACAAAGTGTCACAGGAGGCGCTGTCGATTGCGATGGCAGTAACGATAAAGCTGGTTGAAGAACTTGACAGGAAGGAAGCTGTGGAAGAAAAAGCCGGATTGCTTGAAGACGGGAAGAAGTACAGGCTTTCTAGGTATTGATCTCCAGAAGTATTCTTCCCTGCCCGATATCTGCTGCTCCTTTCCTTAGCTCGTCTAGATTGTCAGAAGGAAGCTGCCCTTCGAGTCTGATCGAGATGTCGAAATCCTCCTTGATCAGCGTTACGGAAAGCGTTTCGAAAAGTCTTTTCACCAGCGTGTATGAGTTGTAAGGGATTGTCATTGTGAATGAAGTTTTTTCAATGAGTTCCTCTGTCGGGACAACCTTAAGGACTTCCTTCGTGCTGTCGCCATATGCTTTGACAAGACCTCCGGTTCCCAGAAGGGTTCCTCCGAAGTAACGCACGATGGCAACTGTTATGTTCGTGATGCCAGAGCCTTTCACGACTTCAAGGGCGGGGCGCCCTGCCGTGTTCTTCGGTTCCCTGTCATCCGATGATGAATACATTGTTCCGGCTTTTCCGATCACGGAGGCGTGAACGACATGATTGGCATCAGGATGCTCTCTTCTTACGGAGAGAACAGCTTCCTTCACTTCCTCCATTGTAGAGGTCGGTATCGCAATGGCGATGAATCTTGATTTCTTTACCTCTATTCCGGCTTCCGCTCTTGCTGTAGGAACAAGCATGCTCTGATTTTACCCTAATGCCAGTGATGTGCGAAGATATTATCCGCATCAGTTTCCGCTGAAAGCAGGGAAGCGAGATCTGCAAGTTCCTGCTGTCTCTCTGCCGTGAGAGGAGCAAGGCTTTTGAGTATCCCCAGCTGGTCGGGGTTGCTGAATCCTGACACCACGCACCACGGTTTCTCTCCATATACCCAGGAGAGCGCAGTGTCTGGGGTCCCCCTGATTTCCTTCAGCATCTGTGGGAATGCGGCAGTTTTCAATATGGGGAGATCTTTCCGGCGATCTGTTATCTCTTCTATTTTCTGGTAGCGCCCGGAGAGCAGTCCCATACCGAGTGGGGAATAGGCAATTGTCCTGAGCCCGAGATGCTTCTCTTCCTCCCATCCTTTGCTCCAGACAAGGGAAAGCGCCCTCTCGTGATACGAGATGGGGAAGCGCTCGGCGGCCCACCGGAGAAGATCGACAGGGAAGTTTGCAACACCTATTTCCTTTGCTTTTCCCTCATTCTTCAGAGCTGTCAGCGTTTCAAGGCTTTCAGCGAGCTGAGGCTCTTCTGATGGCCAGTGAATGAGCAGGATGTCCGTGTAATCCCTTCCCATCCTTCTCAGCTCAGTTTCAAAACGTCTTCGGAGAGTAGGTACAGGCATGACTTTTGTTATGATATTCACATCGTCATGCACACCCATCTCCCTCATTGCCGCAAAGAGCAATGAAGATGCTTCTGCATAGGAGTAGGCCGTATCAAATGTGCGTATCCCGGCTTTCCAGGCAGCTTTTATGAGATTCTTTCCTTCTCTTGGAGAAAGGCAGCGATGGAAAGAGGAACTGGAAAGATTCCATAGCCCCAGCGCAGTCTCGCTATTCCAGATCCTCATCCTCTTCGTCTATTCTCGCATCAAGCATGGTCTTGTCATCAAAGATGAAGTAGCCGGAAAAATGCTTTCCTTCCAGTGCCATAGGAAGCCAGAGCCTGTCATCCTCCCACATCCTTGAGTAGTCAAGTTTGCTGATCTCTGTCCAGAAAGGTCTTGTCTCCTCGCATTCATCGATGAGATTGCCTTCCCAGGAAGATGTGAAGAAGACATAGCCCAGCATCCTGAGTCCATCCTTGAACTGGAAGCGCAGTACGCCGCGTTCTTCCAAGGAAGAGACAGTAAGGCCTGTCTCCTCCGCGGTCTCCCTTATTGCGGCTTCCGTCTTCGTCTCCTCAAGCTCAATATGCCCACCAGGTGCGTTTATGTACCCGGAGCCAAGTCCCGTTTTCTTCTCGATCATCAGGATTCTGTCCCCGTCCGTGACATATGTAAGCACACAGCTCTCCGTAGGTTCCCAGAGGTCCCATGGGATATCATCGACCTTGTCTGCATTGATAAAACGCTCTTCCAGGACTTCTTCAGGAGTCTTTTTCTTTGCATCCTCAATTGCTTTCTCTTCAGGGTGTGCTTTCCAGTAGCACTCCTGGCAGAGGTTCTCGTCATAGGCGATGACCCTGTTGTAATCCATTTTTGCGCCACATTCCGCGCAGTGGAGCCTGAACGGCCAGAATTGCTTCCGGAAAATGATGATTGCGACGATACCGAGGACTGGGAAGATCCAGCCAACCCATTCGGGGAGATTCCAGATCGAGGAAAGCGCGATGAATGTATAGACGACAAGAAAGTCCACGGCGATGAGGATCGTCGCCTTTCTTTTCTTCTCAGTGCGAGGATATTTCCTCTGTGAGATATTCAGAAGGATTATGAAGAGCATCAACCATGTGAAGAGCTCTTGGAATATATTCAGCAGCATTCCTTGAGATTATCAGGTAGAAGGGTAATATGCAATCTTGGCTAATGGGGTACAATGTCAGTATGAAAGCTGTTCTGTTCGGCACCGGATGGCGTGCCATGTTCTATGTCAGGATTGCCAGGGCTCTTCCAAAGCTGCTGGAGATTGTCTCTGTCTGCACGAGAAAGGAAGAGAGAGCGGAGTTCATGAGGAAAGAGGGGCTTGCAGCCTATACCGATCCGGAAAAGGCTCTCGCCGTTCCCCATGACATCACGCTTGCAGTGTCGGGAAAGGAAGGTTTCTATCCCCTGATGTGCCGTCTTAAGGAACGGTCCGAGTTCGTTTTGACGGAAACTTCCTTCCTGCCGCTGTCTGATAAGGAGCTTGATGATCTTTCAGGAATGAAAGGCGCGGTTGCGGAACAATACCGTTTCACGCCGCTTTATGCATCTGCCATCGCAGCGATGGATATGATAGGAGAGGTTGATCAGCTATATCTTTCCGGCCTGCACAATCATCACGCGGCATCCATTGCCCGTACAGTGCTTGGGCTTGGCAGCAGGATGCCAGATGAGATACGCACTCTGGATTTCCCTTCATCGATAAGGAAGACCGGGAGCAAGGAAGGCATGATTGTCAATGGGACAGCGGAGGATTATACGAGGAAGCTTCGTTTGCTGAGATTCGGGGAGAAGCTCTTCATACAGGATTTCTCCACCAATCAGTATCATTCGTATTTTTATGGCAGGAGTTTCGAGATAAGGGGAAGGGATGGAATCATTAATGAGCGTGAGGTGCGCTGCCTGGGTCCTGACGGATATCCATGCATCTTGCCTTTTGCCTTTCACCGGGACTGGACAACGGGGAATGGAAGCCTGACGCTTTCCCATGCTACACTCGGAGAGCGTACGGTGTTCGTCAATCCTTTCTATCCGGCGGAACTCAATGATGATGAGATAGCCATAGCGGATATCATCAGACGCATCGATGCCGGGGAGGCTTATCCTGGGATTATCTCAGGTATCGAGGATGCCAGGCTCGGAAGACTGCTATAATACTGCATTGATAAGGAGAACAATATGTCCATAGCAAAGTATATCGATCATACGCTGCTTGCCGCAGATGCAACGGAAAGTGCTGTCAGAAAGTTATGTGAGGAGGCCGCAGAGCATCACTTCGCCTCTGTCTGCGTCAATTCCTGCTGGGTAAACCTGGCGGCGGAGCTTCTGAAGGGGACGGGTGTCCATGTCTGTACAGTCGTAGGGTTCCCCCTTGGTGCGATGGATACTGTGGCAAAGGCCTTTGAGGCGCAGAACGCGGTCTCTTCCGGAGCAGATGAGATTGATATGGTCATTAATATCGGATACCTGAAGTCCGGCGAGCAGGATAAGGTACTTGATGACATCAAGGCAGTCAGGAAAGCTTCAGAGGGAAAGATACTGAAGGTTATCATCGAGACATGTCTTCTTTCCGATGATGAGAAGCGTCTTGCCTGTGAGCTTTCGGAAAAAGCCGGTGCCGATTTCGTCAAGACAAGCACTGGATTCTCCAAGGGGGGAGCTACGGTGCATGATGTCGCTCTCATGAAGGCTACGGTCGGTGACAGGCTCGGCGTTAAGGCTTCCGGAGGTGTCAGGGATTACAAGAGCGCGAAGGCTATGATTGAAGCTGGTGCAACAAGAATCGGCGCAAGCGCAGGCATTGCGATCGTGAAGGAAGAAAATGCCTAATACCGAGAATACCACACCGGGGGCGGATTTCCTCAAGTCCCTTGGTTTTCCGACTCTTGATGTGCATGAGTCATTCACGCATTTTGACTTCACCACGCCTGGCCGGCGTGTCCTTGTCATCGGCCCGATGGGTTCCGGAAAGACGGAATTCGCTGCGCGCGTATGGAGGGATGCCGCTGTTGCCAGGAAAAAAAGCGATAGAGTGAAGGCTATGACGTCCACCGGTCTCCTTGATAGGCGGAACATCTTCTTCATCCGGTCCGGCATCGATGGCGGACGCTTCTCTGAGTATCCTGATGATGCGCTGCCATATCGTTCTGGTTATGTCAGATGCGGTGGGAATATAGCGAGAATCAATGATTCGTTCGGGTTTGAGGAGGTCCTCCGTGACAATCCTGAAGTGGGAACGTTCATCATCGACGAGGCATCGTTTTTCGATGAACGGCTTGCGTATGTGGCAAGGAATTACGCCATAGAGAAAGGATGCATGTTTGTTTTCCCGACACTCATACTCAATTTCCGCAGAGAGTTCTTCAATTCAACGGCACGCCTGATGCTGGATATAGCTACTGACGTGATTCCTCTCACCGCATACTGTGAGCATCCAGATTGCATGGCTTCTGCTTTTTACACATACCGGTATTATCAGGTGGGAGAGGACGAGTGTCCCGCCTTGTATTTTGATCCTCTTATCGTAGTCGGGGGAGATCGGGTCAAGAACAGCGATCTGGAGCCTAATTATGCGGCACGCTGCGAGGAGCATCACTTCCTTCCTGGAAAGGAATATACCTTCTTCACGCTCAAGCCGCTTGGCGAAGAGGCGGGAAGGGGCAATCCGGCACCGCTGAGGAATGAGCTGGCGGCTCTTCTTGAGAAGCCGGAGAAATCCCAGCTCTTTGACAACCTCTCAAGGCGTTATGGGGACACAGAGGATGCCGCTATCTATCTTAATTCAATGAAGCCTTCACATATAGCGGAGAAGGCTCTCTCATATCTTTTCTGTGAGCAGAACCTTCTCGGAGAGTCTCTTCTTGTCAGGATGGTGACGGATCTCAGGCTTGATACGGCATATCTGGAGAAAGTCCTTCTTGAGAACAGGCATCCTGTTTCTTTCTCCCAGCCATATCTCCTTTAATCTCTTTTGTCCAAAAACATCCCGTTTACTGCAGAACCCTAGGAGTTAGAATTTCTCTAGGGTTTCTGCTGTTTCCCTGACTGTTGCAGGATTGTGGTTCTCCAGAAGCCATGGGACATCTATATTCCTCTTCCTGAGTTCTCTTGCGAAGGAAGCCCAGCGGAAGACTCCCGTGAGGGCTGGCAGGTCGCCTATCTTGGTTCCGGTTTCCGGATCAAGTATGTAGTCCTTGCAATGGACTGCTACCATTCTTTCGCCATAGAGATCCAGGACGCGTGAGATGAAGCGCTGTTCCGCCTCCTCTGAAGGAACGCGGAGGGAGACTCCGTCGGCTTCCGTGATGCCTGTGTATGGAATCAGGTTGACCGGATCGAAGATGGTCTTCAGCCTTGTTGTCTGGAAACGCGAGAGTATGTCTGCCATGCGCTCTATAGTGGAAATCGAGTGATTCCTCGCGACGGCTTCAATGGCCACGTAGGCGTCATGCTTTTCTGCAAGATCCAGCATCCTTGCAAGCGAGTCCCGGAAAATAGCCAGATTGCCCGGATTGGATGTATCTATGTGGAAGCCGCCGTCGGGAGCTATGGTTCCCGTTTCGGTTCCGACATAAGGACAGCCAAAGGCAGAGGCAAGGGAAAGGGATCTGCCGAATCTCTCGATTTCCTTCTTCCTTGCTTCCTTGTCAGGGTTTATCGGATTGATGTAGCAGCCTATGATTGCTACTGTCACTCCATGGGCTCTGAGATCTGAGGCAATGCCGGAGATATATTCCTCATCCCATTCCTGCCATGGCTTTGCGGAAGGTATGACCTTGTTCAGAGCAAGCTGTATGCAGGAAGGCCGGATGCTTTCTATCCTCTCGCCGAGTGCGGAGGCTGAGTCAAATGAGCCGAAATCGTGGGCTCTGTATCCTATTCTTGGCATATTGAAAGGATATGCTGATGAAGGAACGAAGTAAAGGAGGAGATATGGAGAACGTGCTTGAATCCTATGGAATCGCTGCGGATGGAAGGGATATCAGCAAGGCATTGATGAAAGCTCTTGCGGAGAGAAAGGAAGTGACTCTCCTTGGGGGTGTGTTCCACACCGGACCGCTGATGCTCCCTTCGGGTTCCCGTCTGGAAATAGCAGAGGATGCGGTTCTTCAATTCATCCCTGATTTCTCCCTTTACCCTCCTGTGTTCACAAGATGGGAGGGCGTACGCTGCTGGGCAATGCATCCATGTATTTACATAAATGAGGCCGATGATGTCACAATATGCGGCAAAGGAGAGATAAATGGTTCCGGTAAGCCATGGTGGGATATCGTTTTCGACCGGAGAAGGCTCGGAGTAAAGGAACCGCAGGCGGAGATAGAGAAGTATTTTGCCTCCCTGAATCCTGATTACAGGAATCAGCCGGGAGGAGGGGGAGGAAGGGAGTATCAGTTCATGAGGCCTCCTCTTATCCAGATACGCAGCAGTTCCAATGTCCTCATTGAGGGTGTCAGGCTTACTGACTCGCCGTTCTGGACGGTTCACCCTTTGTTCTCAGAGCATGTGACAATCCGCGGCATTCATATCAAGAACCCGGCAGAGGCGCCCAATACAGATGGAATAGATATAGAGTCATCTTCATATGTTGAAGTTCTGGATTGTATCGTGGATGTAGGGGATGACGGCATCGCGCTCAAGTCCGGTTCGGGGCCCGATGGAATCAGGGATAATATCCCGACAAGGCATGTCCATGTGAAGGGCTGCATCGTGCGTTCCGCGCATGGAGGGGCTGTCATCGGATCCGAGACAGCCGCGGAGATCTCTGACTTCATCGCAGAGGACTGCTTCTTCGATGGAACAGACAGGGGGATAAGGATCAAGAGCAGGAGAACACGTGGAGGCCTGATTCACGATGCCGTCTTCCGCAGGATAAGGATGAAGGACAATCTCTGCCCGTTTGTAATAAACATGTATTACCGCTGCGGGACTTCCGACATGTCGCTTTTTTCCCTTGATCCTCAGACCGTGGATGACGGAACCCCTAAACTGTACAATATCACGATAGAGGATTGCCATGCTGAAGGATCCAGAGCATCTGCCGGCATGGTTGTGGGGCTTCCTGAGAGCCCTCTGGGCAATCTTGTTATCAGGAATTCCTCTTTCGCAGTTGCTGATCATCCTGACCGCCCGATAGATGAGAGCGATATGTATAACGGTCTTCCTGACCCTCCATCCAGAGGTTTCCGCATCAGGAACGCGGAAGTGACTATTGAGAATCTGGTGATAAAGTCAGACAGCCCCGAGCTCATCATAGAGGATGGCGTTACGATCAGAAAGGAGTCTTGATGCGTGGTTTCTCATATTTCTGTTGTCCATTTTGTGGGGAGATTGTCGTTTCATCAGCGGTTCCTTCTGTAGGCTGCTGTGAAAAGGATCTGAGGAAACTGCTGCTGCAGGAATCCGAAGAAGGGGATGGTATCTCTGTCAGGGCAGACGGGGATGAGATCATCGTCACTCTCACCCATCCGATGACGAAGGACGGCTATATCTCATTCATTGCCCTGGAGACATGGGACGGCGTAGTCATAAGAAAGCTGTATCCAGAATGGGATGAGGAGCTCTCATTTCCCGGAAAACGAGGAAGAGTTGTCTGGGCCATGAATACAGGAGAGGCTTTTTACAGGAAGCTACGCTGAAGGTGACAATCCCGTTTGGATTATACCGGTGGTCAAAAAAGAGCTGCTTGAAACCGTTAAGCTTCCAGCAGCTCTTATGTTGCTTATATTATCAGCTTATTTGACAAGGTGGATAGCGAACCCGCCGACCTCTTCGTTGAGGTAGCAGACCTTCATCTTGCCTTTTGCATCAAGCTTCACTGTCTCCTCGTTGACGGTGAATCCCTTGCCCTTGAGATAATATACAGCTCTCTCGATATCATTGCATCTGACAGCGAGGTGACCGTTCTTTCCGAGGCCAGGCTTCTTCATCAGCTCAATGTCCTTGTCCATGAAGATGGATGAGTTGCCGTTGTTGATAGCCATGCCGAACTTTGCGAATTCCTCTGCGGCACCTGCTGCTGCGCTCTCATCTGCAAGGTTGATTCCGACATGTACGATCTTGAAGCCCTGCATCTTGATTACCGCATCCTGGCAGAGTGCTGTGATCTCATCCCACTTCTCGTTATTGATAAGGTCTGCGTTGACCATCCAGGATCCTCCGATAGCCAGTACGTTGGATGTCTTTGCATAGTCCTGAAGGTTGTTTGTGTTGATTCCACCTGTAGTCATGAATTTGACCTGGGCAAATGGCCCTGCGAAATTCTTCAGCATGGAAACACCGCCGGATGCCTCTGCCGGGAAGAACTTGAGGACGTTGAGTCCCATTGCGAGGCCGCGCTCGATCTCGGAAGGAGTGCAGACGCCAGGTACGACCGGAATGTTATGTGAAATACACCATGCGACAGTCTCTGGATTGAAGCCTGCGGAGACAATGAATTTTGCTCCAGCGGCCACAGCTTTCTCTGCAAGCTGGGGATTGATGACCGTACCAGCACCTACCAGCATCTCAGGATATGCCTTTGAGACCCTCTTGATTGCCTCTTCTGCTGCATCTGTGCGGAATGTGATTTCTGCGCAGGGGATTCCTCCGTCGATAAGTGCCTTTGCGAGAGGTACTGCCTTCTCTGCATCGTCGATTTTCACTACCGGTACGAGGCCGATATCATGGAATGTGGTGAAAAGCTCTTCTCTTGTCATACTGATCTCCTTTTCCTGTAATCGTAATCCTAGGATCTGGCTGCCTGATGACAGCGGCTTGCATGATTTAAGTCTCCTGTCTGCTGCAGAGTGATTATTTCCTGTCCTTGTCAGGGCATGGAAAATCGCCATTTCCCTCCTTGTTACACTACCATTCTTTCATCTTGCGTGCAAGCGAAAGAGGACTTTGCCAGCCACTTGTTGCACGAAAATGAAACATTGTTCCAGTCTCAAACTTGACCGCACTCCAAACTAACTATAAAATGACATCATCCGGAATTTGATAACCATTTAGTATAGTTATGGATAGGAGGTTTCTGATGTCCAAGAAATATGTGACTTTCGGTGAAATCATGCTCCGCCTTAGAAGCCAGGAGCTTTATCGTCTTTTCCAGACACCATCCCTTGAGGCTACTTTCGGTGGTGGAGAGGCAAATGTTGCTGTATCCCTCTCGATTTTCGGTGAGGATGCGAAGTTCGTCACTGCTCTTCCAGACAACGCAGTAGGCGAGGCTGCTGAGCGTGAGCTCATGAAGTATGGTGTTGATGTTTCCGCTATCAGCAAGGTGAAGGGCGGAAGGCTTGGAATCTATTTCCTTGAGACGGGAGCAAACCAGAGACCTTCTCTTGTTGTATATGACCGCGCAGGTTCGGCTGTTGCAGAGGCAAAGCCTTCTGATTTCGATTTCGATGTAATCATGAAGGGTGCTGACTGGTTCCATACGACAGGAATCACTCCGGCTATCAGCCAGGGTGCGGCAGACTGTGCGCTTGAGGCTATGAAGGCTGCAAAGAAGGCTGGTGCTACAGTTTCCATCGATCTCAACTACCGCAAGAAGCTCTGGAATTACGGAAAGAAGGCTCCAGAGGTCATGAGAGAGCTTGTTAAGTATGCTGATGTCATCATCGCAAACGAGGAAGATATCCAAAAGTGCCTTGGAATCGAGGCAGACAGCGATGTCACGAAGGGCGAGCTTGATACAAAGGTATACGAGGAGCTTGCAGGAAAGGTCAAGGAGCAGTTCCCGAACGTCTCAGTAGTTGCCATCACGCTCCGCGAGTCAAAGAGCGCTGACCACAACGGCTGGTCCGCAGCACTTTCCGGAAAGACAGGATTCTACCTCTCAAGACACTATGAGATCACAGATATCGTCGACAGAGTCGGCGGCGGCGATTCTTTCGCAGCTGGAATCATCTATGCTCTCTCCCATTTCGATGATGAGCAGTACGCAATCAATTTCGCGGTTGCATCTTCCTGCCTCAAGCACTCCATCAGCGGGGATTTCAATCTTTCCCGCCTCTCGGAGGTCAAAGCTCTCTGCGAGGGAGATGGATCAGGACGCGTACAGCGTTAAAAAGGAAACAGCAGCGTGCTTCGGCACGCTGTTTTTGTTAGGTTGGAATTCTGCGTTTTAAGTTGCTTTCAGACTGGAAAATCAAGGGATAATGCGCAATATCCATCATACAGATGTGCTGTACATCAAAATGAATTGCGTGTATCTGAAACACAACTTATACTGAATCTGGTTACTATGGATGTGACTGGTCCCGGTAAATCCGGAGATTGCTGTCCGTCCTTCACTTCTGATTAAAGGAGGAGATATGAAGGATTACTTTTGTCTCGCTGAAAAGAACACCAATGTAAAGACCGAGATTGTTGCGGGCCTTACGACGTTCTTCACCATGGCCTACATCATTTTCGTTAACCCGAATATGCTTGCAGAGACTGGCATGAGCTGGCACGGGGTCTTTGTTGCTACCTGTCTTGCCGCTGCTGTCGGAACGCTCATCATGGCGCTTGTTGCGAATGTTCCGTATGCCGTCGCTCCGGGAATGGGCCTCAATGCTCTCTTTACGTATACGATCTGTCTGGCAGGTGGGTTTGTCTGGCAGGAAGCACTCGCAATGGTTTTCATCTGCGGTCTTATCAATATCGTAATCACAGTAACCAAGCTGAGGAAATCAATCGTAAAGTCCATTCCGGAAAGTCTTCAGAATGCAATCGGAGGCGGAATCGGCCTCTTCATCGCATATCTTGGAATGAACAACGCGGGCCTCATCTCCTTCACAGGGGCTTATCCAAGCGTGACACCGGGCATGCAGCCGTTCAATGCACCTCATCTTGTGCTTGCCGTTATAGGACTCCTGATTATCGTCATCCTCATGGTCATGCAGGTTAAGGGCGCTATGCTCATCGGAATCATCGCAACGACAATTATCGGTATTCCGCTTGGCGTTACACAGATGCCGGCATCGATCTTCTCCGGAAGCGAGACAGTCCAGGGCTTCAAGGATGTTGCCTTCAGCTTCTTCGGCAATCCAGGCTTCGGCTCGCTCTTCGCAGATGCCTCCAAGATTCCGTTTGTACTTGTTACGATCTTCTCAATGTGTCTTTCCGATACATTTGATTCAATCGGTACATTCATCGGTACAGGCCGCAAGAGCCATATCTTCGACGCAGAGGATGAGAAAGCTCTTGAGGGTTCCGGATTCAAGAGCCGCCTCGACAAGGCTCTCGTTGCAGACAGCTTCGCAACCAGCATCGGCGCTCTCTTCGGAACCAGCAACGCAACTACATTCGTTGAAAGCTCTGCCGGTATTGCAGCAGGTGGCCGCACAGGTCTTACCAGCCTTGTGACAGCAGCGATGTTCATCATCTGTCTGCCGTTCTCCGGTCTTATCGGAATGGTACCGTCAGCTGCCACATCTCCAGCACTCATCGTAGTTGGTATTCTCATGGTTGAGCCATTCGCAGAAATCAACTGGAAGGATCTCAAGGAAGCTGTTCCTGCCTTCTTCACAGTTGCTGTCATGAGCTTCACATACGGAATCACAAACGGTATCGCTGCGGGCTTCATCATGTACTGCATTACGAAGATATTCACAAAGAAGGCAAGGGAAATCCACCCGATCATCGCAGTGGCTTCCGTGCTCTTCGTAATCGACTTCATCCTGAAAGCGACAGCCTGATCTTGCTGACGCTTCATCCAGCCCGGAGGCCATGGTCTCCGGGTTTTTTCAGAAGAACATGAATACGGTTTTTATTCTCGGAGACTCAACAGCTGCAGTGAAAGAAGAATCCGCAAGGCCTGAAACAGGCTGGGGAGAGGCTTTCCGCAAGTACCTTAAGCCAGGATGGCGCCTTGATAACAGGGCTGTGAACGGCAGATCGACCAAGGACGTGATCGCCCGTGGTGAGTTCCAGGCTGTTCGGGATTCCATCACATCAGGGGATCTTGTCCTGATTCAGTATGGGCATAATGATGAGAAACTTGATGATGCCGAAAGGGGGGCACCTGCCTGGCAGGAATATATTGCAAATCTCATCTATATGGCAGAATGTGTGAAGGAAAAGGGAGGAAGACCGGTTTTCATCACACCGATAGCCCGAAGGAAATTCATCGATGGCAGGCTTTCTGATACGCATGGAGACTGGCCCGCTGCAATGAAATACGCTGCTGCGACAGCAGGGATTCCCTGCATAGATATGACGATTCCCACCATGGTTGATATTGCCGCGATGGGGGATGAGTGCTCGAAGAAGATGTTCATGAATTTCGGGCCAGGGATTTACGGTAATTATCCTGATGGGAATCAGGATGATACGCATCTGAGTGTGGAAGGTGCCGCCTGGGTAGCCCGGCTTATCTCAGAGCATCTTTCCCTGATAGAGGATTGCTGTGAACATTGCTGAGCTGCTTTTTAAGCCTGGACACTCGATTGCCTGGGATTATTTCTCATCGTTTCCCCTGATAACAGATTCTCTTGGGGAAATTCATGATTTTATCCTATCCATCCCCAAGGCAGGATATATGGAAGTGTCAGAAGGCGTATGGGTGGCCTCAGATGTTTCCATTGCTCCCAGCGCATGTATCCAGCCTCCATGCATCATCGGGAAAGGGACGGAGATCCGTCACTCTGCATTTATCCGGGGGAATGCCATAATAGGGGAGAATGCTGTGATAGGAAACTCTGTAGAGGTGAAAAATGCGATAATCTCAGACTGCGCAGAGGTCCCTCACTTCAACTATGTGGGAGACAGCATCCTCGGCTACAAGGCGCATATGGGCGCCGGGTCGATAACCTCGAATTTCCGGTCAGACAAAAAGGAAGTCGTGCTGCACCTTCCGGATGGGGAAGTTCTTACAAAGAGGAAGAAAGTCGGAGCATTCATAGGAGACAGGGCGGAAATCGGCTGCAACGCGGTCCTCAATCCAGGTACTGTCATCGGACATGATTCCGTTGTCTATCCGCTTTCATCCGTTCGTGGTTATATTCCACCTTGCATGATCTGTAAAAATCAAAATCTTATAGTGGAAAGAATTATACATTAAGGGTTTCTTTCGTTGCTTAGAATTCTCTGCTTTTCTTCATCTGTATCTTCATTTCACTGATCATCCCGATGAAGAAGAGACGATAATAAAACCAATAAGGAGTGTTTTTCATGTACAGCACAAAGAATGGTGAGGAGTATAAGTATGATCTCTCCGCACCGAAATTCAGAACGGCTTTTGATTTTCTGAAGAGTACGGATCTTCTGGATCTTCCGGTTGGCTGGATTGAGCTTGATAACGGAGTGAGGGCATCTGTCCAGAGATACACGAGCTTTGCCGAAGATGAAGTCTATTTCGAGACCCATGAGAAGTTCTTCGATGTCCAGTACGTTATCCAGGGTGAGGAGTTCTGCGGAGTCTGCCCAAGGGAAGGGCTTGTCGTGAGGACACCTTATTCCGAGAGTGATGACATCACGTTCTATGAGAATCCGGCACTTTCAGGCAAGGTGCTGCTTCGCGCTGGGGATTTCATTGTTCTTGCCCCTTCCGATGCGCATAAGCCGCGCCTCACAGCTGGTGAGAAGATGGAAATCTGCAAGATAGTCGTAAAAGTGCCAGTCTGAGAGCCTGAGGATACGCCTTGTTGTCATTGATGGGACAGGGAGAGGATGGGTGCTAATCGATTTTTGAAATCGATTGCAAAAAAATTCTTTACAATTTTTTCCGGGGATAATACCATAGTTGCAGAAGCACAGGAATTGCTTCCCTGCACAGATCCTGGCAGGCCGGGGAAACCCGGAATATAGGAGAGAGAAATGGATTGCGTTTACAGAATGGGTGATCTCAGAGTTGTTGATCTTACGAAGACTCTTGATCCGAAGACAGAGACAAGAAGGTGCCACCTTTTCCGCTTCAACACAGGTGGTCCTATTCCAGATTTCCATACCATCATGGATCTTACGAGCCATCTTGGCACGCATTGCGAGTGTCCTTATCATCATGATGACAACTGGCCGAGCGTTGCTGAGCTTCCTCTCACGACTTTCTTTGGGCGTGCTATCTATGTGACGATTCCGGATGCTGCACCGAATTCCCATATCACAGCGGAGATGCTCGACAAGTACTGTCTGCCCAAGATGCAGGATGATACGATTGTCATCATCGACAGCCCATATAAGCTCAAGCCATTCACGCCTAAAACCAACACACCGGAAGACAAGAGACTCCTTGTGAACGGGGAGACAGCAACATGGTTCAAGGAACACAAGGCAAAGTGCATCGGATTCGGCGATGGCGTCTCGATTGAGAACTGCAATGAGGACGTGAAGCCTTTCCATGATATCCTTCTTGCAGAGAATATCGTCTTCCTTGAAGTTCTGCAGAATCTCGATAAGCTTGAGAAGGACGTGTTCTTCATGAGCTATGCACCGCTTCCGATCCTGGGCCTTGATTCATGTCCTGTAAGGGCTTATGCGATCGAGGGCATCCCGGGATTCGACAAGTAAGCTGAAGACTTTCACAGAAGATATTCAGTTGCAGTTCAGCCAGATGGCTGTTGGTATAAGCGCTGGCGTGGGGAATACCATGCCAGTCTTTCTTTTTCCCGTCAGCTTGCTGATGGCTTCCTTTGTTCGAGGTGTTTCATGAACATAATCGTTATCGGTGCAGGTGCTATGGGCTCTATCTATGGAGGGCGGCTCAGCCAGGAAAATAGTGTGACGCTTGTTGATACCAATGCATCTCTTGTCGATAAAATCGGCAAAGATGGCATTGTCCTGGAAGAAAACGGAGAAGAGAGAACCTTCCATCCTTCTGCAGCTCTGGATGCGGCAGGTGCGGGTAGTGCGGATCTTGTGATTCTCTTCACAAAGGCGCTTTATTCTGTTGCTGCCCTTTCGAACATCAAGGAGGCGATAGGAAAAGACACCTATCTCATGACACTGCAGAACGGAGCGGGGCATGAACGTATCCTTTCCGGTTTCGTGGATGAGGATCATATCATCATCGGTACTACCGAGGACAATGGCGCAGTTCTTTCGCTTGGCAAGGTCCATCATGGGGGAAAAGGCGTAACGAACATAGGGAAGCTTGATGGCGGTGATGACCCGATGCTGCATCGTATCAAGGAAACTTTTGACTGCTGTGGATTCGATGTGAGAATCCATCACAATATACAGCAGCTTATCTGGGACAAGCTGATGACGAATGTCTCGCTTTCCGTCCTGACAGCAATACTTCAGAGTGACATGCATTACATCTCGGAGAATGAATCTGCTTTCTCAATATGCAAGAGCCTGATCGGGGAGACAATCAGCGTGGCTTCTGCCATGGGACTCTCCTTTGATGAGGAGAAGGTGATCGAGAAAGTCAGGGCAACCAGCCAGAATAACAAAGGTGGCTACACATCCATCATGATGGATATAAAGAATGGCAGGAAGACGGAAGTGGATACCATCAGCGGCGCTGTCGTCTCCAAGGCCCATGAGCTAGGAATAGCTGTTCCCCATCATGAAATGGCTGTATCATTGATACATGCACTGGAGGGTGTGAAAAGGATCTGAAGCTGTATGGGGCTGACTATCTATGATATCGCAAGAGAGGCAGGGGTATCCGCAAGCACTGTCAGCCGGGTTATAAACTCAAGGCCCGGCATCAAGAAGACCACAAGGGAGAAGGTTGAGAAGATACTGAAAGAATCCAACTTCTCCGTCAGTGAGGCCGCTCGTGGTCTTGTCAACCAGACAAGCAGGATGATCGGCATTCTTGTTTCTGATATCAGGAATCAGCACCATATCGAGGGCGCGTATATGATAGAGCAGCATTTCATGAGAATGGGATACTGCTCGCTTATCCTCAATGCCGGTGAGACAGATGAGAGCAAGGCTCAGTATATAAGGATACTTTCCTCACGTAGGGTTAATGCTGTTGTTCTCATCGGATCAGCCTTCCAGAATGAAGCCGTCAGAGAGGCTATC